>JAYWEM010000125.1:0-19635 GCA_043779265.1 bacterium | reverse complement strand
CGAAGGCCTCCGTCCTTGGAGAAAGGTCCCTGAACAAGCCCTTTCTACCATGCGGAGGCCTTCGTGTTCGCTACGCTTCGTGAATAGTCCGGGCTAGGGGGCAATCCTTGTTGGTCATGCCCGACGGGACCGGAGGGTGCTTCGCCCTGTGGTTCGGAAGGTATCCGTATCCCACTGCCTTTCGGCTCATTCGGCTCCTCTCTGATGGAACGACTGCCCCTGGCTGGCCAGAGGAGGGCCTGCCGTACTCGAGTGGAATCGCCAATCGGCCAGGCAGAGACTCTTACGGGCGCGGCCCGCAGGCGGTAGTGACAACATCGTCAGACTACTTGCTTCCGGCAGTTGTCAACATCAACAACCAGGCCGGCGAACTTCAAATCGGCGTTCTTGGACGCAGCATCAGTGGCACGAGGCCGGCTGGTTGGTCGACCGATGTCGTCCCGCTCTCAGCGATCGTTCCCTTGCTCACGCTCCCGCCTTTGATTGGGGCTGATTCGGCTGGGAGAGCGGTCGTGGTGTGGGCGCACGCAGGCACGCTCTATGCTAACGCGATTGACACGCACACCGGCCAGTATCTCGCAGGCTGGCCCTCGACAGGGATGGTGCTATGCCCCGGCGTCGGAACGCGCAGCGAACCCGCACTGCTCGTGCACGACGACGGCACGTTCACGGTCGCGTGGACAGAAGAGCGGGCGGGCGAGTTCGGAGTCCGCCACGCTCGCTTCCGGATCGAAGATGGCACAGTGGCGACTCTGCTGACTGCACAAGTGATCGAGCATCGTGTGCATGAGGGCCGGGTCGAGGCGGAGTGGCGCTTGGCAGGCGCAGGCGAGGCTCCGATCTCATTAGTTCGCGCCGTCGACGAGACCGCCTTCGCCGATCACGCGGGCCTCGAGCGCGTTGGAGTCAACACGGTCCGCCTTCGCGACGCCTTACCATCCGGCGCCCGTCGCTTGCGCTACGTGTTGCACTCGAGTGGCGAAGCAATCTCGGACACGCTCGACGTCGCGCTCACGGCGGTACGCCTTCCGCGCTTGCACGCGGCCACGCTGCAACGAGGGGACGCCCTCGAGACGCGACTCCTGCTCGACTCGCCGGAGGCGTGGGCAGAGGTGGCGCTCTACGACGTGGCAGGTCGGTGCGTGGCGCGGCAGCGGTGGAGTTCACTCGGAGCTGGGGAGCACGCGCTCCGACTGCAGCAGCTGGGTGCGCGCCCGGGCGTGCACCTAGCACGCCTGCGCACGGCGAGCGGCGCCGCCACTTCGCGAACTATAGTGCGGCTCGAGCGCTGAGAAGCGGGAATGACCTTCCCCCCGGAAGCTGGCACTGTCGCAAGTCAGTGACTCTGTCCGCCTGACGCGTCAGTGATCATGTCCTCCCGCCACCGAAGCGGTTCGGCGGTCCCTGGGGTGAGAAGCGAGCACGCCAGGGATGTTCCGCCGCTCGCGTGCACATGTCGGAGGCCGAGCCGATGTCAGAACGGGCGGCGGATGTCGGAGGTTGTGCCGTGGGTGGAGGACGAAGAGCCGGCCATCGAGCAGTTCGCGGACCTGGACGCGTGCCTTGTGCCAGGATCGCCGATACGGTCCGGGCGGGACCCGCACCTAGCAGCCGGGGATGCGCACCGTTACAGCAGGTTCGCGCTGTCGGAGGTGGCGTGTGGCGTGCCGGTGAAGCCCTCCCATTGGTCGAGGAAGTGCGTCACCGCGAGTCCCTCGGCGCGCGCCACGCGCATCGCCTCGGTGGGACCGATCGGGTATTCGAGCGGCGGATGCTTGGCGTGCGCATACATCTCGCCGCCGTACCAACCCTCGGGGCGCAGGTCGAACGCGCGCGTGAGCGTGTGTGTCGTGGTGGTGTCGCGGTTCACGGTGAGGCGGATGCTGCGCGCCTTCCACTCGAAGCCGCGGCCCAGCATCAAGTCGTATTCGCCGGGCGGCACTTGCAGTGAGGCGGTGCCGTCGATGTAGAAGTGGCCACCCGCACCGAGATGGGACAGCAACGTCGTGTCGCGTCCCACCGGGAAGAGCCCGCCCCCGACCGCATGGACGCGGCCGCGCACTTCGAGCGGGCGACCCTGTGCGTCGGCGACCGAGATCGTCCATGTGACGGTGGCAGCGTTCGAGTATGCGGGGGCGATCGATTGGCGCGGCGCGGGCACGTGGTCCGCGCACAGCAGCGAGAGCGCCAGTGGCAGCCAGCTGGGGACGAAGGGAGGCATTGCGGGGGAGAGGCTCCCTGGAGTCCGTTCCAGCTTAGGGGAAGGGGGCGGGATCGAGTGACCGCGAGCATCGACGGTACCATCCCTCCGCGCGGACGCGTGAGGGAGAACTGCGCGACTCAGTGGCTGCGGCCGACCTGCTCCTTCAGCGCGGCGCGCCAGTGGAGCACCACTCGCAGTTCGCGCATCTGCGAGGCTTCGCCGGAGCGGCGCAGCACCACGAATCTCCCATCGGGCGCCACGTCGTAGTCCCGTGCGCGGTTCACGCCGAACCCGCCATCGAACAACACGGTGGGGATCCCGACGCGGATCGCCGGTTCGGTCTCGATGCGTGCTGTCATCATCTTGGTGCCGCTCACGAAGTGGAGTTCACGACCATCGCGCGACCAGAGCGGACCGACCCCGCCATCGCTCGAGACCTGCCATGAGACCCCGGTGTCGGGATGGGGTCGGATGAAGATCTGCGGCGGCCCGGCCTCGTCCGACGAGTAGGCGATCCAGCGGCCATCGGGCGAGACGGCGGGCGAGGTCTCGCGGAACTGCGTGGCGAGGAAGGGCTTCGCCGCACCTTCGCGCATCGAGCGGACCCAGATGTCACTGCCGGTCGTGCGGCCTGTGACGGTGTAGGCGAGCAGGTCGCCCCCCACCGACCACGACTCCGGTGAGCCGGAGTCAAGCCCCTCGGCCAGCGTGCGCACCTCGCGCGGCCCCTCGACGCTGAGCGACAGCATGCGTACCGGCGCACTGCTCTGCAGGTAGGCGATGCTCCTTCCGTCGGGTGACCACACCGCGTCGTGATTGTCGGAGTCGGGTGCCACGCGCGAGAGTTGCCCGCGGCCCATGTCATAGACCCAAAGCTCGCAGTTCGTGCCTGATTTGCGCAGCAGCACGCGCTTTCCGTCGGGCGAGACCCGCGGTTGCATCCAGTCGGCGCGAGTCTCCATGAGCGGCGTGTAGACGCCGCGGCGATCGATCCAGCCGACCTCCTCGCCGGCTCCGGCGCCCGTCGTGGGCACGTAGACCAGCACGCCCTTCTCGGAGACATCGTAGGCGTGGTTGGTGGCCGCGCGCTCGGTCACGGCCATGGCCGGGCCGGTGAACTTCAGCTTGCCGGCGTCGAACGGCGCGGCGAGCACCGCATCGGACTCGCTGTCCACATAGAGCAGGTGGCCATTGCCGGCATAGCGGGGCAGCCAGCCGGTCTCGAGCACGACCTGCCGGAAGCCGCCCATTCGGAAGGCCACGATTCGCCACGGGGTCGCGGAGCTCGACTGGATGCTGACCAGCACCGTCTTGCCGTCGGGGAGGATCTCGGGGAGCCAGGCTTCGCGTTCATTCGAGGCGGTGTCCAGTTGGGCGACGACCTCGATCGGACCGCCCAATGCCGAGACGCGAGCGAGCGCCGTGCGACCGTCCGTGCCGCCCGAGCGGGGCGTGAAGTAGACCCAGTCGTCCCGGCCCCAGTCGGCCGCGTCCACGCGCGGCGTGTTCACGATGGTCTGCGCGGTGCCGCCTTCGATCGGCACCTTGCGGATGGCCGTCGTGGTGAGGAATCCCATCCATCGGCCATCGGCCGAGAAGAACGGCGCGTACCCGTCCTCGGTCCCGGCGATCGGCTGCACCTCGAAAGTGGACAGCATCCGGCGGACGATCCGTGTCTTACCATCCTCGCGCACGGAGAACACGACCGAGGCCCCATCGGGAGACACCATGGGTGTGCAGGAAGGCGTCAGGTCCGAGGAGCCGAGCACAAATCGCTGGGGCGCATCCGCACCCGACGCCTGCTGCCGGGCGAGCATCGTGGTGACGACCACGGCGACGACCACGAGCGCGAGTGCCAGCAGCGCAGGGACCAGCCAGCGGCGACGGCGCGCCAGCGGCAGTGCCGGGGCCGCCGAGGCGAAGTTCGAGTCCACGCCCTCGGCCATCCAGGCCAGCTGCAGCTTCATGTCATGCGCGCTCTGCACCCGGTCGGCGGGGTCCTTGGCCAGGCAGGCGCTCACCAACCGGTCGAGCGCGGGAGGCAGGGCGGGCGCCGCCTGCGACAGCGGTTGCGGCTGCACGTGCATGATCGCGGCGATGAGGCTGGCCTGACTCGGGCCATCGAACGCGCGGCGGCCGGTCGCCATCTCGAACAGCACGCAGCCGAGCGCCCACAGGTCGCTTCTCGCATCGGCCTCGCGGCCCTCGAGCTGCTCGGGGGCCATGTACTGGAACGTGCCGATGATCGTGCCCTCGGCGGTCAACGGCTGTGCCACCGTCGGCGACTGCGTGAGCGCGGCCATCGTGGTCCCGCTGCCGCTGACAGATCCCGCCATGCCGGTGGCGCGCGCCAGGCCGAAGTCCATGAGCTTGGCGCCGCTCTTGGTGAGCATGATGTTGCCCGGCTTCAGGTCACGGTGGATCACGCCGGCGCGATGCGCCCGGTCGAGCGCGTCGGCCACCTGCACGCCGATGCGCAGCACCTCCGCGGCGGGCAGTGCGCCCTGCTGCAGGCGCTGTGCGAGCGTGCCGCCTTCCACCAACTCCATCACCAGGTAGTCGGTCTCGCCCTCTCGACCGACATCGAACAGCGTGCAGATGTTGGGATGATTCAGGCTCGAGACGGTCTTCGCCTCGCGCTCGAAGCGCGCCCGGACCTCGGCATTGGCCGACAAGTGCTGCGGCAGCACCTTCACGGCGACATCGCGCCCGAGCCGCGTGTCGCGGGCCCGGAACACCTCGCCCATGCCGCCGGCGCCGAGTGGCGAGAGGATCTCGTAGGGCCCGAGGCGGGTTCCGGCTGCAAGGCTCATGCGATGGTTCCCTGGTCGGAAGGACGGATGGACGGTGCGCACGGGAGTCGGCAGGGGACTTTAGCACGCGTTCGCGCAGCGTCTGGATTCCAGCCCCGGATCACTCCGCCGAATCGCTCCGCCCCGCAGTATCACCATGGACATCGAGACGGCGGAGTCCGTAGGCTTATCCCGCACCAGCCCCGACTTGCTCCTCCGGTGATCGGGATGCTCAGGCATCCCACGCTGGAAGCGCCCGCGCGGAGAGCTGTTCGGCGGACGGACGCGAGGACGTGCGCACGCCGTCGTCCTGCCGCTCCCCACCCTGGATCAGACCCGAGGACCGCTTGTCCGACGACCCCATCGCCAGAGGCAGCAGCGTGCCGCCGTCGCCTCCCGATTCGGGATCCGGCATCAGCATGGAAGATGCCGCGACCATCGCGGGCCCTGACCGAGGACGCAGCGAGCATGATCGCGCGGAGCGCTCGGCGGACGCGGAGGAGCTTCCTGACTCGATCGGCGGATATCGCATTCTCTCCAAGTTGGGCGAGGGCGGCATGGGCATCGTGTACGAGGCCGAGCAGCCGTTTCCGCGCCGACTCGTCGCGCTCAAAGTCGTTCGCGGCGGGCGAGTGATCGATGAGGCCACGGTCCGCGCGTTCCGACGTGAGGTCGAGACGCTGGCGCGCCTGCGCCATCCCAACATCGGGGGCATCTACGAGTCCGGCCGCACCAACGAGGGCCAGTACTTCTTCGCGATGGAACTGGTGCGGGGCGATCATCTCGATGTGTTCCTCGCCCGGCGGACACGGGTCATGACTTCCGACGAGGTGCGCTTCCGTCTCGGGTTGTTCCGGCGCATCGCGGAGGCGGTCCACTACGCGCACCAGCGCGGCGTGATCCACCGCGACCTCAAGCCCTCCAACATCATCATCTCGCGCGAGGCGAACAGCGAGACCAGCATCAACACGCTCTCGGGCGCGCGGCTTCCGGACGTCAAGATCCTGGACTTCGGCCTGGCCCGCATCACCGAGAGTGACGTGCAGGCGACGCAGGTCACCGAGGTCGGGGTCATCAAGGGCACCTTGCCGTACATGTCCCCCGAGCAGGCACGCGGGAACGTGGATGCCATCGATCTGCGCACCGACGTCTATGCACTGGGCGTGGTCCTCTACGAGATGCTGTCGAATGCGAAGCCCTACGACGTGAGCCGCACCTCGCTGCTCGAAGCGGTGCGCGTCATCTGCGAGCAGCCGCCGCGTTCGCTGCGCCTGACGATGAGCGGCTCGCGCCGCCTCGATCCGGACATCGAGACACTGGTGGGCAAGGCGCTCGAGAAGGACGCGGAGCGGCGCTATTCGAGCGCGGCAGCCATGGCCGATGATGTGGAACGCTATCTCTCGTCGCAGCCCATTCTGGCACGGCCACCGAGCACGCTCTACCAGTTCCAGAAGTTCGCGGCCCGGAACCGCGCGCTGGTGTTCGGCGTGGCGGCGACGTTCGTCGTGTTGCTGGCGGGAGTCGTGGTCAGCACGCGAGAGGCGATGCGCGCCAACCGCGCCGAGGCGCTCGCGACTTCGCGTATGGCGCGCGCCGAGTACGCCGAGGCGCTGGCGCTCTCGCGCAGCCGGGAGGCGGATGAAGCACGCGCCATGGCCGAGGAACGCCGCGCCGAGGCCGAACTGCAACAGGCCACCGCGGTGCGGGAACGCACGGGAGCGGTGCGCGCGCGGACCGCGGCGGAAGTGAGCCAGTCGCTGGCGAGGCTCGAGGCCGCCAAGGCCGGTGCCATCAGCCGCTTCCTGGAGGACATGCTGACCACCGCCGACCCGTGGTCGGGCGGGGGCGGCAAGGTGACGCTCGACGCTGCTCTCGAGCAGGCGCAGACGCGCATCGGCAAATGGGCGGGCAGCGACCCCGAGGTCGACTACGCGATTCGAGGCACCGTCGCCTCCGCGCTCGCCGGCGTCGGCAAGTACGCCGAAGCCGAGAGCCTGTTGCGCGTGGGCATCGAGCGGTTGGGCGAGGGACCCAGCCCGCGAATGGATCTGGTCGCCGGACTTCAGCGCAACCTCGGACGGGTCCTGAGCCAGACCGCGAACTACGGAGTCGCCGAGCAGCAGTTCCGCTCAGCGCTGGCCAGCGAGGCACAGTCGGGCGGGAAGCAGCACGAGACATCGGCGCTCATCATGAACGAAGTGGCGGCTTCCCTGGCGCGGCAGGGCCGCTACGCGGAGGCCGATACGCTGTCGCTCGCGGCGATGCGGTTGGTTCGGCGCGGCGAGGGCCCGGTCAGCACGGCCACTCCGGCGATCATGCGCACCCGGGCTTACATCGAAGCCAACTGGAAGGAGAACTACGCCGGGGCCGATTCGCTGTTGCTCGCCAGTGTCATCCAGTTGACGGCCCGTTCGGGCGATCGCGGGCTCGAGAGCTCCGAGGCGCTCGAGGAGCTCGCTGCCAACCGCGCGCGCATGGGCGATGTGGCCAGCGCCGACTCGCTGTACAGCGAAGCCGTGGCCATCCGCCGCCGCAACCTCGGGGACAACCATCCGCTGGTGGCGCGCGCGCTCGAGAATCAGGGAGCGCTGCTTTATCGGACCGGTCGAGCCGAGCAGAGCCTGGAGGTGATGAAGCAGGTGCTCGCCATCCGGCAACAGGGGCTCGGACCCCAGAGCGAGGCGGTTGGCCGGACGTGGCTGGCCATCGCTCCGGCCTATGCGCGCGCCGGCAAGCTGCGCGAGTCCCAGGCCGCGTTCGAATCCGGGCTCGGCATCATCAAGTCCAAACTGGGCCCTCGCCACCCCGATCTCGCCGCGGCGTACCGGGACTTCTCCAGCCTTCGCATCCAGCAGCGCCGCATGGGAGAAGCGGAGAAGCTGGCGCGTGAGGGGCTGTCGATCCGTTTGGAGTCCCAGGGCAAGAGCGGTCGCGGCACGCTCGACGCGCAGTTGGGGCTCGCGGACATCCTGCGGGCGAAACGCCTGGCCTCGTCGTGGCTCGAGGCCGAGGCCCTGTTGCTCTCGGCGCGGAAGGCCGCGCTCGAAGCGCGTGGTGCCCGTGACCCGGATGCCCTCAAGGCGACGCAGGCACTGATCCAGCTCTACGAGGACTGGCGCAAGCCGACGGAGGTCGCCAAGTGGCGCGCGGCACTCGCGGCCGGTCGGGGATGAGCGATCGCGAATCGCCACCGACTCCGGCCGAGATCATCCGTCACTTGGACCGCATGATCGAGCAGCGGCAGCGCTCGGGCGATGCGAGCGAGTTCCTCGGAACATCGCACCAGTCGCGGGCTTTCCTGTCGCCGAGCGGTAAGACGCATCTCATCGCGCAGCTGGCGCACCATGCGCGCCTGCAACGCGAGGCGCACGAGCGGGGCGCTGAATCAGATTCGGAGTGATCGCGTCAAGGGCAACATGACGATTCGTCGTCAAGGGCGAACATCGACTTCGCGAGACGCTCGACAATCATCACGCGCACAACGCGCTGCACGAATTGTCTCGACGCACATCGCGAACTCGTCGTAGATGGAGTGGCGCGCATCGCCTCTCTCGCGCGCATCCCCGCACCCCACGAACATCCGCCCCGCTCCGAAGGAGACCTCCCGATGGTCGCCCTCGACCGACTCCCCGTACCCTCCGAGATCGTGCATCAACTCGACCGACGCGCCGTCGGTCAGGCTCGCGCCAAGCGAGAACTCGCGACCGCGGTCTATCGCCACTACCTGGATCAGACGCAGCGCGCTGCGGACCCCGGCATGCGCGCAGGGCGGCATCACGCGCTGCTCTTGGGGCCGACCGGCAGCGGCAAGACCTATCTCGTCCGCACACTCGCCGACATCCTCGGCGTCCCGGTCGCCATCTGCGCGGCCACCAGCCTTTCCGAAGTCGGCTACATGGGCGAGAGCGTCGACAGCCTGTTCGCCTCGCTCGTGCTCGCAGCGGGTGGCGACCTCGCCAAGGCGCAGCGCGGCATCATCTTCCTGGATGAGGTCGACAAGCTGCGCCGCGCCACCGATGTCGGGCGCGATGTGTCGGGCGAGGGCGTCCAGAACGCCCTGCTCACGCTGCTCGATGGCATCCCCGTGCGCTGGAAGCGCGGCGAGACGACCGTCGAGATGGACAGTTCGCGCGTGCTGTTCGTGTTCGCCGGCGCCTTCGCCGGGCTGCCCGCGATGATGCGCGAGCGCGCCAGGAGCCGGCGCGGGGCAACGCTCGGTTTCGGCGGTGTCGCAGGCTCGCCCCAGGGCGCACTGGATGATGCCGAGGCCTATCGCATCGCCGGGACCGACGACCTCGTGCGCTTCGGCCTGATCCCCGAACTGGTCGGGCGCTTCGCCACGATCTCCGTGGTCGAACCACTCGAGGTCCCCGACCTGGTGCGCATCCTCGGCGACGTCGAGGGTTCGCCGCTGAGTCTCGAGCGGCACCACTTCGAGCGCCATGGGTTGCGCCTCGAGCTGACGGATGGCGCCGGCGAGGCGCTGGCGCAGCGCGCGCATGAGGGCGGGACCGGTGCGCGTGGCCTGACGCGGCTGCTCGCGAAGGTGCTCTCGCCGATCGCCTGGCAACTGCCGGAGCTGGTCGAGAAGGGAGTGGCCGGCGTGCGTGTACAACGCGAGGCGGTCGAAGGGACCGCCCAACTCCAGCTGCTCAGCGAGGCCGAGGCCGGCGGCCGCGCCTGCCCCGCCATCGGCGTCGATGTGCTGCGTCGCGCGGCCTACGGCGGCGCGTTGCCACCGCCACCGGCAGCCGAGTCCCCGGTGCACTTCAGTGCCGAGGATGCGCAGCGCGCCATCGAGGAACTGAAGCCGCGCGTGCAGTTCCAGCACCTGCGCAGCTCGCGACTGCTGTCATGGAAGCAGTTCGAGCAGGGAAGGCGTCCGGCCGAGGTCGCCTGGGTGCTTTCGCGCCTCGTGGCGCTCTCGACGCCGCTCGCGCGATTCGTGGACGCGCTGCTCGTGCTGCCCGAGGAGAACCTCGAATCGCTCGTGCACTACGCGGCGTATCTGCACCTGCGTGAACCGCCGCCGGGTTCGCGTCCGACGCCCCGGAGGCCCAGGCACCGCGGCCAGCCGGAGTTGGACATTTGAGGGCGCGCGCTGCCCGGTCCCTGGCGCTGGCCGGTTGCGAGGGACGAGCCTATGCTCGCGACCCCGACGCCGTCGCGAACCGGAAGTCTCCGATGTGTCTATCTGCTCGAAGCATTGTGGCCATTCACTCGCTCACGTTGTTCGCGATGCTCGCCTCGCACCCGGCGGTTCACGCCGGCGCGCAGCAGTTCGTCAGCCCCCAATTCGCACAGTTGAGCGCGAACCACAGAACCATCGCGATCCTTCCGTTCCGCGTGACGATCGCCGCGAAGAACCTGCCCAAGCACACGACACCTGAGATGGTGGAGAAGATGCAGTCCGACGAGGCACTCGAGTTCCAGCGCCAGATGTACGCGCGATTCCTCTCGAGGGCGGCGACCGACGGTTATCGAGTCGAGTTCCAGGACATCGACCAGACCAACACGCTGCTGCTGCGAGCAGGGATCTCGATGGACAGCCTCGGAGCACACACCAAAGACGAGGTGGCCCGAGCGCTCGGGGTGGATGCGCTCGTCTCCGGTTCCATCCGCATGTCCAAGCCGACCTCGACGGGGGCCGCCTTCGCACAGACCCTGCTGCTGGGTTTCAGCGGCTCCACCGAGCGTGTCGACATCAACATGACGTTGCACGACGGAGCGAACGCCAGCCTGTTGTGGAGCTACGACCACACCGACAAGGGCGGCATGGCCAACTCCTCCGAGGCGATGGCGAAGTCACTCTTCAAGAAGGTCGCGGGCAATTTCCCCTACCGGCTGAAGAAGTGAAATCGCGCCGGACGAGATGCCGACTCCCTAGCTCTCGCCCACCCGCACCAACTGGTAGAACTGCTCGTTGGTCTGGGTCTTCTGCAGGCGGTCGATGAGCTTGCTCATCGACTCCTGCAGCGGCATGCCGAGCAGCACGCGGCGCAGGGTCTGGAACGTGCCGAGCAGCTCGGGGGCGATGAGCTTCTCCTCCTTGCGCGTGCCGCTCTTGGCGATGTCGATCGCCGGGAAGATGCGGCGCTCGGCCAGCTCGCGCGACAGGTAGACCTCGGAGTTACCGGTCCCCTTGAACTCCTCGAAGATGATCTGGTCCATGCGGCTGCCGGTATCGACCAGCGCGGTGCCGATGATCGTGAGCGAGCCGCCGTTCTCGATCTTGCGGGCCGAGCCGAAGATCTGGCGCGGTGCCTGCATCGCATTGGAGTCGAGGCCGCCCGACATCGTGCGACCACCGTTGCCGGCCGCCGAGTTGTAAGCGCGCGCCAGACGCGTGATCGAGTCGAGCAGCAGCACGACATCCTTGCCGTCGATCACTTCCTGCGCCACGCGGTCCATCGCCTCCTCGGCGCACTCGATGTGTTCGCGAGCGCTCATGTCGCTGGAGGCGGCGATCACCTCGGCCGGCGTGTTGCGCTTGAAGTCGGTGACCTCCTCGGGGCGCTCGTCCACGAGCAGCGCGTACACCTTGATCTCCGGGTGGTTGTGCGCGATCGAGGCGGCGATGCACTGGAGGATGCGCGTCTTGCCGGCCTTGGGCGGCGCCACCAGCAGGCAGCGCTGGCCGCGTCCCAGAGGCGCGATCAGATCGAGCGCGCGGCCGGTGATGCGATCGCCATCGGGCGGGCTGCCCTGACCGGCGGGAAGTTCGAGGATCAGGCGTTCGGTCGGATCGAGCGCGGCGCCCACGTTCTGCATCTGGCGCAACACCTCGAGTCCGCGACGGCGCTGCGGACGCGGCGAGTCACCGCCGGTGCTGCGGCCGCGACGACCACGACGGCCACCTCGTTCGGGGCGATCGCCACGGTCCTGATAGCTGGGGCCGCTGGACTGGCCACCTCCGGACGGGCCACCGCTCGACGGGCCGCTGGCTGCACGGCCATCTTGGCGCGGCTCCGGGCCGCGACGGCGCCGACGGCGCTTGCGATTGTTGTTGCTGTAACGGAAGGCGCCCTCGCGGGAGCCTCCTTCGCGTCCGCCATCGCCTTCCCCGCCACCCGACGGCGCGCCTTCGGCGCTGCTCTCGGATGCGGGTGTGGGCGCGTCGAACTGCTTAGGTGAATCGTTCATCGGTGGGGCCTCATTCTGGTTCTCGGGGGCACCACCACCGTCGACTGGACGGGGGGTGCGGACACGGCGACGGCGAGGTCTCATGGGTTGGGTCCTTGCCGGGCGACTGGAGTCGACCCCGGGGGTGGTTCGTGTGCGCGTCGCTGGGCACATGTGGCCCAGCGCACCGCGCGGGATATCGGGAGAGCGCTTGCTCGATCTGGCGGCGTTCAGCCCGCCAGTCGGACGACCCCGTCACTTCTTGGGCGAAGTGGTCGTCGGAAGCTTGCGCTCGACCTTCTTGTAGCCGGCAGGCACTTCGAAACTCGCGGCGGCGGCACCGGTGCTGACACTCAGCATGTCGGTGGTGGAGGAGAATGCGGCGCTGCCACCCGATGCTCTGGGCGTGCCGACCGACTTCTCGACCTTGTTCTCCGCGGCCTTGCCGAGCCTCTTGGAGAGGAACCCGCCCAGCGCGCCCCCGACATCGCCTTTGGCGACACTCGAGGCAGCATCCGAATCGGAGTCCTTCTCGTCCTGCGCGTCCTTCTTCTTCTTGGCCGTGGCACGCGACGTCTCGGCGTCGGCCATGGCCTTCTCCATGTCGGCCTTCTGCGCGGGTGTCATCCCGGCGGCCGCATCGATGTCGATCGTGACCGTGCTCCGGACGGGCGTGCCCTTGATGTCCTTGAGCTTCTCGGCCATCTGCTTGAAACCTGCTGCATAGGGACCGGCCATCGCACGGCCCATGCGTTGGAGCTGCGGATCGAGCCCCATCTTCTCAGCCCAGAGCCGATAGTACGCGGACATCTCGGCCTGGCCGGGCACTGTGGTGCTCAGCCACTGGTCCATCTTCATCGTGTAGCTGCCCATGCCGGGCGCGCCGGCCTGGGACTTGTCCTTCGGGGTCGCGACCATCGTCACGATCACCTGCTCGGCCGCGAAGCTGTTGACCGTTTCCTTCTTGCCGGTCCGCTGGACGTCGAGCTTATAGGTCATCTCGACTTCCTGCATCGCCTGCCGCGCCTTCGGGTCGGCCATCTGAGACTGCATGTCGGCCATGCCCTGGGTCATCATCTGGCCCATCTGGGCGAACGTCAGCTCGGAGTATTCCTTTTTGGCATGATCGACGTCCAGGATCATCCCGCGATCCAAGCGGACGATCGTCGAGGACTGCCTCGGCTTGCCACCCACCAGCGTCTTCATCCGGCCGGTGTAGATGTACTCCTCGTCGCTGCGGCTCTTGTCTCCCGCGATCACCATGGTCGTGGTGCTGGTGCCGTTCCCGAAACCACCGAGGCCGGACGACACCGTCCTCTCCTTGACCGTGACATCCGCTGCGGCTGGCGTCGACATCAGGCAGGCCGCAACTACGGCGAGGAGCAGGGTGCGAGAGGAGCCACCGGGCGCGCTGTGCGCGAGCCAACGGTGCATGGGCTTCCTCCGTGCGATACAGAACCGCCTGACGTCAGCAGCATCGGCGGCAGCAACACCATGAAAGCCGAACCCGCGGCCGGATGCAAGCCCGCGTTTCCAGGGGGGTCGGGCGCGGCTCGGACGTCCGGGTGCCGAGGCGAGGGTGCTGTGCCCTCGCTTCGGGGTCTCGTTCAGGTGGGCCAGGTCACTTCCGGCACGCCCGCACGATGGTTGCTCCAGCGCGCCATCACGAACAGAAGATCGGCGAGCCGGTTGAGATGACGCACGATCCTCGGTTCCACCGGACCGCATTCTGCCAGGGCAGTCACCCGGCGCTCCGCGCGACGACACACGGTGCGGGCCAGGTGGAGTTGCGCGGCCAGCAGCGTCCCCGCTGGCAAGATGAAAGAGGTGAGCGGCGGCAGATCGGCTTCGAGACGGTCGATCGCGCGCTCCAGCCCTTCGATGTCGGTATCGGCGATGCGGTCCAGCTTCTCCAGCATCTTCTGATCCGCGGTCGCCAACTCGGCGCCGAGACGGAAGAGCGCCGACTGGATCGCCGGCAGCAGATCCTCGAACCAGCGCTCGCCATCCTGTGCGCGCACCACGCCGAGGACGGCGTTCAACTCATCGACACTGCCATAGGCCTCGACGCGAGCGTCGTGCTTGGGCACGCGATCGCGGCCGAGCAGGCCGGTCGTGCCATCGTCCCCGGTGCGTGTGTAGATGCGCATGTGGCGAGCAGCATAGTGGGGCGGACCTGTGGTGGCGAGGACGCGTGCGCGCCGAGATGTCAAAGGACAGTCCCGGACCGCTTCCTGGTCGCCGCCGCAAGCCGCGACCGGAGAGGGGGTTGCGCCGCGGGTTCAGAAGGCTGCGAATTACCTGCGCCACTCGCTTGCGGCCAGCGTCGTGCTCGGGGATATTCCTTGGTCCGCACCCAGCCCATCGTCTTCACCCATATGAGGGACCATGCCCGTCCGCGAAGTCCTGCCGTCTGTTCTCCGGGGTGATCTCGGCTCCGATCTCAGTCCGACTTCGCGCGAGCAACTCGAGTCCATCGCAGGTGATGCGCAGAGTGAGAAGCGCATCGAGTCGGTGATCAAGGAGCTGGCCAATCGCCAGCGCGAAGCCGACGCTCCGTGGGGTGTCTCGTATCTGCTCGCGGCGTGTTCGGCATTGCACGGCGATCTCGAGCGCGCGAATCAGACGCTGCTCCAACTCGGACAGAAACTCGCTGCAGGCAAGAAGTGGGAGCCACTCGCCGCCATCGCCGATCGCGCGCTCGGTCTGGTCGCCTCGCAAGCCGCCGCCAAGCTGTTGGTTCAGGCGCACGAGGGGCTCGGCAAGGAACCCGACCGCATCGAAGCGCTGTCGCGCGCCTGGGCGGTGATGCCCGATGACATCGATCTCGCGATGCAGCTCGCCAAGCGACTCGGCGAAGCCTCGCGCGGCGAGGACCGCCGCATCCTGCTGGCGGAGCTGGCCCCGCACTTCGCCGAGGACCAGCGCTTCGGCGAACTCGAGGAAGCCGCCGTCGAGCTTGCGGAGCACGGCGATCACGAGGGCCTCACACAGCTCGCGCTCGCGCTGCCGATCGCGGCATCGCAGGGTGCGCTGAAGGAAGCGGCACAGATCGCGGCGGTCGCCGTGGATGGGCTGGCCAAGAGCAACCATGCTGGCACCGCGCTCGAGCCCCTGCGCCGCGTGGTCGCCACCGCAACCGGCGCCAAGGGCGACGATGCCGCCGAGCCGTTCCGCGGGGCCGTCGCACTCGCGATGCGCCAGGGTCCCGGTGCTGGCGTGCCGAACGTCGAGGACGCGCTCGTCCAGAGCGGTCTCCTCGGCGATGAGGTGCCGGTGCAGAAGGCGATGGAGGCCTTCGACTCGATCGCGGCGCTCGCGCCGGGTCGTGGTGTGCTGCATGACGGCTTCGGCCCCGGGCGGATCGTCTCGAATGACACGGATACCGTCGTCATCGACTTCGTGAAGGAGAAGGGCCGCACGATGCCGTATCAGGCGGCCCGCCGGACGCTCGCGCCGATCCTCGAGGATGATGTGCGCCTGCTGCGCCTGTCGGATCCGGCCGAGCTGCTGCGCCTTCGCGGCGAGGAACACGGCACGCTGATCGTCGGCGCCCTCAAAGCGCTCGGCGGCGAGGCCGATGCCAGCCGACTCAAGATGTTCATGGTGAGCGCCCATCTGGTGCCCGCCAAGGAGTGGACGCCGTTCTGGCGCAAGGGCAAGCCCGCCTGCGAGAAGGACCCGCGCATCGATCACGCGCGCGCGTTCGAGCAGCACTATCGCCTTGCACCCGAGGGCGCGGCCAAGGAGGCGGAGGACGACACCATCCCGCTGCCGCCGTTCGAGCCGCGCAAGCCCGCTCGCACGAACCTCGGCGTCATCAAGAAGTTCCTCGCCCAGCATCCCGCGAGCGAGCAGGCGCTGAGGGGCCGCTTCGGTCGCTTCGTGCAGCGCCTCGTCGCCGACGAGGACGCCGAGCGCCCCGATCGCGCTCGTGCCGGGCTCTATCAGTCGCGCTGGTACCCGGAGATGCGCGAGAAATGGCTGGGAGTGCTGCGTATCCTGTGGGAGCAGGGCCTGACGATCTCCGACCTCTCGACCGAGGACGAGCAGCTCGGGTTGTTGGCCGACTCGCGCTCCGCCGGTGTCGATGCGGAGGCGATCCTCTCGGCGCTCGACTCGCGGTTCGCTGCGGTTCGCGATGAAGCGGAGAAGGCCCGACTGCAGCTCGACGACGAGGGCCGCGCTCGTCTGCGCCGCGTGCTACTCGATCATTGCGTTCAGTATCCGGCGGCTGCGCTCCGGCTGATCGAGGAGGCGTTCGTCACGCCCGCGCCGGTCGAGGATGCGTGGCGACTGCTGTTCTCCGCGCTGCAGCTGATCGAGGAGCGCCCGAAGCCCTCGACGGCGGAGAAGGTGCTGCGCTGGCTGGAGTCGGGCGGGGATTTCGAGCGCCTCGTGAAGCCGGTGCCGATGATCAACGAGACGCGTCTCAAGGTGCGCGTCCTGCTGCGGCAGTGGCGTTCGAGCGATCGGTACCTGTTTCCCACGCTCGAGGCGATCTCCCGTCTCGGCATGGAGGACGAGAAGACCGGCGTGCTCGAGCATCGTCAGCGCCGCGTCGAGAAGTTGTTCAGCTCGGTCGGAGAGCAGGCGGAGTCCTTCGACGTCCCTATCATGACTCGTGCCACGTTCCACAAGCTTCATCTTGAGATGGATGTGCTGGAGCGTGAACTCCGCACCACCATCCCGCAGACCATCCAGACCGCGCGTGAGCTCGGCGATCTCAAGGAGAACGCCGAGTACCACTCCGCCAAGGACAAGCAGGCGAACTACCAGAATCTCGTGGGGGCGCTCCAGCTGCGGCTTTCCCGCGCTCGCTTCGTCGAGGACACCGATTTCGTGAAGGGCATCGCCGGTCTTGGCACGGAAGTCACGTTGGTGTCCGAAGACGACAACGTGAGCTATTGGATCCTCGGTGATGGCGAACATCACCTGGGAGAGAACGTCATCTCGCATCAGGCGGCGATCGCTCGCTCGCTCGTCGGACGTGCCATCGGAGACGCCGTCGAGTTGGGTGAGGGTGAAGCTCGTCGCGTGTGGCGAATCGAATCCGTCGATCGCAAGTTGCCGCCCGCGCCCGAAGGGGCACCTTCGAACTCCTGATGTCGAACGTGCGTGCTTTTGTGCTGGCGCACGCGTAAACGGTCGGCTATGTTGCCACCGCGTTCACCGCACCACGATTGCGTCGCGAATGAAGAGCAGCAAGCGCAGTCGAAGCCGGAGCGACGCACGAGTATGGCCCTCGTGTGAAGAGAGCTCAGGAACCGGCGGGTGGCGGACAGAGGATTGTTGGCCGCAGCGACAAGGGGGCGCTATCCGCGTCACCCTCTGGCGCTGGGTTGGAAAAGGACTTCCCGCCGCCCGCTTCTCTTCATCGATACAAGGGCATTCGATTCCGGTTCACGATGATCCGTGTTGAAGCGCGATCCTCGCGCACCGCGGCGAGGACCAACCGATGACGCTTCCGACACGCAACGGCCTCGCCTTCGAGGTGGACGCAGCGCTCCGCGGGATTTTGACGCTGGGCTGGTTGGAGGCGGACGGTCTCTCGCCCGAGGGGCTCCAAGAGGGCTTCGCGCACGAACGCGATGATGCCCTGACGCGTGTCGTCTCGCGTCTGGCCGGCCGTTCGGCGGGCGATCTTCCCGGTGTGGGCGAGAATCGCCGCATGTTCCACCGACTCGGCGTCGACCCCACCAAGACTCGCCCCTCGAGCGAGGCGCTGTTGCGCCGCGTCCAGCAGGGCAAGGCGTTCCCGAGCATCGTCCCCGCGGTCGACTGCTGCAATCTCGCGTCGGTCGAGCACCAGTTCTCGCTCGGACTCTACGATCGCGATCTCGTCCATGGCGCCGTCTTCGCCCGCATGGGCCGCGGCGGCGAGGGCTACGAGGGGATCCGAAAGGGCCGCGTCGGCCTGACCGAGCGCCCGCTCCTCGCGGACGACATCGGCGCATTCGGTGCCCCGACTTCGGATTCCGCCCGCACGCAGGTCACTGGGGCGACCCGGGCCCTGTTATGCGTCGTGTACAGTCCTGCTGAACGCTCGACAGAGGATCTCTCGGTGATGCTCGCACGCGTCACCGATCTGCTGACCCGGTACTGCGGTGCGACGGTTCACCTCGTGCACACGCTGCAGTAGAGTCGCGCCGCAGCCGAGGTGGACGATGGTGCGCGGACCCCGTGACGCCGGGGCACCCGAGCACCGTCTTGGAAAGTGACCCAGGGCCAACCTGGGGTCACTCGCAAAGGGGAGGAGACCCATGAAGCGATTGTTCGTCACCGCGTGTGTCGTGCTGGCACTTGCCGGCACGAAGGCGCACGCCGCAGGCATCGAAGCGGGTGTCTTCGGCGGACTCAGCATTCCGATCATCCAGGATGATCAGAAGCAGGGCACCACGTTCGGCCTTCGCGTGCCGATCAAGCTCGTCCCGCTGCTCACCATCGAGCCCTTCTTCGCGAGCGCGGCGATGGGCGAGGCGGAAGAGGTCATCGCCGGTTTCACGTACACCCGTGAAGGGTTCGATGTCACGAGCTTCGGGGCGAACGTGCTGCTGACGATGGGCGGCCCGGTCTCGTTCTATCCGTTCGCGGGCGTCGGTCAGACGTCGCTCAAGCGTGCGGGCTCCGACGAGAGCTTCACCACGTTCAATGGCGGCCTCGGGATCGGCATCTCGCCGGCGCCCAAGGTCTCGATCCACATTCGCGGCGAGCTGCAGGCCGTCGTGGACGGTGAGACGTCGCGCAAGTTCGGCAACGCCACCGTCGGACTCCACTACGCGCTGTTCAGCGCACCTTGAGAGAGGAGGCAGACCTCATGAACAAGTTCCGGTTCTGGGCTTCGACGTTGTCGCTTGCCGCTCTCATGTCGGCCGGGTGCTTCCTGATCTCCGGCCAGTTCACGGTCAGCTACGAGTTCGATACGCCCATCAACGTCACGTCTCCGACAGCGGTGTTCGGCCAGTTGGTCGATCTGTCGACCGAGTCCGAGTACAACGACAACAAGGACAAGATCGAGACCGTGTCGGATCTGGCGCTGCTCGGCCAGTTCACCAACACCGGTGCGGCCACGTCCGTCGAAGTGTGGATGGTGGCGTCGCCCGGCGCCGCGCTGACCACGGACGCCGCGGTGCGAGCCGCGGGCCAGCGTCTCTGGGGCCCGGTCGCGTTGGGCTCGAGCGAGACGGCCTCGGTCGGCTGGGACCAGTCGGCCCAGCTGTTCGTCGGCCGGCAGGCGCTCATCGACGAGATCAAGGGTGATGGCGAGTTCGCGCTCTACGCCCTCGGCACCACGGGGACGTACTCGTTCCGCATCGAGAACGGTGCTCTGATCGCGGTGATCTCCGCGGGCAAGTAACGCTCCTTCCCGCCCGAGGAACAGGCGCCCGGTCCCCGAGAGGGGGCCGGGCGTTCTTGTTGCGCCCAGCATGGGCGCTGACTTGGAGGTGGAAGTCCTCCGAGAACTTGGTCACAGGGACTCAAGGGAACCGCAAGGGCGCAACCGCGAGGGAGCGTCCG
>JAYWEM010000124.1:0-8411 GCA_043779265.1 bacterium | reverse complement strand
CGATCGGGTCGTCCATGTACTGCGAGGGCGCCACGCGCGAACCGCCCATCGGCCAGCCGGGCGCCACCGTGCCGTCGCCGGCGAGATGCTGGATCTGCGAGACCACCTCCGGCACCCAGCTCCGCGCGATCTCCCAGACCACGTACGCGCCGCCGCGGCCATCGGGGGCGATGACGGGCGCGTACTCGGCCGCCGGCGTCAGCCGCTCGCTGAGGTAGGTGCCGTCGACGGTCCATCCCGGGGCGAGCGCGCCCTGCGGCGTGACGCGCGCCGCCAGGATCTCGCCACCCGGGTCGCGGTAGTCGTACCAGGTCAGGTACAGCCCACCCTCGCCGTCCTCGACCGCCTCGAGGCCGACGCGGCTGCCCGGCAGTGGCTGGCACACCACCAGTCCCCCTACCGGCCAGCCGGGCGCGAGAGCGCCGCCGAACGTGAGGCGCTGGGCATGGAAGCTCTCGTCGAACCCCAGCCGCACCTCAGGGGCGGAGGCTGCGGCGCGCCAGCCGGCCATCGACTCCGAGTCCGACCGCCCGGCGGCGATGTAGAACCCGCCGGCGTGGTCGGGCACGATCTGCGAGCGCCGCTGCTCGAGCAGCACCAGCAGGCCCAGCGCAGGCCAGCCGGGTGCGACACTGCCGTCGGCGAGGATGCGCTGCGCGTAGATGTCGGGGACGCCGAACGTGACGTTGGTCCAGGTCACCACGACACCGCCCGTACCATCGGGCATCAGCGCCGGACGTACCTGGTTGCCGGAGATCGGGCCCACGGACAGTCCGTTGACGGGCCAGCCGGGCCACACCGCTCCGGTCGCCGTCAGGTGTTGCAGGTAGAGGTTCTGGCCCTGCGTCGGCAGGCGGTCGCGATCGTCCTCCCACGCCACGTAGGCTCCCCCCGTGCCGTCCGGCGCGATGGACGAGACTCCCTGAAAGTTGCGCGCGGTGCACACGGGCACGCCGTCGAGCGGCCAGCCGGGCGCCAGTGCGCCGTCGCGGAGCACGCGATGCGCGTAAAGGTCGATCTCGCCGTTGGTCCGCAAGTCGTACCACGAGACCAGGAACCCGCCCTCGCCGTCGGATGACATCGACTCCGGGGGCTGGTCCTGGAGTGCTCTGCAGACCGGCAGCCCGCTCGCCGGCCAGCCGGGGGCCACCGTCCCCTGCGCGGTGATGCGCTGGGCGTAGATGTCGGTGTCACTGGTGAGACTGTTCCTGATCTCCCGCCAGACGATGAACACACCGCCCTCGTCGTCCGGGATCCCGCGCTGGAGGTCGCCGAAACAGGAGTCGCCGCACACGGCGACGCCGCGGGGGTCCCACACCTGGGCTGCCCGCGACGGGGTCGGTGCCCAGGCGAAGGCGAGGGCGGCGAGCCATAGCGCTCGGCGGAACCCTCGGTAGTGCGGGAGCCGGGACCGCAAGCGAAGAGGAATCGATTCGCTGATGCGCATGGATAGACGTTGACACAGCCGGGGCCGAGGCGGAAGGTCCATCTCACGGTCGCCTCGCACTACATCGCGCACCGACAGCCATGACGACCGCCGTACCACTCCATCACTCGTGGGATCGGAGGCTGTCATGGGCATGTCTTCGGCCGCTTCGCGTAGCCTGCCACCCGGCTCATCGTCCGCACTCGCCGTGCTCGCACTGTTGGCTCTTCCACTCGGCCTGGCGCATGCGTCCAGTGGACGCTGGTCTCCTGCGGTGAACTGGAGCAACAGCGGCAACAGCAACGCCAACGCCGTGCACCTCATGCTCCTGCCGGGGGATGGGGTGGCGCATCACAGCCGGGTGATGTGGTTCCGCGGTTCGAGCCCGACCACGTTTGGGGGCGGCGAGTGGTACTGGGATTGGGATCCCGGCGCCGAGGGCTGCGTCGTGTTCCCGAGCGGTCAGTTCGCCGCCACTCCGCCACCGGTCGGGCTCTCGGGAGTGGACTTGTTCTGCACCGGGCACGCCGCCCTCACGGATGGCCGCATCCTGATGCCCGGGGGGCACCGACTTCGTGACCGGCGCCTACGGTGCAAACGAAGCCCGTCGCTACACGCGCGGCACAGGGACGGCTCCGAGCACCTGGAACGACCCCGGGGACATGGTCGAGTGGAGGTGGTATCCCAGTGCCACGACGCTGAGGGATGGGCGCGTGTTCGTGGGCGGCGGTCAGAAGCACCGGCACCACCGCGTGTTTGGCGGCAAGCGCGACAACAACCCACCGACGAGCCCGAACGGCGACAAGCTGCATCGGTACGCGCCGATTGATGGTGGCGCTTGGGAACCGGAGATCGAGCCTACAGCGGACCCCACGTTCGGCCGGCCGCCACCTCGGTTCGGCCACACGTTCGTGGAGATGGGCGGAGTGAGGAACGTCTCCTCGCAGGTCCTCTTCGGTGGCCGCCCGAGTGATGCGGGTGCGCCGAGCAACGACCTGTGGTTCCTCGAGCGGGCCGACAACCGGCTCGGCGCGGACTACGGCTACAAATGGAGGAAGCCGACGGTCGGGGGGCCCACGCCTCTTGAGAGGAGCGACCATTCGTCGCTGCTGGTGCTCGACACGTTGATGGTGGTGTTCGGCGGGCGGCGCGCGAACGGCCTGCCGCTGAGCGACGTGCACCGCTTCACCAATCAACCAGGCCCCGGGCTGGAGTGGAAGGCGATGACCATCACCGGGATCGCACCCTCGGCACGATGCGGGCATGCGGCGTTCTACGAGGTGATCACGGTGGCGAACGTCGTGCGCAAGCGCATGATCGTGTTCGGCGGCACCACGGCTCCAGGGGTGGCAAGCACCGACCTCAACGTGTACGAGCTGCTGTTCGACCCCCTGGACGACACCAGGGCCACATGGTCCGTGTTGCCCCGAGTCGATCTGAGCCCGGGCATCACCGACGAGCCGGGCCCCCGGCACTGGCACACGCTCACGCACGACGCCGCAGCCCGAATCGGCCCTAACCCCGGCACCCTCCCCGACAAGGCGACGTTCCTGCTGGGCGGCCGGCTCGACGCGACCACGTACTCGGACTCGCTGTGGGTGCTGTGGACGTTCGACGACGGCACCGTGGGCTGGGAGAGGAAGCCCTTCGGCGAGCAGTCGAGCGGTGCGCGCCCCTCGGCGCGGGCGCGTCACTCGGTGGTGCTCGACCGCGAGCAGGGCGGGCAAGCGGCGGGCCGACTGTACGTGTACGGGGGCGAGAACGCGGCGGGACCGGTCGACGCCTCGACGCACGTGCTCGACCCATGGGCGAGCACGCCACCCGCGAACCAGTGGAAGCTGTGGCAGCAGCAGTCGTTCGCACTCTCGGGGCACACGACGGTGCTCGACCGGGAGGTGACCAACGCCCGCATCCCCGAGGTGTTCTCCGCCAACGGCGACGCACCTCAGGCTTACACGAGCCACCCGCATCACTGGCACCACACCTACCCGCTCAACTTCGCCGTCGGGGGCTCGAGCACTCCGGGCGGCCGACTGCTCACCGTGGGGCAGGACGCGCTCGCGCACTGGCTCGACATCCCGGCCGCGGGGCAGCAGCCGAGCCTGCCCTGGCAGACGATCAGCCCGGCGCTGAACGCCGGGTTCCTGCCGGAGGCTGGTGTCATGTACCGGCCCGGAAGGATCCTCATCGCCGGCGGCAGGCATGCCGGCAACTTCGCCGTGGTCGGCACCAGCAAGACACTGGACGCATCGAACCTCGCCGCGGGCTGGCAGAACTCGGCGCTCGCCTCGCCGCTGACGGCACGCCGCTACCACAACCTCGTGCTCCTGCCCGACGGCAAGGTGCTCTCGGTGGGGGGCCGTTCCGACAACGCGCAGAGCGGGGCGACTGGCTACGTCAAGGCTCCCCAGATCTGGGATCCGGCCGGCGAGGGTGGCATCGGCACGTGGACGGCTTCCGCGGTTCTCGACACACAAGAGTACAGGCGCGGCTACCACTCGACCGCGCTCCTGCTGCCGGATGGCCGCGTGCTCAGCTCGAGCGGCGAGGACAACCCGGATCGCTACATGACCGAGATGTTCTGCCCGCCCTACCTCTACAAGAACGACGGCGTAACGCTTGCGCAGCGGCCGGTGATCACGTCTGCTCCCTCGACGCTCACCTGGGGCGGCACGTTCACCATGTGCGCGAGCGCGCCCTCGCAGATCAACAGTGTCGCGCTGGTGCGCCCGGGCGCCACGACGCACGCGTTCGATCAGAACCAGCGCTACGTGCCCCTCACGTTCATCAAGGAGACGAACCCGGACCGGTTGCTCGTCTCGGCGCCGGCCAACGCCGACGACGCACCGCCCGGCTACTACATGCTGTTCCTGACCGGCGTCGTCGATGGCGGCCAGACGCTGCCGGACGTGCCCTCGGTGGCGAAGTGGGTGCGCATCGGGCCCGAGGGTGCCGACGTCTGCGATGCCGTGGTGCCGGCGAAGCCGGGCAGCTTCGGCGCCGCGAGCGTGTGCGACGATCCGACGGCGATGGACCTGGCGTGGACCGCACCCGCGGACGACGGTGTGCTGGCGGAGTCCGGGCGCGCGAAGCTCTACGAAGTGCGTCACAGCACCACGGATCCGGGCTCGAACGTGCCGGCGTGGTTCGAGGGCACCGCGACGCCAGTCTCGCCCGGCCCGCCGACGCCCGCGGTCGTGACCAGCGCGCAGAGCCTGCGCGTGACCGGGCTCACGCCCTCCACTTGGTACTGGTTCGCCATCCGCGCCGTGGACGACAACAATGGCGAGAGCACGATCGCGACCAAGAAGATCCGCACCAACTGGCTCGACTGCGGCGAGGGGTTCGCGGGTGGTGGAGGCGGTGGCGGCGGATCGAGCGTACGCGGCGATGCGGGTCCGCTCTCGCGGCTGCCGGTCGGCCCGGCACAGGGCGGGTCCGCGGGCATCCCGCTGTTCGAGTCCGCGGCGCGGGGGCAGGCGGCTCGTGATGCGATGCCGCTCGCCGATGCGGGCGCGGGCCGGGTGACGGCATGGCTCCGCGCCGGCGCCGGGCACTCCGCGTGCATCGAGCGAGCACGGCTGGCGATGATCGAGCACGATCCGGAGATGCGGGCGTTCCACACGGGCGAGCGTCCGGTGGTGGGACGGCTGACCCCGGCGAGCTCGGTCGTGGATGCGGAGGGCACGCGACTCGCCGGGCGGCTCGAGCACGAGGACGGCGTGTTCATGCCGAGCGGGACGTGGGTCGAGGTGGACCTGGGCGCGAGCGAGTCCGCCTCGCGCATGCTGCACCTCGTGGCGCAGCGGGCGGCGCCGCTCGGCGACCTCGCCTCCACGGGCATCGTGCTGCAGCTCGAGGATGGCAGCGGCTGGAGCGATGTGCAGCGCCTGCACGCACGACGTGCGTTCGGGGAGTTGCTCGCGCCGGTGGGAACCGCGTCCCGCGTCCGGCTGCGGTTCGATGCCGACGCGCTCGTGCGGTCGATCGGTGCCGTGGAGGAGACGCCCGGGAACCCCACGATCTCCCATGGGCTCCCGAACTCGACCGCCGTGGACGGGCTCGACGTGGACGCCTCGTGGCTCCGAGCGCTGGACGGCACCGCCCACTGTGTGGGGGGCCCAGGCGAACTGAACATCGGGTTCGATCTGCCGCCGGTCCCGCAGGGGCGCGCTCGCACGCTGTTCCTGGAGTGGGATGCGGCGTCCACGAGCCGAACGGGCGAAGCTGTCGCCCGATCGTTCACTCCGGAGGCGGCGGCTTCGAGCTTCGCCCTGCACGCGAGTCGTCCCAATCCGATGCGTCATGTCACGTCGATCGAGTACGAACTCGCCGAGCCGGCCGACGTGGTGCTCGAGTTCCACGATGCGCAGGGTCGCAGCATCGGGCGCTTCGAGTTGGGGCAGCGGGCCCCCGGCCGGCACGCGCATCTCTGGGATGCCCGGGACGAGCAGGGCCGTCCGGTGCGACCGGGTGTCTACCTGGCCCGAATCGGTGCCGGCGGCCTCTCGGCGCAGAGGAGGATCGTCGTGCTGCCGTGAGCGAAGTGACCACGGCGCCGCGAGGCGGCTCGGACTTCTCGACCCGGCACCTGCTGCACGAAGCGCCCGACTCCTCGCGGGGTCGGGCGCTTCGTGCTATCGCCCGGACCCAGCCTTGACGCTCGCTCGCGCTGCCGCCTACCTTCGGCCCTCGTGCGAATCCATGGAAGGTGGCTCTGCTCACTCGCGCTGGCGGGAGTCCTCGCCGCGCCCCTGTTCGGCTGCGCCAAGGCGCCGCTGATCGGCAAGGGCACGCTCCGCGTGACGCTCACCGCGACGGCAGCCGCGAACAACTGCGGCAAGACCACGGGATTCCCACTCACGTTCCGCGTGCTCCAGGTCAACGATGCGAGCGCGATCGCCGGTCTGTCCCTCAAGCAGGTCTGGGACAAGGAGGAGAAAGTGCTGGGCGGCGCGTTCCTCAAGAAGACCGAGGGGTTCGTCGATCCGGGCCGCAGCGTCCAGTTGCCGGTCGAGCGTGAGGACGGCGCCACGGCGTTCATCGTGATCGGCAACTTCTGCCAGAGCCAGGGTTCGACTTGGTATCACGTCCAGCCCCTGTCGAAAGGTGTCTCGGTCAAGATGATCGCGGAGGCCACCGGCTTCCGTCCCTCGAAGTAGTCCCACCATCCGAAGGGAGTGGCCGTGAGCGAGCGTCGTCCGGTCGTGTGGAGCGAAGGGCTGCTGCTGACGCCCCAGCACCTGCAGCAGGCCGATCGCGCGTTCCGTCATCTGGTCGCCCAGCGCCATCGCATGGCGCACGCCTTCGATTGGGGGCTGACCCACCTCGTGCTCGACTCCGAGGCCATCCGCAACGGGCGCGTGGTCGTGAGCGAGGCCTCGGGAGTGCTGCCGGACGGCACGCCGTTCTCACTTCCCGACGATGATCCGGTGCCGCCCTCGCGTGCGATCGAAGGCCATCTCGACTCCCGCACCGACTCGGTCATCCTCCACTTGGGGATCCCGGCCGCCAGTGCCAGCACCGCGCAACTCGGCGATCCGCCCAAGTCCGGAGCGGCGGGTGCGCGCTACTCCGCGGACACCGCCGAACTGCCGGATGACACCAGCGCTCAGAGCGCGCGACCGGTCGAGGTGCAGCGCCGTCACTTCCAGGTGCTGTTCCCGGACGATGCGGTGGGCGAGCACGACTGCGTTCCGATCGCCGAGGTGGTGCGCACGTCCGAAGGCGGCTACGCGCTGCGTGAGTCGTTCATCCCGCCGTGTCTTCGGATCGGCGCCTCGGAGGCCCTGCTCCGCTTGCTGCGGACCGATCTCGAGATGCTGATCGGCAAGAGCTCGAGCCTCGGTGACATGCGGCGGCAGCGCGGTGGCGCCGCTGATTTCGCGGCGAGCGACGCGGCCAACTTCTGGATGCTCCACAGTGTCAACGCCTTCATCCCGGCCCTTCAGCACGCGCTGCACCATCGCCTCGTGCATCCGGAGCAGGCCTACCTATCGCTCTCGTCGCTCGCCGGCGAGCTCTGCACGCTGTCGGCGGACCAGCATCCCCGCGATCTCGCCGCCTACGATCATCGCGATCTCGCCTCGACGTTCACGCGCATCCACCAGTCGCTCGCCTCGATGCTCGAGACGGTGGTCCCGAACAAGGCCGTGCGCATCGATCTGGAGTCCAAGGGTGGCGGGCTTTACGTCGGCCGCATCCAGGATCCCCGCCTGCTCGAGGCCGGGGCCGGGCTCTATCTCGGCATCCGCGCCGACATGGAAGAGCAGCGCCTCGCCTCGGAGATGCCGGCCAAGGTCAAGATCGCGGCGATCGACAAGATCGACTACCTGATCTCGATGGCGCTGCGCGGCGTCTCGCTCAACTACCAGCGCGTGCCTCCCGCTTCGCTGCCGGTCAAGGGCAGCTACCTCTACTTCCAGCTCGAGCCGGTCGGCGACGTGTGGGAGACCGTTCGCGCCGCCAAGAACCTGGCCATTTACGTCCCGCCCGATGTGCCCAACGCGAGTCTCGAGCTGTTGGGTCTTCGCGAGTAGCCGCGCATGTTCGGCCCCAAGGGTCCGCGCTCGCGCGGTAAGGGCAACGCCCAGCGCCCGGCCGAGCCGGCGCGTCGAGGTGGTGTCGAGGAGACGGTGATCATCGCGGCCACGCCGCGTGCCCGATCCGCCACGACCTCGATGGCACCAGCGGCCGTGCGCACGACTTCGATGGCCGCGCCGGTGCGCACGCGCCTCGTGGACCTCGCCTCGGATTGGCTGGCGACGGTGCTGGCGCTGAGTGAAGTGGGCGAACTCCCCGACGCCGCGGCGCTTCGCGCGCGAGCGCTCGAGCTGAAGAGCCGTTTCGAGCGCGAGTCAGCGGAGCAGGGGTTCCTCGCGGTGGATGTCGAGGACGCCGTGTTCGCCATGGTCGCCTTGCTGGATGAGACCATCCTGATGTCCAAGGGCGCGGCGCGCGATGCCTGGATCGGCAAGCCGCTACA
>JAYWEM010000123.1:0-19686 GCA_043779265.1 bacterium | reverse complement strand
TCGACCACGTCGCCATCCCCCAATCCCTCGGCGCCCTCGAGGATGCGCGTCTCCTTGCCCACGACGCGGCCGCCTCGCACGCGCACCGTGGCGATCGCGGCACGATCCGCCTGTCGCGCGACACCGAGCACGTCCGTCGAACGTGCGTCGCTCGAAACCATCGTCTGCGGCACCTGCACCTGCTCGAGCAGTTGGACCTGATCGCGGCGCTGCGCCGCCACTTCGAAGCGGCGCTCGGCCGAGGCCTCCTCCATCTCGCGCCGCAGCCGCGCCAGCAGTTCGCCGTCGCGGCCCGAGAGCAACATGCCCAGCTGGTCGATCAGTCGACGGTAGGCGGCGGGATCGACCCGCGCTCTCGAATAGCACGGTCCGACGCAGCGCTTGATGTGGTAGTAGAGGCACGGCCGGTCCTCGCGGCGATGGTCCTCGAAGTCGGTGCAGGTCCGGACCGGGAACACGCGGCGCAGGTCGCGCAGCGTCCGGCGCAGGGCGCGGACGTCGGTGAACGGGCCGAGGTATCGCGCACCGTCATCCAGGACACGCCTCGCGATCGAGATGCGAGGGAACTCGTCCTGCACCGAGAGCTTGACGAACGGGAAGCTGCGATCGTCCTTGAGCAGCACGTTGTAGTGCGGGCGGTGCTGCCGGACCAGTGTCGACTCGAGGAGCAGGGCCTCGGAGCCGGTCGCGGTCAGGATCGAGTCCACCTCGACGGCCCGCGCGGTCATCTCCTCCATCCGGGGGCGCTGGGGGTCGGGCGAGAGGTAGCTCCGGACACGGGACGCCAGGTTCACGGCTTTGCCCACATACAGAACCTCGCCCCGGGCATCCTTGAACAGATAAACCCCGGGCAGGGCGGGTAATTCGGCTATCCGGTCGCTCAGTGCGCTCACAGGAGCCTCCAAAGGGCCCGAGTGGGGGTGCTCGAGGGAATCAGACTACACACCTCGACCACCGCGCCACAATGCCGGAGAGTGGTTTTCTCGGCTCCGCGGGATGGAGTCGGCGCAGAAGGCCCCTGAATCGGGCTGCCAGCCTTGACAGGCCCGTGGGACCTCCTTACCTTCCTTCGGCTCACACCAGTTCCAATCAGTCCCATCGGAGGTATTCATGCCGCATCACAAGTCCGCGGCGAAGCGGGTCATCACCAACGAAGGCCGCCGCAAGCGGAACGTCGCTCTCACCACTCGTATGCGCCATGCCCTCAAGGACATTCGCGCCGCCAAGACGCGGCCGGAAGCCGAGGCACTGCTCAATACGACCGCCTCCGTGCTCGACCGCACGGCCGCGAAGGGTGTCATCAAGCGTGAGACCGCGAGCCGCCACAAGTCGCGACTCGCGAAGTTCGTCGCGACGTTGCCCGCCTGAGGGCGCGCTGATGCGCCGGATCGCGGCCGCCCTCCTGCTGGCGAGCCTGCTGATCGCAGAGATCACAACGGCCGTCTGTGCTCACGCGCAGACGGCCGTTGCATTCCAGCCCGTCGAACTCGAACAGCCGCCGCGACGATCCCACTGGGTCGGCACCGCGACGCTCGTCACCGGCCTGGTCCTCATCTCGGCCTCGTTCCCGCTCGCATCGGCCGCCGACCGACGCTACGAGGAGTACCTCACCGAGACCGAGCCCGGGACGATCGAGGACCGCTTCCAGGGCGTCATCCGTGCCGATCGACTCGCAGCCGTCTCCTTGGTGAGCGGTGAGGTCCTGCTCGCAACGGGCGTCTGGCTCCGCTTCATCCGGCGCGCACCCGAGTCGCGCCTCAGCCTCGCCGCCTCGGCCGACCGATGCGCCGTCACGCTGCGCTTCTAGCGCTGACGCTGCTCGCCACTTCGGCGGGCTGCGGTCAGCGCGATCGCGCGAACCCGCTCGACCCGGGCAACCCCGGGACGCGCGGACAACCGGCTGGGTTCAACGCGGTGGCCGGGTTCACCTCCGTCTCGCTGCGTTGGACGGCGCGACCGCAGCTGGGGATCGACGGTTACCGACTGTTCCGCAGGTCGCCCTCGGACTCGGTGTTCCGTCCGATCGGCGGGCTGTTGCCCCGGACGCAGGAGAACTTCCTCGACTCCGGCACGCCGAACACCGGGGACTACCGCTATCGACTCTACTTCGAGGTCGCCGGCCAGCTCTCGGGCGCGCCGGCCGAGGACGTGGCTGGCCCGGGTTCGGCACGCCCGTGGGTGGTCGATGCCGGCGCGCGCGCCCTCATCCGCCTCTCCCCCGACGGCCGCGATGTCGTGATCCGCAGCGTGCGCTCCATCTCACCATTCACGCTCGCCGTGGCGCCGCGCACCGGGACCGTGTGGATCGCCGACCCACTGTCGAACACCATCGAGATTCTGGACAGCGAACTGCTCTCGCTCCGCCAGATGCAGGGACTGCAGGGGCCCTACACCATGGCGATCAGTCCGCGCGATGAGACCGCCTGGGTGTGCGAACTCAGCGGCGGCCTCGCCCATGTGCTGCCGAGCGGCGGCCCCGCGACTCCCGCCCGCATCGAGTTCCTCGATGGACCGACCGGCGTCGCGGTGCACCCCGCCGATCACTCGGTCTGGGTGGCCGAGCAGGATGGCGACCGCGTCCGACGCTACACGTTCGACGGCATCCCCATCGCCTCGACACCGCTCGCCTCTCCGACGCGTGTCGCGGTGGACTCGATTTCGAGGAACGCGTGGGTCACGTCGCTCGAGACGGGCCGCATCCATCGGCTCAACGAACTGGCGCAGCCGCGCGACTCGCTGACGTACGCCCGGGGACCGATCGGAATCGCGGTCGATTGGCGCCGCGACCGCGTCTGGGTGGCCGACGCCGCGGGTGACGCCGTGCTGCTGATCCAGGCTTCCACTCGGGCGCTGCTCCGCCGCGTGCCCGCGATCGGTGAGCCGCGTGACGTCTCGGTCGACCTGACGAACGGCGAGTGCTGGGTCGTCGCGCGAAGCGAACAAGCCGTCTACCGGTTCGCGCCCGATGGCCGCGTGCTCACGCGAATCGGCGGCTTCAGCGATCCCGTCGAGGTGAAGGTGGACGCCGGGTTCCGCTGATCGTCAGTAGTTGTAGGCGATCGAGAACAGCATGCGGGGCTTCTCGGCTTCGAAACGCCGCAGGTCGCGGCTCGACCACAGCCAGTTCCAACGGAGCGCCGGAAAGACCCCGCCGCCGAGGTAGAAGCCGAACCCGAGCACGCCCAGTTGCTCCTGTCCGTGCCGGTCCCACGCCCAGGCGCCGTCCGCGAAGGCGGCACCGCCGATCGTGGGCAGCTGCCACGGGCCCGGGAAACCGAGAACGAGGCCGCGCACCAGCGGGAAGCGCACCTCCTCCTGCATCGTGAACGTCCGGATGCCGCTGATCACGCGGCGCTCGGCCGAGCGCACGCGCGTCGGTCCGCCGAGATAGAAGCGCGTGACATCGTCGCCGCTGGCCAGCTGTCCCGTCAGACGCGAGGCGAGGATGACGCCGCGCAGCGGCTGGCGATAGTGCCGCGCCTCGGCGATCAGCGTCGCGAAGTCGGCCTTGCCGAGCGTCAGATCACGCGTGTAGGCAGCCGACACGAAAGCGCGCGTCCCCCCAACCGGGCCATCCCACGTCCAGCGGGCATCATCGAATGCCAGCCCCAGGCTGTTCGTGACCTGATCGATGGTACCCAGCGTGCCATCGCGGAAGAAGTGATCCGTCACGTGCCGGACGGCGATACCCGTCTCGACGCGAACGAAACGATTGAACGGGTAGCTCGCGAACGCCTGCGCACCGATCCGCTTCTCGCGGCGCAGCTCATCGAAGTCCGCGTCGTAGAGCGTGGTCAGCCGGAACACGCCGACGCCGTAGTTGAGCCGCTGCGCGAGGTTGTAATAGCTGAGCGCCCCCTGCCAGCTATCCCAGAAGTCGGTCCCGAACTGCTCGGAGTCGTTGGCGAGCAGCAGCGTGAACTGTTCATTGCCCAGCAGATCGCTGAACGCCACCGCACCCGAGCTTCCCGTGCCGCCGCCCGCGCCGGGATCGACGACGAATCCATTCTGCAGCAGGTCGAGTCCCATGCGGCGCTGATATGGCCGCGCCGGCTCCTGGAAGGCCACCCGTGGCAGCACGTCCCGACGCTCGGGCTCTCGCTCGAGCTGAACGGGCAGCGTGTCGGGATCGACGCTCAGGAACCACGTGCGGAACGTGACCTCGTCCTGCGCGGTGAACAACAGCCCGCGACCATCGAAGGTCCAGTCCGGATCGCTGACGGGCCCGCGCATGGTCGTCAGTCGGCGCACGTCGGCGGCGGGTTCGGCCCCGCGCACGTACAGATCGCTGGTGCCGCCACGTGTCGAGCGGAAGGCGATCCACGCCCCATCGGGCGAGTAGACCGGCTGTCGATCGTCGCCGCTCGGGGGAGCGCCGATGGGCTCGATCCGCCCATCCTCGAGCGAGAGGCGGAAGAGACCGTAGTGACCGCCCAACTCGGCGCGATCGGAGGCGAACGCGACCCACCGGCCATCGGGCGAGATGCTCGGTTCGAGGTCGTCGTAGCCATCGTGCGTCAGTCGCTCGAGAGGCGGCGCGCCCTTGCTCCACCGAGCCCGATAGAGGTCGCCGCGTCCCGAGTAGTCCTGCGCGCTGAACACGATGGCGGTGTCGCCCGGGACGAGGACCGGATCGTGGATGGCGACCAGGTTCGAGAACTCGAGCGAGCGCTCGACCGCACCGCTGCCGGAGTCGATCACGTACAGCGCGTCGCGGCCGCCTCGCTTCGCGCTCACCACGATCCGGCCCGTGCGTGAGACTCCTGGCCGATTCTGGAACAGGTGGAACGACTCGAACGCGGCGCTCGCGCCGCCCCGGAGCAGGCGCCGGATGCGCGGCTTGCCGTTCCGGCCCTGTTCGCGCAACAGCAGATCGACCGCACCGTCCTTGGGCGCGAACCAGCAGTAGCGGATCACGGTGTCGCTGTCGGCCACCGCCGGTAGGGCCCGCGGCCCGAGATTGAATCGGCTGGGCTCACCCATGCTCTTCGCCACCTCGGCCGGGCGCTTCGTCGTCAGCACAGCCGGGTAGTAGCGCACGCGGATCGACTCGAACCACTCCTCATCCAGTTCGTGCAGCGTGCGTCCGACCGTGATCGGGAACAGCGACTCGAACGTGTCCGAGCGCCACATGTTCTCCAACAGGTCGAACACCGCGTCGTCCCCGAAGCGATCGGCGTACCACATCAGGAACGACTGGCCGTGCTTGTACATCGCGACGGTGCCGGTCAGCGGCTCACTGCGCAGCATGGGCGTCGCGAGACGCGAGCACACCATGTCACGCATCAGGCCCTCGGCCTCGGCGTCCCAACTCGTGCTCGCGTACTCGGCCAGCCCCTCGATGAACCAGAGTGGTGGCAACCAGCCCACCGCGCGCTTCCGCTGCTTGTGCACCTGCCCGATCTTCTCGAGCATGTAGGCGTGCACGAGTTCGTGCCGCGTCACCCAACGCAATCGCGCCCATGAGCCGTTATGGGGCACGAGCACCCGCCCCTTGATCAGCTCGGTCAGGCCGCCCGTCGCCTCGGAGATGAACGAGGGCGTCACGTTGGTCTGCTGGAACAAGTGGTGGGTCGAGTAGATGAGCAGGGGAATCGGCTTGTCGAGCCCCATGCGGAATCGCGAGTCGAACTCGACACAGGTGCTCTCGGCGAAGACGACGAGCGCCCGCGCGAGACTCTCCTCTTCGGCGTGGTAGTGCAGCCGCAGATGCGGCGTCTCGAGCACCGCCCACTCGAGCGTCTCGTAGTGGACCTTGTTCTTGCCGAATGACTGCGCCTGCGCCTGCCCACTGCCCATCAGCAGGGCGAGTGCGGCGGCGAGGATCAGCGAGGCGGTCGTGTGGGTGCGATGTCGGGGCATGGGACTCGGAACAACCGATCGGGGAAGTCGAGGATCACGCGCGGCCCGGTCCACGAAGCACGTCATCGAGGGTGTACCAGCCGGCGGCGGCGGCGCCAGCGAAACGAGCCGCGGCCACTGCGCCGTGCGCGAACGCCGAGCGGTCCTGCGCAACATGCCTCAGTTCGAGCCACTCGCCCTCCCCCGCGAACAGCACCTGATGGTCGCCCACCCACGTGCCGCCGCGCACCGCGTGCATCCCGAGCTCGCCCGGCTCTCTCGGCCCGGCCACGCCCTCGCGGCCATGTCGGAGACTCGAGCGCGTCTCACCGCGCGCCGCGAGCAGATCGTCGGCGAGCGTGAGCGCCGTACCCGATGGACTGTCCTTCTTGAGGCGATGATGCCGTTCCACGATCTCGACGTCCCAACTCGCGGGAAGGCTCGCTGCAGCGGCCCGCAGCGCCGCACGCAGCGCGGCGATACCCAGGCTGAAGTTGCTCGCCCGCACCACCGCGACCTTGGCCGAGGCGCTGCGAACCACGGCCTCGTCCTCGGCCGTGAGCCCGGTGGCACCCGAGACGAGCGCCGCGCCCTTGGCGGCGCACACCTCGGCTGCCCGTCTCGCCCCCTCGGGCCCCGTGAATTCGATGACCACCATGCCCGGCTCGACCACATCGGCCAGGTCACCCGTCCATACCCCGGCAGGCGTGCCCGGATTCCCGGCGCGCTCGATGCGTGCCGCGATCGTGACACCAGCAGCTGCCGCGGCCGACTCCACCGCACGGCCCATGCGGCCCGCAGCTCCGACCACCGCGATCCGGATCATGCGCGGGCGGGCTCGGCGGCCGCGATGCCCAGGGCGCGCAGCGCGTCTCGCATCGCCGCCTCGGTCGAGGGCTCGACCGGGACCAAGGGCAGGCGCAACTCGTTCCCGATCAGGCCCATTGCGGACAGCGCGTACTTGACCGGGCCCGGATTGGACTCGATGAAGAGCGCTTTGAACAACGGCTGGAGTCGCTCGTGCACCTCGCGCGCCTCGCGCCAGCGACCGGCGCGGCAGTGATCCGCCAGTTCGCGCATCGGCTTCGGGGCGACCTGCCCTGCGACCGACACGATGCCCTCGCCCCCGACCGCGGCGCAGGCGAGCGTCAGGCTGTCATCACCCGAGAGCAGCGTCAGCGTGGTCCTCGTCTTCACCTGGCTCATCTGGTCGAGATCGCCCGAGGCCTCCTTGACCGCCTTCACGTTCGTCAGATCCTGAACCTGCGCCAAGGTCTCGGGGCGTGTGTTGGTCCCGGTGCGCCCGGGCACGTTGTAGAGCAGCAGCGGCAACTGCGTGCTCTGCGCCACGGCGCGGAAATGCGCCACCTGACCCTTGGGCGTCGGCTTGTTGTAGTACGGCGTCACGACCATCGCGCCATCGAGGCCGAGTTCCTCGGCGAGCCGCGTGTTCTGGATCGAGTCGGCTGTCGAGTTGCTTCCGGTCCCCGCCACCACCCACGCCCGCCCGCGCGCCTGGGCCTTGACGAACGCCCACAGCGTGCGGCGCTCCTCGAACGTCGTGGTCGCCGCCTCCCCCGTCGAACCCGACACGACGAGTCCCTCGACCCCGCCGCCGATCATGTGCTCGATCAGCCGGGAGGTGGCATCCATGTCGATGGCGCCTCGCTGGAACGGCGTCACCATCGCGACTGACAGACCCTCGAACATGCCGGCTCCTCTCAAGTGGCGCGAACGGTCTTGGCGCTCTCGCACCATCGACCGGCGTACACCGTCACGGCGGGACCGGTGAGCGTGGCCTCGAGCCCCGACTCGCCCCGCACGAACTCCACCCACAACTCATCGCCCCCGCGCGTCCGAACGCCGATCGGCGACTCCATCCCCGCATCGAGCATCGCCCAACGCGCGCACGCGATCGCCCCGCTGCCGCAGGCGAGCGTCTCGCCCTCGACGCCGCGCTCGAAGGTCCGCATCGCCACACGACCCTCGCCGAGTCGGCTCACGAAGTCCACATTGGCACCGGCGGGCCCGAGCGACACATGACGGCGGAGCGGCGGCGCCCACTCCGAGAGCGGCACCGCATCGAGGTCCTCGGCCTCCACCACCAGATGCGGAACGCCAGTGACGAGGCGCCGACCCTCGAAGGTGCGGCCCGCCGCATTCAGGGACACTCGGGCACCGTCTTCGAATGTGCCGAACGTCAGCGCGATGCGGCCATCGTCCAGCGCGGTCCCACGCTTCTCGCCGACCGCGGTCGCGAACCTCACGACTCCGTCCCGACCGAGCCCCAGATCGAGCGCGAAGCGGGCGATGCAGCGCGCGCCGTTGCCGCAGAACTCGGCGGCTTCGCCGTCGGAGTTGAAGTAGCGCATGGCGAAGTCACAACCCGGGCTCGGCTCAAGCAGAAGGACGCCATCGGCGCCGATCCCACGGCGTCGATCGCACAGGCGGGCGAACAACTCGGTCGGAGACGTCGGGACGAACGGCTCGCGGTGATCGATCACCACGAAGTCGTTGGCCGCCCCGTGCATCTTCCGGAACTCGAACTCGCTGGCCATCAGATCTCCTCGCCCGGCCGACGCAACGTGAAGTGGATCCCCTCGACCACGCCGGCTGGCGTCACCGTCAGACGATACTCCTCACTGCCCGGTTCCTCCTCGCGTTTCCAGATGCGATTGCGGTCGACATCGCGGAACGCGCGCACCCGATAGACGCCAGGATCGAAGCGGAAGTCGAAACTCCCGCGATCGGCCACCTCGTAGAGCAGGCGCTTCGTCGAATCGGTCTCGGAGAGCACCATCAGGCGGAGCGCGCCACGATCATCTCCCAGCGTGTCGACGACGACGCCCCGCACCTGCCCGGGCGCCTTGGGATTGACCACGCGGAGCAGGACCCCTTCGGCCGCCGGCGCGTCCGCGCTCAGCACGAGCGTGGTCTCGGCCGCAGCGAGCAGATCGGCACCCGGCTCGAAGGACCGGTTGCGATTCTGGTCGACGAACGCCCAGATCCGATAACGCCCCGGCACCGCTAAACCGGCGATGCGGAATTCGCCTCGCGCATCCGCGAGTCCGAGCGCCATGAAGTCGCGCGCGGTGCTGTCGGGCGTATCGCCCTCCTCGTAGCACCACAGGGCGGTGCCGGCGACGGCGAAACCGACGGCGTCGATCGTGCCGCCGATGGATCCCGGCGGGAAGCGATCGGCGGTCGTGAACACAATCGCCCGGCCGCTCACCATGTTGTTGCCATGGCGATCCCGCGCGCCGTGTCCGACCGAGAGCGTGTAGGCCCGGTCCACGGCCAGCGACTCACCCAGCACGAGCGTGAGCGTGCGACCGCTCCAGCGCCGCTGCCGGATCGTGACGGGAGGTGCGAGCGAGATGGCGTCGCCAGTGCTGCGCGGCTCCATGCCCTCGCTGAACGTGAGCGTCAGGCGGGCATGGCGCGGCACCCCGCTGGCGCCGGAGTCCGGCGACGCCTCCGAGACGCTCGGCATCACGAGGTCGGGCGGACCGCCGCTCGGGGGCCCCTTCTTCGCGCACGAGGCGATGGCGAACGTGAGCGCGAGGGTGAGCGCGAGTCGCGCTCCCCGCTCAGGCGCGCGGATGGGCCTGGGCATAGGCGCGCTGAAGCCTCGTGCGAGTGACGTGCGTGTACACCTGCGTGCTCGAGAGCGAGGCGTGACCCAGCAACTCCTGGATCGCCCTCAGGTCGGCGCCCGCATCCAGCAGGTGGCTGGCGAACGAGTGCCGCAACGCGTGTGGCGTCACGCCGAGTCCGCCGGCCGCCTGCGCCAATCGTTTGGCGACGATGCGCTGGACCGTCCGGCCGGCGAGGCGTCCGAAGCGCCCGGCGAACACCGGAGCATCGCGTGGCGCCACCACTGCGCCCGTGTGGGACCAGTACGCATCGATGGCCGAGAGAGCGCGCTCACCGATTGGCACAACGCGTTCACGCCGCCCCTTGCCCCGCACCCGGAGCAATCGAGCGCCGCGATCGAGGTCGCCTCGGTCGAGCCCCACGATCTCCGAGAGGCGCAGCCCCGCCGAGTACAGACACTCGAGCAGCGCACGGTCGCGCGGCGCCGACGGATCGGCAGCCGAGCCCAACGCGTCGAGCGCGTCGTTGAGGTCGAGCCGCGGTAACGTGCGCGGCAGTCGCATGGCGCGCCGCGGGAACGGCAGCGCCCGGGCCGGGTCGGATGCCAGGATGCCGCGGCGCACGAGGAAACGCCCGAAGCTCCGCCAGGCGGCCAGTGCCCGCGCGGTGCTCGATGCGGCATGTCCGGTGCGGTGCGACTCGCGCATGGCGCGCTCCAGCAGGGGAGCGTCCCACTGCTCGGGCGCGACCGCTCGGCCCTCGCCCGAGACTGAATCGAGCACGCGCGTGATGTCGCGTCGATAGGCGGCCAGCGTGTGCTTCGAGCCTCGCCTCGCCGAGGCGAACTCGCTCAGGAACTGTTCGAGTGCCTCACGCACCGACCGACTCGGCGGGGAACTTGGACTTGCAGGTCAGACAGGCGAGATGCGCCCCCGACTTGGCCACTTTCTCCACCAGGAATGGGGCGTTGCAGCTCGGGCAGGGTGTCGGGCGCGGCCGGTCCCACAGCGCGTAGTCGCACTGCGGGTAGCGCGTGCAGGAGAAGAACATCTTGCCCTTGCGACTGCGCTTCTCGGCGATCTCGCCCTCCTTGCACTGGGGGCAGGCCACGCCGACGGTGAAGGGCTTGGTGAACTTGCACTCCGGCCGCTTCTCGCAATGGATGTAACGGCCGTAGGGGCCATTGCGCGCCACGAGTCCGGATCCACACAGGTCGCAGATGCCATCGACCGGCACGGGCAGTTCGCTCTGGTCGAGCGGCTGCGTGTGCTTGCAGTCGGGATAGCCCGGACAGGCGAGGAACGCGCCGTTGCGTCCGAACTTCTTGACGAGCTGGTGCTGACTGCATGACGGACAGGTGATGTCGGTCGGCTGCTGCAGGCTCGCCTTGATCTCCTTGGTCCGCTTCTTGGCGTTCTCGAGATCGCGGCTGAGCGGGGTCCAGAGTTCACGCACCACCGACTGCCACTCGCGCTTGCCGTCCTCGACCTCGTCGAGCTCGGACTCCATGCCCTTGGTGAACTCGACATTGAAGACATCGTCGAACGTGTCCACGAGCAACTTGGTGACCAGCATGCCGAGGTCGGTGGGCTTGAGACTGCGGCCCTCGCGTTCCACGTAATCGCGCTTCGTGATCGTGGTCACGATCGTCGCGTACGTGCTCGGTCGGCCGATTCCCTCCTCCTCGAGTGTCTTGATGAGCGAGGCATCGGTGTAGCGAGGCGGCGGCTGAGTGAAGTGCTGCGAGGGACGCAACGACTCTTCCTCGTCACCCGACGGCTCGGAGGCGACGGCCAGCGCCATCCCGACCGCGACCTCGGGCAGACGGCCCTCCTCCTGCTCCTCGACCTCGTCGCGGCCCCAGACCTTCAGCCAGCCCGGGAACCGCATCACCGTGCCGGACGCGCGCATGCCGAGCCGCCCCGCTTCGATGTCGACGGTCGTCAGATCATGTTCGGCCGGCGTGGACTGCGACGCGACAGCGCGCTTCCAGATGAGGTCGTACAGCTTGAACTGTTCATCGGTGAGGTACGGTCGCAGCGAAGCGGGCGTGCGCTCGACCGAGGTCGGGCGAATCGCCTCGTGCGCATCCTGCGCGCCCTTCTTGGACTTGAAGAAATTCGGCTTCTCCGGCACGTACTCCGCGCCGAACTCGCGGCCGAGCCAGGCGCGGATCTCGGTGAGCGCCTCATCCGAGAATCTCGTCGAGTCGGTACGCATGTAGGTGATCAAGCCGACGCTGCCCTCGCCCTTCAGCTCGAGACCCTCGTAGAGCTTCTGGGCCACCTGCATCGTGCGCTGACTCGTGAATCCGTAGCGATTGCTCGCCGCCTGCTGCAGCGAGGACGTGATGAATGGCGGGACCGCGCCCTTCTTGCGGGGCTTGACCTCGACGTTGGTGATGCTCGCGGAGGCCGCCGCCAGCTCCTCTCCCAGGGAGCGAGCTCGGTCGCCCGCATCGGCACCCGTGAGCCGGGCCTTGTCGAGCACCTCGTCGCCGACCCGCACCAGCCTGGCGGTGAAGCGGTCCTTCGCCGGGGTCTCGTAGTCGACCTCGAGCGTCCAGTATTCCTCGGGCACGAAAGCACGGATCGAGTCCTCGCGCTCGCAGATCAGGCGCAGCGCGACACTCTGGACGCGTCCCGCCGACAGCCCGTACTTGACCGTGCTCCACACGAACGGGCTGACCTTGTAGCCGACGAGGCGGTCGAGCACACGGCGAGCCTGCTGCGCGTTCACCAGGTTCATGTCGAGATCACGCGAGTTCTTCAGCGCCTCGGTGACGGCCCGCTGCGTGATCTCGTTGAAGGTCAGGCGGCGGAGCGGCTTCTTGGCGCTCTTGAGGGCCATCGCCAAGTGCCACGCGATCGCCTCGCCCTCGCGATCGGGATCCGGAGCCAGATAGATGTTGGCCGCGCGCTTGGCAGCTGCGCGGATCTTGCCGAGTGCCTGGTTCTTGGTCTTGATCGGCACGTACTCGGGCTCGAAGTCGTTCTCGAGGTCCACGCCGAGCTGGCTCTTCGGCAGGTCCATGACGTGCCCGTTGGACGCGAGCACCATGAAATCCTTGCCGAGGAACTTGGTCAGCGTCTTGGACTTGGTCGGCGACTCGACGATGACGAGGCTCTTGCCATCGGCCTTGGCGCCGACCGAGGCGTCGAGAGCCGCTTCGTCCAACTCCTCGCTCTCGGCCGCCTTGGTCGACGCCTTGGTCGCGCGCTTGCGCTTGACGGGCGCGGTGGCGGCAGCGTCCTCGGCGGCCTTCTTGGCCGGGCGCGCCTTGCGAGCGGTCGCCTTCTTCTTGGTGGCGCCCTTCGCGGTCTTGTTAGTGCGCGCTTTCGATGTCGCCATGCGTCATCTCTCCCGGGCCCACACCATCTTCCGCCTCCAGGGCGACGCGCGAGGCGATCTCACGCGCCAGTTCCACACTCACCGGCCGCACGCCGATGCCGGAGAGGCCATCGAGCACACGTTCGAACTGCCCTGCATCCAGCACTCCCTGCGCCTTGAGGTCGAGTAGGTATCCCCAGGCCTCGGTGCTGAGCAGTTCGCGCTCCTCCTGCGACATCACACGCTGCGCGCGACGGCCGGGCGGGCCGGCGACCCAGCCGGACGAAGCCCCTGCGCCCGCGAGACTGCGCAGCGCCATCACGACGGAGGCGATATCCTCGCCACCCAGGCCCTCTTCTTCGATCGCCTCGCTCAGGGTCTCGAGCGCGAGTTCGTCGCCCTCGAGATGGTCCTCGAGCTTGTCGGCCAGGAGGCGAAGGAGGCGCTGGAAGGACTCATTCGGGAATCGGTCGCTCATGCTTCGGGCTCCAGACCCTGCTCGATCCGCATGTGGCACTTCTTGTACTTCTTGCCACTACCGCACGGGCACGGATCGTTGCGTCCGGCGCTCGGCGCGGCGATCGGCCGCGATGCCGGCCTCGCCGGGCCGCGCTGCGAGGGCGGCGCGGCTACAGCGACGCCGCCTTCCGACTCGGCCTCGCCCGCATCCCCGCCGAACGCCTGGACCTCGGCGTGCTGCGCCACCATATGCTGTGTGGGCGGCGGGGCATCGTGCAGCATCTGCTGCGCCTGCGGAGCGAGATGCACACGGAACAGACGCAGCACGAACTCGTCGCGCATCTCGGTGAGCAACTTGTCGAACAGGTGGAACGCCTCGCGCTTGTACTCGACCAGCGGGTCGCGCTGTCCGTAGGCGCGGAGGCCGATGCCGCCCTTGAGATGGTCGAGCTCGTGCAGATGCTCACGCCAGCGTTCGTCCACCGTGAACAGGTAGACGTGCCGCTCGAGCTCGCGCATCACCTCGAGGCCGAACTCCTGCTCGCGCACTTCGTAGGCCGATACGGCGACCTGCTCCGCTCGGTCGGTCACATCATCAAGACGCTCACCGGCGACCTGTTCGGGCGTGACCGGCTGCATCAGGACATACGCCAGCTCATCGGCGAGACCGCGCAGATTCCACTCGTCGCGCGGCAGGCTCGCCGAGCCCACGATGCGGTCGACGCGCTCGGCGACGACGTCGCGGATATCCTCGACAACGGTCTCGCGGATGTCGGTCTTCTCGAGCGCTTCATTGCGCTGCCGGTAGACCTCCTCGCGCTGCTTGTTCATCACGTTGTCGTACTCGAGCAGGTGCTTTCGGATGTCGAAGTTGTGGCCCTCGACGCGCTTCTGAGCGCGCGAGATGGCGCTCGTGACCATCGAGTGCTCGATGACCTCGCCTTCCTCGACGCCCATCTTCTGCATCAGGCCCGAGATGCGCTCGCTGCCGAACAGGCGCATCAGCTCGTCCTCGAGCGACAGGTAGAAGCGAGAGGCGCCTGCATCCCCCTGACGGCCCGCACGTCCACGCAACTGCCGATCGATTCGGCGCGACTCATGTCGCTCGGTGCCGATGATCCGAAGCCCACCGAGATCGGCGACTCCGGCTCCCAGCTTGATGTCGGTGCCTCGCCCGGCCATGTTCGTCGCGATCGTCACGGCGCCGCGCTGGCCCGCCTGCGAGACGATCTCGGCTTCCTGCTGATGGTACTTGGCATTCAGCACGTTGTGCTTGATGCCGCGGATCTTGAGCAATCGCGACAGCAACTCGCTCACCTCGACCGAGATCGTGCCGACCAGCGCCGGCTGTCCCGCGATGTGCGACTGCGCGATCTCCTCGATGACCGCCTGGAACTTCTCCTTCTTGGTGCGGTAGACGACGTCTTCCATGTCCTTGCGGGCCAGCTTGCGGTGCGTCGGGATGACCTGCACTTCGAGCTTGTAGATCTCCCAGAACTCACCGGCCTCGGTCTCGGCCGTACCGGTCATGCCCGCCAGCTTGGCGTACATCCGGAAGAAGTTCTGCAGCGTGATCGTGGCGAGCGTCTGGGTCTCGCCCTCGACCTGCACGCCCTCCTTGGCCTCGATCGCCTGATGGAGTCCGTCGGAGTAGCGGCGGCCGGGCATGAGGCGGCCCGTGAACTCGTCGACGATCATCACCTTGCCCTCCTGCACGACATACTCGACGTCCTTCTCGAACAACGAGTAGGCCTTGAGCAGGGCACTGATCGCGTGGATCTTGTCGTTCTGGCTCGCGTAGCCCTTGTAGATGGCGTCGCGCTGGCGGATTCGCTCCTCGGGCTCGAGATCCTCGCGCCCCTCGAGTTCGGACAACTGCCCCGCGAGGTCGGGCACGGTGAACCGATCCGGTTCGCCCGGCGACAGCAGCGTGCGGCCCTTCTCCTGCAGATCGACGTTGCGTGACTTCTCATCGATCGTGAAGAAGAGATCCTCGTCCAACTCGTGCATGCGCTTGTCGCGCAGGTACTCGGCCTCGGCGCGCTGGATCAGCTTGGTCATCTCCGGCTTCTCGGAGAGCAGCTTGATCAGCCGCTTATGCTTGGGTGCAGCGCGGCGCACGCTCAGTAGCTTGACGCCGAGATCCCACTCCTTGTCCTTGTGGCCGAACATCTGCTCGGCCTCGGACATGCTCTCGCTCGCCCACTGGAGCTGCGCCTTCACGATGCGCTCGACATAGTGCTTGTGATCGAGGAAGACCGTATCGCCGCGGTCGGCCACCGGGCCCGAGATGATCAGCGGAGTTCGCGCCTCGTCGATCAGCACCGAGTCGACCTCATCGACGATCGCGTAGGCGAACGGGCGCTGCACCCGGTACTCGGGGCGCACCGCCATGTTGTCGCGCAGGTAGTCGAATCCGTACTCGTTGTTCGTGCCGTACGTGATGTCGGACTGGTACTGCTCGCGACGCCTGGGCGGATCCATCTGATTCTGGATGCAGCCGACGGTCAGCCCGAGGAACGTGAAGATCCGACCCATCCACTCGCTGTCGCGGCGGGCGAGATAGTCGTTCACCGTCACGAGGTGGGCGCCCTTGCCCTCGAGGGCATTGAGGTAGAGCGGGAGCGTGGCGACGAGGGTCTTGCCCTCACCCGTGGCCATCTCGGCGATCTTGCCCTCGTGCAGGAAGATGCCGCCGACCAACTGGACGTCGTAGGGCACCATCTGCCACTCGGTCGGCTGGCCACAGACGTCCCACGTCTTACCGCACAAGCGCTTGCAGGTCTGCTTGACCGCGGCGAACGCCTCGGGGAGCAGGTCGTCCAGGGTGTCGCCTCCCGAGCTCAGGCGCTCGCGGAACTCCGCGGTCTTGGCCTGGATCTGCTCATCGGAGAGGCCCTCCCACTCCTCGGAGAGCCGGTTGATCTCGTCGACGATGGGCTGGACGCGCTTGACCTCTTTGTCGTGCTTGGAGCCGAAAACGGCTTTCAGGAGGGATTCGATCATGGGGGACAGGATAGACAGCAATCTTTAAGGAGGGCAAATCCGGACCCCGAAACCCGTCCGGGACGGAGTGCGGCCCGACGCGAGCGCGTCGGGCCGCACGTGGCCCAGGTTCAGGAACGGGAATCAGACTTTCAGCAAGACGTGGGCGGCCTCTGAGCCGCGAGTGCTACTGACCAACTCGAACTCGACGACCTGCCCCTCTCGAAGCGTGCGGAAGCCGGCGCTCTCGATGGCCGAGAAGTGGACGAACACCTCCGAGTCCTCTCGGTTCTCGGGGGTGATGAACCCATAACCCTTCTGGTCGCTGAACCACTTGACGATGCCTTTCGCCATAGATGGCCCCTCCCTTGGTGCGAAGTCGACCTGTGGTGGAACCCGGGCCCTGCCCCAGCAGGTTGCTCCCGGGCGTCCGGTCGGGTCAAGCCACATCGCACCGGTGCCGATCGAGGCCGGGGAACGAGCCGAGGACCGACTTCAGGGGCATCAGTCGGCCGAAGCCGGCGCCTTCCGCGCGTCGCGATAGCGCGCCACCCAGCGCTCATGCAGAGCTTGCGCCGCGCTGTGCCCCGGTACCGTGGCCAAGACGAGTTCCAACTGGACGATCGCCTCGGGAGTGTCGCCGGTCGCCTCGAGTGCGCGAGCGAACTCGACGCGCGCCGAGTGATAATCCGGGTGCAATTCGAGAGCATGCGCCAGCGACTCGAGGGCGTCATCCAGCGCCCCGAGCTGCATCTCGTGCACGCCCAACAGGTAATGGAGATCCGGATAGCCGGGCCGCTCCCCCACCGCGGCGCGAAGCGCGTGCAGTGCGGTCGCGAGGTCGCCGTCCTGCGACAGTTGCTGGTACTCGCGAAGCTGGGCGTCGAGCCATGTGTCGGTCGCGCCGAGGGCGCGGCGCAGCAGCGGTGCGGCGCGCTCGATGTCGGCGGTGCGCAAGTGATCGAGGCCCTCGGCCAGCGCGCGAGGTTCGGTCAGCGCACTGTCGGCAGCCAGCGCCCGCAGGGTCGCCAGCGCTTCGCCGAGCCGGCCTTCGTGGGCATCGAGCAGTGCGCGCTCGACGGCGGCACCGCGGAATCTCGGGTTGATCGCAAGGGCGCGTTCGTAGGCCTCGATCGCCTCGGGACGCCGACCGCACTGGGCCAGCAGCATGCCGCGGCGCGCATGCACGTCCGCCCAGTCCACCACCTGCGTCGCGAGGTCGAGTGCGCGCAGCGCGCGCGCGGGATCGTTGGCCAGATCGCAGCCGAGTGAGGCTTCGAGCAGCAGCGAGGCGATCTGCTCGCGCACATCGCGACGCGACTCGGTCGTCAGGAGCAGTTCGAGCATCTCGAGCGCCGCGACGCGATCGCCCTGCGCGAGCAGGGCGCGGGCGGTCTCGAGGTCGGGAGCCGGTTGGGGCCGAGGACGCGGCGGGCGCATGCCCCCGTTATCGGCCGACTACTTGCCGGACTTGGGCTTCCATGCCGGAGTTCAGGGGAGCATGAGGCGCATGGCGTAACCCGCTGCCAGCGTGATACCTAGGTTGTCATCCAGCGGAATCGGCAGGACCTCGACGAACGTCGCGACCAGCGCCCCGACGATCACGATCGGCCAGGTCATGCCGACCACGACCACGAGATAGACCGCCCACACCATACAAGCAGCGAAGCAGCCCATCGCCCCCTCGAGCGACTTTCGGAAGAACTTGGTCCGTCCGTAGGCCCGCCCGACCAATGCGCCGAAGGCGTCGCCCAGCACGGTGAACCCGAGGGCCGCCGCCGCCAGTGGGTGCGGGAAGATCTCGATGGCCAGGAGCGCCGCGAGCAGCAGGTAGGTGGAGCCGAGCAGCCCGAAGTGCTCGTGCTCGCGGATCAACTCCCCGAAGAACCGGCCGAAGAACCGGCGGATCCTGGCGTCATGCAGGCGGAGCAGATCGAGCGCGATCGCGCCGGCCACCAGTGCCAGCAGCATCATGCGGAACTGCGCGAGCCCCTTCGGCCACGGCAAGCTGTCGTGGATCAGCACCAGAGGCAGCACGATGAACGCGAGGTGTACGAGCTTGCGCCGCAGCTCCGCCTGCCACTGCGGACGCCTCAGCGGTGCGAGCGGATCGGACTCGGCGTGGCTCATGCGTGGCAGACTAGCAGAACCCTCAGGGCCGGAACGTCGGCTGCAACTCGCGGTACGCCTGACGGAAGCCGAGGATCCTCCGCGTGTAGTCCTGGGAGTCGGCATTCGAGGCGAACTCGCTGAAGAGCGCGTCGCCGCCTCGCTCGAGCAGGAGTCGCCAGTCCGGTCGGATCGTCCCGGGGCCCGCGTTGTAGGCGGTCAGCGCCACAGCGACATTGCGATCGAAGCGCGAAAGCACGTACGCGAGATAGCGAATGCCGTAGCGCGCGCCGATGTCGGGCTCGAACAGGCGCGCCTCGGTCGGCGGTGGATCACGCAGCCATCGCGCGACATCCCCAGCCGTCGGAAGCAGCAGCTGCGCGAGTCCGAGCGCATTGCTCACCGAGCGTGCCCGCGGATCGAAGCGGCTCTCCTGGCGGATGAGACCCCAGACGAGCGCGGCATCCATCCCGAGCGAGTCCACGATGTTCGGCCGCACGATCTCCTCGAATGCCGGCGGATGGGCCCACGCGATGAGCGGCCAGAGGGCTGCCGAGGAATCTTCCACCGCCTGCATCGCGCGATCGACCAGACGCGTCGCCAGATCCGGCCGCGACAAGCCGTAGGCGATCGAGGCGGCCGAGAGCCAGCTCCCGGCACTGCGCGCTCCGCTCGTCACGCGCACATCGCCGACCATCCATCGATTCAACAGGAACACGGCATCGATCGTGTTACCGCGCGCGGCCACCGCATGGATCGCCGCGAGGCGTGCGGCCTCCGCACTGTCCTCGCAAGCGGCGACCGCCACTTCGCCCGGCCAGCCGCGAACCCCGAGCGACTCGCGTGCCGCCGCACGATAGAGGCGATAGCCGGGCAGAGCGGCCAGGGTGCGGTAGAGCGAGTCCGCACGAGCCGCATCACCGGTCTGCGATCGGCCGCGGCGGACGCGGTCCCTCAGCGCCGTGGCCTCCCAGAATCTCGCGGACTCACCCGAGGCCTTCGACCAGCGCTCGAGCGCCGTCTCGCGCTCCCCTCTCGCGTAGGCGCACAGGCCCGCCAGCACGTGCGCCTCCTCGGCGCGACGCCCGCCAGCTGCTGAGACCTCGACGAACGCCGACTCGGCGCGCGCGTACTCCCCGCTATCCTGCGCCTCTCTCGCCGCCTCCCAGGCGCAGGCCTCGCGCACCGCCGGGTCACGCGCGACTCGCATCAGCTGCTCGTAGGATTCGAGCGCGCCGCGGCCCGAACGCTGGGAGCGACGGATCCTCGCCGATTCCAGTTGCGCTCGCTCGCGAGATGGGGCATCGAGCGCCGATCGATGCGCCGAATCGGCCCACGCGGCCGCCTCCTCGAATCGCCGGACGT
>JAYWEM010000122.1:0-19862 GCA_043779265.1 bacterium | reverse complement strand
ACGCCGGGCTTGAGCTTGGAGCGACGGAAGCCGGTCGACTGGCCGAGGAACTCGGCGACCGCGCCGACATGGTTCTGCACCAGCATGGTGGGCACCGGGTCCTGCTTGGCGCTGAAGTCGAACAGTGTGAACACCTGGTCGGGGCCGCGCATCGAGGCCTCCTGCGTCACATCGATGTCGGAGAAGCGATAGAGCACCGGATCCATCTCGAGCCGGAAGTCCTTGAAAGCGAGCGTGCGCGAGAAGTCGAGCCGGCTCGGAGCGTCGTACTGAGGCGGGTCGCCGTCGTAGACGACATCGGCGATGTCCAACCCCTCGGCGGCGAGCGCGATGTCGTAGGTGTCGGTCGCCGAGCACATCGCGAACAGGAACCCGCCTCGACCGATGTAGTCCTTGAGCACGGTGGCGACGGCGCCCTTCATCTGCGAGACCTTGGCGAAGCCGAGCTTGCTCGCCATCGCCCGCTGCACGCGCTCCTCCTCCTGGTACCAGGGGAACGTGTGATAGGCGGCCCAGAACTTGCCGTGCTGCCCGGTGAAGTCCTCATGGTGCAGGTGCAGCCAGTCGTACTTGGCGAGGTCGCCGCGCAGCACCTCCTCATCCCACACTCGGGCGTACTCGATGTCCGCGTACTCGAGCGCCAGCGTCACGGCATCGTCCCAGGGCGGTGCGTTGGGCGGGATGTAGACGGCGACGCGAGGCGCCTTCTCCAATGCCACGGCCTCCATGTTGGAGTCGGCGATGGTGGCGCGGATCGAGGCCTCATCGGCGCCGCCGACGTTCTCGAGCGACACACCACGGATGGCCGCCTCACGCAGCAGCGACACGTCATCGGGCAGCAGGAACGAGCCGCCGCGGTAGTTGAGCAGCCACTCGCTCTTCATGCCCTGTTGGAGCGCCCAGTAGGTGAGCCCATAGGCGCGCAGGTGGTCGGTCTGGGACTCGTCCATCGGGATGAGTGTCTTGGCATGAAGCGGCGACCCGAGCAGTGCGAGTGCGAGCAACGGCCCGATCGCGAGCGGCCACGCTTCGACGATTTCGGCGTACGATCGCTCGGGTGCGGAGTCGCTTCGCGCACCGCCGGCTGGGCCGCCTGAAGACGGCGGCTCGGCCGGCGAGGAAGCGGGTCGTTTCGCGGCACCGCGGCCGCCCATCCTGCCGAAGCGGATGCCACGCCCGCGCAGGAAGATCAGCGCTCCGACCACGGCGACGAGCGCCATGATCGCCACGACCACGGCGCCGATCACCGCACCGAACAAGCGCAGCACGCCGAACACGATGGCGAGCGGGCCGAACGAGCCGCCGCCTCCCGCCGAGGGCCGAGGCCCCGAGAAGTTGATGCGCATCATGAGCGGCGCTCCTTGCGCATCTGATCGACCACGCGGCGCACCTCGGCTGCGTTCCAGGCGCGCGGATAGCGGACGAGACACTCCTCGTACTGGAGCAGCGCCCGTACGCGATCGCCCAGTGCGAGATACGCGTCGCCGGCGCGCTGACGGGCGCGGGGCGCCAAGCGCGAGTCCGGCAGAGAATCGGAGACGGCCAGAAGCGGCACGAGCGCCGCGCGCGGTTCGCGGGCCTCGAGCCGCATCTCGCCGAGTTCGAGCGCCGCCGGGGCGAAGTAGGGCGAGCTCATCGGCGTCGCCGAGACGAGCGAGTCGGCGATCGCCATCGCGCGGACCGATTCGCCTCTCCAGCGCGCATACGCGATTCGCGCCAGACCGAGCAGGGCCGACTCTCCCGGACGCTCCTCGATGAGGAAGAGTCGCTCCTGCGCAGCGCCGACCTCGGGGTGAGCCTCGTCCTGGGCCAGAATGCGATAGAGCGCAGCGGCCGAATCCATCTGCCCCGCGAAGAATCTCGCCTCGGCGAGTGCGTGACGGGCTTCGGGCCAGCTCGCGGCGAGTGACTCCAGCGCCGGCAGCGCCTTGGACGCCGGACCCTCGCGCAGGTCGGCATAGGCGCGCTCGAGTGCCAGTTCGGGAACCTGGCTCGCCATCTCGGGCGCGCCTTCGATGAGCGCGCGCACGTCCGCGGCGCGGCCGCTCTCACGCAGCGCGCGCACGATCGGCAGCAGCAGCGCGCTGTCCCAGCGTGCGCCCGGCAGGTCCGAGAGCGCATTGCGGATCCGTAGCGCGGTGCGGCCACGGTCCTCACTCGCCTCATCGACGATCCACAGTCGGCGCGCGGCTCCGGTGCGGATGCCAGCATCGAGCGCCTGGTCGGCTGCGACCGAGTGCAGCACCTCCCTCGCCGAGATCGAGTCGGCACGGAGGTTCGACTGCAGAGCCTCCTCGGCGAAACGCAACCGGAACGGCACGCGGGTGGGGCCACGATCGGCCTCTTTGAGCACCTTCACCGCCTCCGCCACGAGCCCGGCCCGAGACAGCAGGATGGCCTGTCCGGTGATGACATCGCCGCGACTGCCGCTCGCCGAGACGGCCCGAGTGAACCCGTCGCGCGCCGCGCGGGGTTCGCGCTCGGCGAACCCGAAGATGAGTTGTGCGGCCCACGGACCTTCGGTCGCCGAGGCCACCCAGCTCTCGAACGCCACGTTCATGGCCTCGCGCGGACGATTCAAACGCTCGAGTGCCAGCGCCATCTCGCGCGAGGCGAGCAGCGAGTCGCGCTGCGCCAGTCGTTCGGCGCGCGCGAGTCGCTCGGCCGACAACCAGTCGTTGCGCGCGATGTGCGCGCGCACGAGTTCGGTCGTGATGCGCGGATGCCCCGGGTGCGCCTTGTGCAGGGCGAGCAGCGAGTCACGCGAACGCTCGGGCAGCCCGGCCAGCCGCAGGTCGACGGCTCGCCTCAGTCGTTGCGCGCTGAGTGGCGGAAGTGCCGGTTCGGGCCGCTGCGAGCGAACCAGTTCAGCGGGGCTCGAGGGCAGCAGCGTGTAGCCCTGCGCGGGTTGGCCGGGCACCGGGCGCAGCGACGGCTGCGCCGAGGCCATCGGACTCATCACGAGGGATGCCGTCAGCGAGAGTAGGGCTGCGGCCACGGCCGGAGCCCTCACTTCGGGCTCGCGTTGAGGGCCCGCAGGTAGGCCTCGATGAGCGCCCGATAGTGCGCGGGATAGCGATCGGCCTCGGCCTTCAAGAGGTCGCCACGCAGGCGGTCGCGGGTGCGCAGCAGGTCGGGTGCGAGTTCGGCGGGCGCATCGCGGTCCGCCAGCTCACCTCGCCGGGCTTCTCGCTCCGGATCGAAGTCGCGACGATTGACCGACCGCGTGGCGTCGAGCAGCCGCGACAGGATCTTGTTCTGACGCTCCTCCAGCTCACCGCTCATCTGCCCCTGCTTGAGCATCTCCTCGGCCTGCTGCATCTCGCGCTTCGCCTGGTCGAGGCGACCCAGCAACTTCTTCTCGCGAGCATCCGCCTCGGCATCCTCCTCGCCCTGAACCTGCTCCACCTGCTCACGGAGGCGCTGTTGCTCGCTCGCCAAGCGACGCAACTCGGCCTCGTCACCGGCCTGCATCCGCATCTGCTGCGACATGCGGCGCGTCAGCTCGCGCGTCTGCTGGTTGAGTTCGCCCTGCTCCTTGCCGATCTGACTCATCTTCTGGCCGCGGCCCTGTGACATCGGCGTGCCCTGTCCCGGATTGGCGCAGGCCTCGGCCTCCTCCTGAGCCTTGCGCAGCGCATTGACCGTCTCGCTCAGCGATCGGGCCGCTGACTTGCCCGACTGCTCGCCCGCCATGCGCTGCCCGCCCGCCATCTGCTGGCCGGACTGCTGCATCTGCTGCTGCGCCCGCCCGAGCGATTGTTGGATGCTGGGATTCATGAACGGCGTCTTCTCGGAGAGCGCCGACAACGAGTCGGCCACGCGCGAGATGCCCTCGGCCAGATCGCTCTGCCGATCGGCCTGGGACTCGGGGGAGCCGGACTGCTGCAGGTTCTGCTGCGTCGCCCGTTCGAGCGAGACGAGATCCTGGGCGGCACGTCGCATCGCCTCGAGACTCTCGGAATCCTGCTGCTGCTGTTGCTGCTGCGCGGACTGCTGCATCTGCTGGGCCGCCTTGGCCAGACTCTCGCTGGCCTTCTGCCCACTCTGCTTCGCCTTCTTGCGCTGCCCGGACTGCTGCTGCTGTGCGGCGGAGCGCTGCTCGGCCGCCGCCTGCTCGGAGAGCTCCTCGGCGGCCTCTTCGAGCGCCTGTTTCACCGCCTCGGACTCGCTCTGCTCGGCCATCTCCGCGGCATCCTCGGCCAAGCGCTCACTCTCCTCGGCCGCGGCCTTCTGCTGCTTGGCCAACTGCTCGCTCGCGGGCGGCGACTTGCTCGATTCCGGCTTCGACGACTTGTCCTCCGCCTGGCCCTTGGGGTCGCGATCCTCGGCCGAGGGCTCTTGCTCATTCTGCGCGTGCTGCTCGTTGAGCGCGTCCTGCTGCTTCTTGAGTTCCTCGGCACGGCGGCCGAGCGACTCCATCCGCTCCTCCTCGCGCAGCTGCTTCAGGAGCTCGAGCGTGCGCTCGAGGTTCTTGAGCATCTCGCGATTCTCCTGTCGCATCTGCGGCAGCCGCTGCTCGGCCTCGCGACGATCCGAGCGCTCGATCGCCTCCTGCAGCTTCTTGAGCGACTCCTTGAACTCGGGGCTCTCGATCTGCCGCATCAGCTCGGACATCTCGCGCAGCTTGGTCTGGAGTTCCTCGCGGTAGGCATCGCGCTCGGCGGCATCGGAGGCGCGCTCGCGCATCTGCTCGGCAGCACGCTCGAGCTGCTGGCTCACCTGGTTCTGACGCTCGATGGCGCGCTTCATCTCCTCGGCGCGCTGGAACGGGTCGGGCTGGCCCTGGCCGCGCTGCGGCTGCCGCTGCATCTGCTCGAGTGTCTTCTGCAGCTCCTTGGCCTGTTCCGTCGCCTTCTCGAGCGACTTCTGCACGCGGTCGGCGCGATCGTCGAGTCCGGCGTACAGCTCGGCCAGCGACGGGAAGCGGAGCGTGTACTCGGCGCTCTCGGCACGCTTGCGCCCCGAGACCGCGTCATTGTCGAATGCCACGAAGCGGAACGTCGCCGACTCACCCGGCAGAAGCGCGAGCGCACTCGCGTCCCAGCGCGCCGCTGCTCTCGCTTCACGCGGCGTGGCCGCGAACGCAGCGAGTGACGTGCTCGACCAGGTCGCGACGTCGCCCTTGCGCCATTCGAGGCGGAGTTCCGAGAGCCCGAGATCATCCTGCGCCTGGATGTCATAGGGGACCTGCTGGCCGGCCGGCACATCGACGTCCCCGTCGGGGAGCGTAACGGCGATCAGCGGCGCAGCATCCGCGAGGGCGCTGATCCGATAGCGATGCTTCGACGTGCCCGTGGGCGCGGCGGCCTCGAGCGACCAGTCGCCGTCGCCCTGGATCGCCACCTCGCCGCGCCAGCGCCGCGGCGTGATCTCGCGCCACGACCGGCTCCGGTCGCCCGGCAACTTCGCGGTGAGCGTCTCGAGGTCGCGGTCGAACGTGACTTCGATGACGGCCCGAGATCCCGCGAGCGCCGCCAGATCGCCGCGCGTCGCCTGGCCCTGCTGGTTCGGGAGCCGGGCGTAAGCGGGGGCGGTCAGCTCGATCGCGAAGCTCACGGGCTGTGGCTCGCCGGCCAGCGCCACCTGATAGCGCGGACTCTCGGTTCGCTGGACGCGGACCGCGTAGTCGCGCGGCGCGGTCACGGGCGGCAGGTCGAACCGCCAGCGGCGCTCACCTTTCTTGTCGGATTCGAGCACGGGCGTCGGACTCGGGCCCTCGCCGAGGAGACGAGGCGCCGAGGCGGTGCCCTCGACGATGGCGCGGATGGCGAGCGTGGCGCCTGGCGAAAGCGTGACGGAGCCCGGCTCGACCACCAGCGCCACCGGTGGCGCTGCCGATTCCGGATCCCACAGGGTCCGCCATGCGCGTGTGGTGGCCTCGGGAGCGAAGGCGGTGCAGGTCAGGAGCAGGGCGAGCGACGCGGCGGCTCCGGCAAGCGCGCGACGTGCCCCGAGCCTCGGAACGAGGGTGCCGAGCGGAACGCTCTGCAATCGACGCCCGGTCTCGGCCTGGATCGCCCCGGCCAGTTCGGCGGAGGTGTGTGGGTCGGGGCGTCGCTCGAGGTCGAGGGCGTTGCGCAGCCACGAACGGGTCTCCGGGAAGCGGGCCTCGACCTGCTCCAGCCAGCCATCGAAGCGAGGAGCCTCGGCGAGGAAGCGGCGCAATGCGAGGACCAGCGCCACGATCGCGGCCACACCGAACAATCCGAGTCGCAGCCACGCCGTAGCCGGCGAGACCGGCAGCAGCACGCCCAGCAGCACGACGACCGCGAGCATCAGCGTCACGCGCGACGATGCAGCCAGGCTCGAGCGCAGCGCGAGCGCTCGGCGCACGGCCGAGTGCGCGCGGGCGAGTGGCTGTCGGAGCGTGGTGGGCGGCGGGTGTCCGGTCATCGGCTCGGGGCCCCTGGGTCAGTGAGTCAGCGCGTGGTGGACGATGTTCAATGCCATCTGCATCGCCAGTTCGCGTTTCTCGGGTGTGTCGTCGTGAACGCCCTCGTCCTCGAGGCCGTCACCGAGGTCGGTGTCGAAGGTGAACAGCACGGCGAGCCGGCCATCGACGAACGCTCCGAAGGCACGCGGCGGGCCGCCATCATGTTCATGGATCTTCGGCAGCCCGTGAGGGAACGCGTAGGGCGCTCGGAATAGCGTGTGGCTGAACGGAAGCTCGACGACCTCGTGGCCGGGAAGGATGCGTGCGATCTCGCGGCGGAACGACGGTGCCATGCCGTAGTCGTCGTCCACCCACAGGAAGCCGCCCGCCTCGAGCCAACGCCTGAGATTCAACGCCTCGGCATCGCTGAAGCGCATGTCGCCATGCCCAGAGGCGAACACGAAGGGGTATTGGAAGAGCGCCGCGGCGCCGGGCTCGACCACCGCCTCGATGTCGCCCGAGATGCGAAGGCCCTGTCTCGATCGCGCAGCGGCCAGCAGGTTCTTGAGCGAGGTCTTGTTGCCGTACCAGTCGCCACCGCCGCCGTACTTGAGTCGGGCCACGCCGAAGGACCGGGCGCCCGGCGAGGTCGGTGCCGCGTTCGTCTGCGGGGCCGACGTCGCGAGAGCCAGCGTCACCGCGAGGAGAAGAGCGGGTGAGAGGCATCGCATGTCAGGAGTATACGCATGCGCGCGACCCCTCCCGCAGCCGACTCGTTCGAGCGCGGCCCCTCGGAGCACGACCGCGCGAGGATTGACGAGTCGATGACCCGATACACGGTGTCGGCACGCAAAAAGGGGGAGGGGCTTTGGGCCCCTCCCCCCAGGTGCGCGTCGATCGACGCTGCGGCTCATAAGAAGCGTGAGGTGTTCACCGTCACGGCGCCGCTCGGGAACTGCACGTAGACCTCGTCGCTGATGATGGACGTCCGCAGTGTCCCCGGCGTGAAGCCGATGACCTGGCCCGCCGCGTTGACGGCGGTGACGCGCACTTCGTACTCACGTCCGACCAGCGCCGGCTTGTAGGCGAGGATCGTCGCGCCCGTGGTGTTCCCCATGCGGAACGACGTGCTCGCAGCATCGAGGAGCGCAACGAGATGATCCGTCACCGGACCGTCGAAGATCGGGCGCGGTGTGGCGGCGTTGTAGCGATCCTCGATGCGCGCATCGGGACGGTAGGTGTAGACGTGCAGCCAGTAGCCCGCTGCACCCGCCACCGGGGTCCACGACATCGTGAACAGGGAGTCGCCGTTGGTCGCCGGGTTGGCCGTGTAGCTGATCGAGGGCGGCACATTCGCCAGCGTCAATTGCGCCTCGTTGGAGAGCGGCGAAGCGGCGGTCACGGTGCCGCCGACAAGACCGCGGCCGACGTACGAGGCCGGCGTGAATCCCGAGGGATTCGGATCGATGAGGCGGTAGGTCTCCCAGTGCGTGGCCACCCACTTCCTCGTGGGGTGCACCACGAAGTCCCGCACCTGCTCGAATCCACCATTGAGCGCGCGGCGCATCATCTGGAAGCCGTTGGCGTTCGAGTTGTCGATCAGCATCATGAGGACCTGCCCCTGCCCGTTCAGATAGCGCTGCTCGGTGCGGAGCAGGACGTCATCGGCGCTCGGTCCAGGCGGATTGCCCACATCGCTCCACACCTGGACCGCCACGGGCGTATCCGCCCAGATGGTCAGCATGGCGGCCGCGCTGGGCGTGCCCTCGATCTGCGTGTAAGAGGCATCGACTTCGGTGATCCGCTTCGCGCAACCGGTCGCGAGCGAGACGATGGCGAGCGCGGCGAGCAGACCCGCACCACGGAAATGCGACATGCGTGGACCTTTCGTCACTTGGCCGACGCGGTCTTGCGCCGCTCGAGCCAGAGCCAGATATCCAGTGCCAGCGCACTCGCGACGTACACGGACGAGAACGTTCCGAACACGAGGCCGACGATCATGGTGAACGAGAAGTCGTTCAGTACATCGCCACCCCACACGAACAGGGCGATCGAAGTGAGCAGCACCGTGAACGCGGTGATCATCGTGCGCGAGAGCGTCTCGTTGACCGCGATGTCCATGGCACGCTCGTGGGTCTCTTTCCTCAGAGCCTTCGAGCGTTCACGGATGCGATCGAACACGACGATCGTGTCGTTGATCGAGTAGCCGGCGATGGTGAGGAGTGCAGCGATGACCGTCAGGGAGATCTCACGCCCGGTGAACATGAGGACCCCGGCGGTCACCAGTACATCATGGAACAGAGCGAGGATGCCTCCGACTGCGAACTTGAACTCATAGCGGATGCCGACATAGATCAGGATGGCGCCGATGCTCGCCAGAACGGCCATGATCGCCTTCTGGCGCAGGTCCGAACCCACCTTCGGGCCGACGGTCTCGATCCGGCGGAGCTCGACCTCGGTTCCCGGATGAGCCTTCTGCATGGCAACCTTGACGTCCTCGAACGGGTCGGTGGACTTGCTCTGGAAGCGGAGTTGGTACTCGTTCGTGGCTCCGCCCGTCATCTGCTGCAACTCGACGCGGATGCCGGCGTCCTCGAGCGACGTGCGGAGGTCATCCGGCGCCATCGGCTGCGCGGTGCGGATCTGGAGCAGCGTTCCGCCGGTGAAGTCGACGCTGTACTTCGGTCCCTTGGTGAAGAAGAAGCCCAAGGTGGCCAAGGTGAGCACGATCGACACCATGTAGGCGTAGCGGCGGTACTTCATGAACGGGAAGTTGGTCCCGATGAGCAACTGGAACATGTGGAGTCCGCCTCGTTAGATGCTGAGCCGCTCGACCTTGCCGCGGCTCAACCAGAAGTCGAAGATCATGCGCGTGAAGAACACCGCCGTGAACATGTTGGCGAGCAACCCGAGGCTCAGCGTCACGGCGAAGCCCTTGATGGGACCGGTTCCGAACTGGAAGAGGAAGAGCGCCGACAGCAGCGTGGTGACATTGGCATCGAGGATCGTGCGGAACGCGCGGTCGTAGCCGACGCGAACCGACTCGCGAACGGTCTTGCCGTTGCGCAGTTCCTCTCGGATGCGCTCGAAGATCAGGACGTTGGCGTCGACGGCCATGCCGATCGTCAGCACGACGCCGGCGATGCCCGGCAGCGTCAGGGTGGCGCCGGCGTAGGCGAGGGCGGCGATCAGGTAGAGCACGTTGAGCACGAGGGCGGCGATGGCGATGGCGCCGGAGAGCTGGTAGTAGACCAGCATGAACACGACCACGAGGATCGTGCCGATCACGCCGGCGCGAACGCCCTGCTGGATCGAGTCCGAACCGAGCGAGGGTCCGACGGAGCGCTCCTCGAGGATCGTCACCGGAGCCGGCAGCGCGCCGGCACGCAGCACGATCGCGAGGTCCTTGGAGGTCTCGAGGTCGAAGCTGCCACCCGTGATCGACGCATCTCCCGAGGGGATGCGGTCGCGGATGACCGGCGCCGACTTGACCACGCCGTCGAGCACGATCGCGAGCTGGCGGCTGACGTTGTTGCCCGTGACGCGAGAGAAGTCGGCGCGTCCCTTCGGCGTCATCTTCATGCTGACGCCCCAGGAGCCGGGGTTCGTCTGCTCGAGGCCGACCTGCGCCTCGGCGGTGGCGACCGATCCACCCGCCATCTCGGGCGTGCGCTTGAGCACGTAGAGGCGGCGTGCCGTGATGCCGGAGATGTTCTCGCCCTCATCGCCCCACACCAACTCGCTGTCGACCGGGATGATGCTGTCGACGCCAGCCGTCGCGAGGAGCTTGCGGGCCGCGGGCACGTCCTGCATGCGCACCGCGCCCAGATCCACCATCAGGCTCGTGAGCGGCTGGCCGGCGAGTGCCGAGTCGAGGTCCGCTCCCGCGCCGCGACCGGCGAGGAATGCATCGACGCGCTGGTAGATCAGTTGCTGCTCTTCGGGTGTGCGTACGAGCTTGAACTCGAGCAGCGCCGTCTTGCCGATCAGGTCGATGGCGCGCTGACGATCCGTGAGGCCCGGCAGCTGCACCGTGATGCGGTCGGTGCCCTCGGCCTGGACGAGCGGCTCCGCGACGCCGAACTGATCGACGCGGTTCATGATCACCTCGCGCGCGCGCTCGGTGGCGTCCTCGGCCTCAGCCGGAGAGAGGCGTGACTTGTCGACCTCGAGCAGTAATTGCAGGCCGCCCTGCAGGTCGAGCCCGAGATGGACCGCCTGCTGTCTCAGCGTCGCGAGCTCGGCGGGAGGCAGAGCCTCGCGCTGTGCCGGCGTCATCGAGTAGAACCGCCACGAGGGGTAGAGCTGCCAGACCGCGAGCACGGTCACCAGCAGCACACCCAGGGACTTCCATTGCTCCGAGCGAGTCATGTGCTCTCCCATCACAGTCGATCGCCGGGCGGCCGTGGAGGCAGCCCGGCGTGGAGTCGCGAGAATGAGCGCGGGAGTCTAGGACCCCGCTCGCACGAGTGTCAAAGGAAGGCGAAGCTTGCGCTTAGGCTCGGCAGCACAAGGGGTTGGCGCACGTGAGACGGTTCCCGGGCCGGGATGGGGGTCGGTTGGCGGCCGACCCGGAGGTTTGCAGACGAATCAGGTGCTGCGGTGGGCGGGGAGTGGGAGGGGTGTGGCAGTGAGTCCTGCGAGGATCCCGAGCCCGGGAACCGCCCGCTCGCGAGAGCTGCAAGAGCGAGTCCCGAGCCTGCAGCCGATCCTGTGAGAAGTTGCGTCCCTCGAGCGGGTAGGTCGGACGACGTCCACGTCAGCGGATCGACGCTGCCGCGCGCAGTGTCGACTGTCATTCGGGGCCGCAATCCTTGACACTCCCGAAAGCGCCTCCCTATATTCCCGCGCCTGACCGACCGGGTCACCTATCTCACACGGAATGAGGAGCTTCCATCGCATGATCGCCAGCGTTCGCCGTGCAGGCGCCCTCACCGCCCTCCTGCTCGGCTTGGCCGGCTCGGCATGGGCTCAGGATGCCGACTCCACGGCAGCTCCCATCGGACACACGCCCGGCCGCGGCGGCATCGGAGCTCTGATCGGCTCGTCGCTACTCGTCGCCGACGGGGACTACTCGGCGGGCGCGCAGCCCCGCCTGTCGTTGACCGGCTACTATCGATACGTCCTCGGCGCCGGCAGCCGATGGCAGATCTCGCCCATGTACACGTGGGCCGCCTACACCAACACCGAGGACCTGCCGTTCCCGGATCCCAATTACCCCGGCGACACGAAGAAGGACCAGGTGCTGTCGCAGATGGTGGGCGTGAGCGCGCAGTACCAGAAGGTCTGGGGTGCGGGCCGATCGCTGTGGCACTTGGGTGCCGGCCCGGGTTTCTATCGTGTCTGGGTGCAGAACCGCCGCAAAGTGCTGCAGGATCCGGACTCCAAGTCACGGCACCGGGGGCTCTACCTCGGAGCTTCGGCCGAACTGGGCTACGAACGATTCCTCAAGTCGCTTCCGAGCACGTCGATCGAGGTCACCGGCGCATGGCACGCGGCGTTCGCGAGCGATGACACCAAGTTCCCCAGGGGATTCAACGGCAACCCGATGTTCGCCGAGATCCGCGTGGGCGGGAACTACTACTTCGACTTCAATCGGAAGAAGCCGGACGACGCCGGCGCCAAGCAGTGACGAGACGAGCCGCGGCCCCGAGCTGCGGCTCGTCCGATCTCCGGGAGGCTGGGCGGTGAGTGACCGCGTCTTGTGGCAGGACAAGGTCGGCCCCGAGGCCCTGACGTTCGACGACGTCCTTCTGTCGCCGCGCTTCGCCGACACTCATCCGCGCGACGTCGAGCTGCGCACGCGATTCTCGCGGCGCATCGACCTGAACGTTCCGATCGTCAGCGCCGCGATGGACACCGTGACCGAGGCCGGGCTCGCGATCGCACTCGCCCGTCAGGGCGGAATCGGCGTGATCCACAAGAATCTCTCGCTCGAGGAGCAGGTGGCCCAGGTGGATCGGGTCAAGCGAAGCGAGAGCGGCATGATCGTCGATCCGGTCACGCTGCCCCCATCCGCCACGCTCGCCGAAGCGCGCGCCATCATGGCGCGCTTCCACATCTCGGGCGTTCCGATCACCGAGGATGGCCGCCTGGTCGGCATCCTGACCAACCGTGATCTGCGCTTCGAGCGCGACCTCTCCCGCCGGGTCTCCGAGGCGATGACGCGCGAGAACCTGGTGACCGCTCCGGTCGGCACGACGCTCGAGCAGGCCATCGTCATCCTCGCCAAGCACCGGATCGAGAAGCTCCCGGTCGTCGACGGTGAACTGCGGCTGCGCGGCCTGATCACGGTCAAGGACATCGAGAAGCGGATCAAGCACCCGAACGCCTGCAAGGACCCGCTCGGACGACTTCGAGTGGCCGCCGCAGTCGGTGCCGCGGGCGACTACCGCGAGCGCGCGCAGGAACTCGTGCGCGCCGGTGTCGATGCGCTGGTCGTGGACAGCGCGCATGGCTTCTCGCGCGGCGTGCTCGACGCGACACGGCTGCTCAAGGCCGATGCCGGCGCCGCCGATGTCGTGGTGGGCAATGTCGGCACGTTCGACGGTGCGCAAGCGCTGGCGGATGCCGGCGCCGATGCGGTCAAGGTCGGCATGGGTCCCGGCGCCATCTGCACGACGCGCGTCGTGACCGGGGCCGGGATGGCGCAGGTCACCGCGATCCTCGAGGCGGCGCGGGCACTCGAGCCCTTCGATGTGCCGCTGATCGCCGATGGCGGGATCAAGTATTCGGGCGACCTGGTCAAGGCGCTTGCTGCAGGCGCGCACTCGGTCATGATCGGCGGCCTGTTCGCCGGCACCGAGGAGAGTCCGGGCGAGGTCATCCTCTACGAGGGACGCCAGTACAAGGTGTATCGCGGCATGGGTTCGCTGTCGGCGATGGCGGCCGCCAAAGGGAGCCGCGAGCGCTACTTCCAGGAGAACACCGACGAGCTCTCGAAGCTGGTCCCCGAGGGCATCGAGGGCCGCGTTCCGCTCAAGGGACCGCTTGCTTCGACGGTGTTCCAGTTGATGGGCGGTCTGCGAGCCGGGATGGGCTATTGTGGCGTGCAGACGATCGAGGCGCTGAGGCACGAGGCCCGCTTCGTGCGGATCAGCTCCGCGGGTCTGCGCGAGAGTCATCCGCACGACGTGAAGATCACCAAGGAAGCTCCGAACTACGAAGCCCGCTGAGCACCTCGCTCCACCCCTCGCGTCGTCCGTGACTCCCCCTTCCCGAGAGGAGGCGAGCATGCGTCCATTGGGTGTGTACCGCGGCAACCCGGCGCTCCGCGTCGCGATCCACCAGGCACTGCGTCGGCGGCTCTACGCCGGACTCACGCCGCACGACGGTGTCTCGGACGGCGATGCACTCTCCACGAGGTGGACGCGCGAGTTCTACGATCGGTTGTGCGCCGACGTGCTGCCGCGCATGGCGTTCATCGAGTCGATCGAGGGCGGCGAGCTGCGCTACTTCGGGCGGCCACGCTTCTCGCTGTGGGCTTTCCAATCCGAGCGCGCGCTGATCGTGGCCTACGACTACTACGACTCCCCCGAGGAACTGCGCGATCGAACACGCCGATGGTTATCGTGTCTGCGCACGCACACCGCGCCGGGGTTGGCGTCACGCCACTGGGGCCACCCGGTCTACGGCGCCATGCTCGATCCGGGAACCGATGAGGTCGACGTCGTGTGGGCGGTGCCGGGGGACTGGATGAAGTTGGCAGCGGATTCCGAGCAGCCGACGCGCACGTTCGATCGGCCACTGCACTGGAGCGAGGCGGAGTTCGAGATCCTCGCCTGAGGGCGGACCAGGCGCTCAGACCCTCGGCAGCTCGAAGCGGAACGAGGGGTTGATCTGCTTGATCTCGCCGACCACGCGCGCGAGATCCTCCTCGACCGCGGAGGTCGGCGCCGAACGCCACGTCGAGTACAGCTCGAGGAGTTCATCCTGCTTCACGCGCAGGCGTTCCTTCTGTGAATGCTCATCGACACTGCGTTCGAGATGATAGACCTCGCCGTGCGAGAACCGCTTCATCAGGTCGAGATACTCGCCGCGCATGTGCGACAGGATGCGCAGATATTTCTCGAAGCCGGTCGAGAGCTTCTCGAGCACTTCGGACACGCCCGCATTGCGACGGTGCATCTGCTGCGCGTAGGTGTAGGCGAAGTGGTAGTAGGTCTTGCCGCGGCCGATGTACGCCTCCTCGCTCGGCTGGACGCGCGCACGCGTACCCCCCGCCAGATGGGGCGAGTCGAAGATGCCGATCGAGACCAGCAGGAAGTCGGCGTTGGTCTTGTAGATCTGGTACTTGAGCCGCGCGTCGGTCGAGCCGGACAGGCGGCGGAAGACGTCGGTGTCGTACTTGGAGAGGAACTTGCGCGACTGGTCCACGTACTCGGGATTGATGAACGAATGCAGCAGATGGGCCAGGTAGACGTTGACGTCCTCGTCGTAGCAATCCTGATTCGAGACGAGCCCGGTCTCCATGCGGCTGTAGAGGAGGCAGTTGATCATGAAGTAGTACGTCGGCTGCAGGTCGCGGCTGTCGTCCTTCAGATCGATGTAGCTGCGCGGGTCCATCTCGTGCCTCGTCGGGAATCGTCTGAGTGGCGCTGGGCCTCGGGGCTGCCCGCGTGTCCAGCCTTCTCCACCTGTTCATCCGAGCATCGGTTGTGCCACGAAGGAGTTGATGCCCCGCGGGCGCGCAGAATCCACTGGCACAACGTTCTGGCTCGAGTGGGCGCGCGGGCGAAGCGCTGCCGAGGGCGTCACTTGGTGTCTCCCGACCCCAAGGCCGGGGCATCTCACCCAGATCCGTGGCCCGCGCGGAGGCCTCGGCGTTCACCGCTTCGAGAGGCGCGATTCCGGCAGTTCGCAATTCCCTTTCGCGGCGGCGCGCGCATCTGGTAGGGAGAGTGGCGCGAGAGGCGCGCGCCGCATGGGTTTGTCGGTTCGTGCGCCCTGCACGGCAGCGCACGAATGGGCTCCAGGCGGTGCGCTTTCTCGTCGTCCTGCCTTGGCGTCGCATGACCCCGAGTCGGGGCACGTGGATTGCGTGATGCCTACTTGGAGGGAGTGTCCCCTCCGGACATCTCACGCCTTGACGAGGACTCCTTGGACCCGACCCTGCTTCCGCCGCCGACCGCGAGACCACGCTCCGAAGCCACCGATTCGCGGCTCGGGCTGCGGCTGCGGCTGTGGTTCGTGGCGCTCTCGAGCGGCGCCGTCACGGGGCTCGGAACTCTGTGGGTGCTCGGAACGCGCGTCGATGCCTCGCGCCATCCCGAACTGGCGACGCTGCTCGCGTGGCTCTCGGGCGTCGCCTTCCTCTCGGTCATCGTCGGCGCGGCACTGGCGCTCTGGCTCGACCACCATGTGATCGGTCACCTGCGGGCGCTGCTCGCCGGGATCCGGACGGGTCGCGTCGCCGAACTGCGCGGCGTGCCGGCGGCCTCCGGCTGGGGCGAACTGTCCGAACTGGGCGACCAGGTCCAGGGCCTGCTGTCGCGGCAGCGGACGCAGACTCGCTCGGGCGACGAACTGGCGACGCTGCGGGCGCAGCTCGCGACGCTGCACAGCGCGGTCCTCGCGTGGGAGCGTGACGAGAGGGTGCCCGCGATCGAACCGATGTCGGGAGAGGTGGGCGCGCTCGCCGATGCGCTGAGCCACGGCCTGGCACGACGCGAGGCGCTCGAGGAGCAGAATCGTGAGGCGGCGAGGCAGGTGGCCGCCGAACTCGCAGCGTCACTGAGCGAGGCGCAGGAGAGCGCCGAGCAGGCCGAGCGCGGCTTCGTCGAGGCGACCGCGATGCTGACCACGGTGCGTGAGTTGCAGCGCCTCTCGATCGAGCTGCACAACGCGCTCGCCGTGGTCGCCGGCTCCAGTGGCGCTCCGCGTGAGGAGAGCCAGGCGCGGGTCGTGCTGCAAGACCTGGTCGAGGCATCACACAGCAGTGTCGAGTCGCTGGGCCGCGCGCTGCTCGGCTCGAAGGATGTCGCCGAGCAGGTGCACGCGCTCGCGAATCGATCGACGCTGATCGCCATCCAGGTGCTCACCTCGGGCGCGCGGACCGGTGCGGGCGATGACGTCGCGACCGATCTCAAACAACTCGCTGCGGACGTGAGAACGATCACCGACCGGGCGAGTCAGGATGCTGCGGACATCGAAGTGGCGGTCGGCGAGGCCACCGATCGCATGCGCGATGCGCGAGCGCGTGCACTCGCGCGGCTCGAGGGCGCGACCGCACAGCCCGCGCCCGATGCGCGCGCGATGGATGATGCTCAGCGACTGCTCGAGCGAGTGCGTGAGATGGTGCAGGATGCGGCGCAGAAGGGTGAGCGACTCTCGGCTGCCGGCGAGCGCAGCTCGCGCGCAGTCGAGCGGCTCGCTCGCCGACTCGAAGCCGAATCGGCCGAGGCCGAGGCCCTGCATGTGCGTCTATCGCCGGTGGCTGCGACTCCGCCGCCGCCGACCGACCCGCGCAGCAAGGCGCTGCGATTGCTGGAGGCCACCCGTGAGTCGGAGGCCGCCGATGGGGCGGATGTCGCTCGGGGTCGCGAGCGAGCCCGTCCCGAGGAGCGCTCGTGACGCACGCCCACTCATCGTCCGGTCCCGCCATCGTGGCCGGGTTCCTGCGTGCGCTGCGCCCGGCGCTCGAACCGGGTGCCGACGCCGAGATGCGCCAGGCGGCGCGCGACGTGGCACAGGTGCTCCATCTTCCCGGGCTCGATGCGGCGCTCGCCGAAGGGCTGCGACACCATGGAACCGCGCCGCGCGAAGCGGCGCACGTGATCTCGCGCATCGTCCGGCTCGCGGAGACGGCCGAACGCGAAGGCTCCCTCGTACCGTTCACCGACGCCGATGGCCAGTTGGGAGCGCTCGCCGAGACGCTCGCCGGGCTCGACTGGACGACGCCGAGTGCGACCTCGCCGACCGCGGCGGCGCTCTCGGCGGCCGATGTGCTCGCCGACGTCGTGCCGGATTCCCTGCGCGCGCTCGAACGACTGCGCTTCGCGCCCGTCGCGGCAGGAGCGATGCGGGCTGCACTCGACTGGCTGCTCGAACCGGATGCCCGCCCCGAACTGCATATCCACGACACCAGCATCGCGCTCGTGCTACCCGAAGCGCGTCCCGAGAGGCTGGCCCTCGCCGGCGCGACGCTGTCGGCGGCCGACGGGGCGCTGCTGCAGGGCGAGGATGGTCGCTGGCAGATGCGCGTGCCGTTGCTGGTCGAACGCCCTTCGTTCCTGCTCGTTCGGCAAGGACACCTCGCGCTCGCATTGCCCTGGAGCGCGGTCGCGAGGCTGCGCATGTTCAGTGTCGAGGCGCGCGCTGCGTTGCGGGAACCCGTCCTCGCGCCGCTCGCCCCGGCTGCGGAACTGCATGGTGAGCGCCCGTGCGCGCTCATCGTGCATGGCCTTCGCCGTGCATGGTGTGTGGTCGAGCGGATCGTGTGGCGGATCGTCGCGGAACCCTCCGAGCCCGATCGCGCCAGCCCCATGCCCGGCCTCGAGCGATCGATCGACGTGGAGGAGGGCGACCGCTACTGGGTCGCGGAGCCGGCGTGGTTGCTCCGCCGCGTGGCAGCAGCCGAAACGCCCGAGTCCTCATGGCGACCGAAGGGGCATTCGCTTCCCGAACTCTCCGCCGATGCACCGTTGCCGGAGCCCGCGGCCTTCGAGCCGCTGGCGCCCGAGTCGATCGCCGCGCCCGTGCTCGCCTCTCCGATGCAGCCGACGCTGCTGACCTCGGCGCACGCCACACCACTGTCCTCGCCGCGGCGGCCATCTCGGGACGACGTCCAGCCGCACGAGCCGCCGCCGCTCGAGCGTCGAGTGCGAGTGCGCGCAGCGGACGAATCCGCGCCGCTCGCCGCTTCCGACGCCACGACGGCACCCTCGACTCCCAGCCCGGCTCCGCCGAGGAGCGTCCAGGCGATCACCACCGTGCTCGGCGCCGCATCCGAGGCGCCGGAGCAGCCGCTCGAGCTTTCGAGTGAAGTGGAGAACGCCGAGTATCGCCCGACCTGGCACGAGGCGCCGCGTGCGCTGGTCATCGATGATTCGCTGGTCGCACGATTGTTCCTTGGCCGGCTGCTCGAGCGGCGCGGCTTCCAGGTCGAGTCGGCAGCCGACTCGGTGGACGGGCTGCAGATGCTGGCGCTCGGGCCGTGGTCCGTCGTCTTCGCCGACCTCGCGCTTCCGGGCATCGCGCCCGAGATGTGGCTGCGGCAGGTCGTGCAGTTGCAGCAGTCGAGCCCGTTGCCATTCTCCGTCGTCGTGTTGACGCGCGACCGCGACGACGAGCGAGCGGCCGGGGATGCGGCGATGCCCTACGTCCTGCGCAAGCCTTTCGAGAGCGAGTCCCTGGATGATCTGTTGAGCCGTCTGCCCCGTGACGAGGAGAGCTGATCCCCGATGCGAGCGATCCCACGAGATACGAGTGATCCGCGGCCGCTGGTGCTGGTCGCCGATGAGGATGCCCGGGTCGTGGAGCTGATACGGCTGGCGTTGATGCAGGCGCACTTCCGCGTGCTCACGGCAACCGATGGCGATGACGCCGTCCGCCAGGCGATCGCACAGCGACCCGACGCGCTCGTGCTGGAGACGCGTCTGCCGCGGCGCAACGGCCTCGAGGTCTGCGAGTTCCTCCGTCATGACCCGGACGATCCGCATGTCCCGATCGTGTTGATGGCGAGCCTCGCCGACACCGATGTGCGGCTCGATGGCCTGGCGCGAGGCGCCGACGACGTGATCGGCAAGCCGTTCTCACCGAAGGAGCTGGTGGCGAGGCTGCAGCGCCTGCTGGTGCGTGCGGGTGAGGCGCGCACTCAGCGCAGCCGTGCGGACGAGCTGGAGCGTGAACTCCATCGCTCCAAGGCCGACTCGCGGCGAGCGCATGATGGTCTGGCTCGCGAACATGAGCGCCGGAAGTTGATCGAGGGCCTCGGTCGCGAACTCCAGGGACTTCTCGATCCGGATGCGGTCGTCGATCGTGGCCTGCAGGCAGTGCAGCTGCGCCTGGACTGCCGTATGGTGGCGCAGCTCGGACCGGCCGCGGAGGATCCCACGTGGCGGATCCTGCGAGCCCGTGGCACGACGCTCGACCGCTTCGAGGGCCTGGCGTTGGCGCCCGACTCGGCGGCGGCGCGTTGGCTTGCGAGCCATGGACGCCCGGTCCGCCTCGGCGAGCGCACGCGATTCCGCGACCTCGATTCGGCATTCGCGCCGTTTCTCGCGGCCGGCTTCAGCTTGCTGCTTCCGATGCGCAATCGGTCCGGATCCCATGGCGCCCTGCTCACGGATGATCGACTGGATGGTGGCGATTGGGACACCTCGACGCTCGAGGCCGTCGAGACCATGGCGGAGCAATTGAGTCCGGCGCTGCACGCGGCGTCGGGTTATCGCTCCCAGCAGGAGCAGTCGCTCCTCTGGATCGCGGATGCGGGATGCATGTCGGAGTCCGCTCAGCGGGCACGGCTCGAGGCGGAGGCACTTGCGCG
>JAYWEM010000121.1:0-3602 GCA_043779265.1 bacterium | reverse complement strand
AGGTCGGTCTCGAACTGGCGGACGGCATGAAGATCGAGCTAGGTGATCAGTTGCTCGACGTCCTGTTCGTCCCCGGCCACGCTCCCGGACATGTGGCGTTCCTGCACGGCAAGTCGTTGTGGTCGGGTGACGTGCTGTTCCGAGAGAGCGTCGGCCGCACGGATCTGCCGGGGGGCGACTCGGACGTGCTGGTCCGGAGCATCCATGATCGGCTCTTCCCGCTGGGTGATGATGTGCGCGTCTTCACCGGGCACGGCCCCGAGACCACCATCGGCCACGAGCGGATCCACAATCCGTTCGTCGGCGCGGGAGCCCGGTGATGGGGGATCGCTACTCGGACTGGCCCTCTCGACTTCAACTCGCCGCTGATGCCTTCGTCGCCCCCGGAGCGAGCCTGATCGGCGAGATCACACTGGGCTCCCGCGTGAGCGTGTGGTTCGGAGTCGCCATGCGCGGCGACTGCGCCTCGATCACCATCGGTGACGACAGCAATCTCCAGGATCTCACGGTCGTGCATGTCGACGAGGAGTCGCCGGTGCGTGTGGGCGCACGCGTCACCATCGGACATCGGGCGATCATCCATGGCTGCACGATCGAGGACGATTGCCTGATCGGGATGGGCGCCATCGTGCTGTCCGGTGCGAGGATCGGCGCGGGCTCGTTGATCGGAGCGGGTGCTCTCATCAAGGAGGGGCAAGTGATCCCGCCCGGATCGCTCGCCGTGGGTGCTCCCGCTCGTGTCATCGGACCCGTGAGCGAGGCGCATCGAGCCGCGATCACCGGTGGCGCCAAGCACTACGTGGCGTTTTCGCGGGGCTATCTGGCGCGCGGCGTCGGCTCGCAGTTCCCGACACGCCCGACCCTGCACATGACGCAGTCGCTGCTGCCGATGACCGAGTTCGAGTGGGCGCAGCGCCTCGCCGTGCTGGCCGAGACGCCCCACTGGGTGGTGCTCCAGTTCGAGGCCTCCGGCGGGGAAGGATTCCGGGTTCGGCCCGCCGAGCACCGCTGGAGCGCGCTCGAAGTGATGGCGCACCTGGCCGACTGCGATCGCGAGGTCTACCTTCCGCGAGTCCTGCGGGCACTCTCACAGACCATGCCCGTCGAGCCCGATGTCGCCGCCGAGACGTGGGTCGAGGCGAGAGGACAGGGCTCCGCGGATCCCGAGGCGACGCTCGCCTCGTTCCGCGAGGCGCGTGCGGCGAGTCTCGCCCGCCTCGAGGATCTCGGGCCGAGTGAGTGGGCGCGCATGGTGCTTCACCCGGTGAGAGGTCCGCACACGCTCGCCGACGTCGTGCGCTATTGGACGGACCACGACCTGTCGCATCGCCGTCAGATGGGGCGTGCGCTCGAGACGGCTCGATGATCGTCACGGCGGGGCCACTCGAGGAGCCCGCGGGGCGGCTTCTCACCGCCCTCTCGAAGCGCGGGCATGCCGTGTGCGAAGCCGGGGAGCAGCCCGCAGGCGATGGCCCCGTCACGCTCGCGGTCTCGAGCGGGGCCTTCGTGTTCAACCTGGCCGGTCTCGTTCAGAGCATCGCGCCTCGGCACTTCCGCATCCTGATGTTGTCGAGACTCGGCGTGCATCCGGACGCGCGCGCCACGTCGCTGCAGCGTCTGTGGCGGCTGGAGGAACATGTTCGAGGGGCCGGCGCGCCCGCGCTGACGCTCCGGTTCGCCCCGCTGCTCGGCGAGGACTCGCCGATGTGGCGTCAGCTGCGGCAGGCCGGGTCGCTGCCGCGCGGCGGACGGCAGTTGCTCAATCCCGTGCTCGAGTCGGATGCGATGGAGACGCTCGTCCGCGCGATCGAGGACCCGGCCCCATGGTCGGGGTGGTACGAGGTGGCCGGCCCCGAGGTGTGGAGCCTCGCCGAGTTGCGTGATGCCGCTGCCGCGACGGCTGGCCCTCGCACGGGCGCCGCGTGGGAGCCCTCGCTCGAGGAACTCTCCGAGCATCGCCTCGCCGAGGCCGAGCCTTGGGCATCGCGATTCGGTATCCAGCCCGGCTCGATCGCGGGATTCGCGAAGCAGTGCGCGGCGTGAGCCCCGTCGGCCGGCGTGGACCGCATGCCGCTCGCGCACAGGGGGAGCGCGCCGTCGGTGTGGCCATCCTGACGGTGAGTGACACACGCCGCGGCGCCGACGACCTGAGCGGTGCCGTTGCGCAGCGCCTCCTCGAGAAGGCCGGGCACGTCGTGACGGCACGCGCTGCGAGCCGTGACAGCATCCCCACCATCCGGCGCGCCGCTCGCACTCTGCTGCGACGTGCGGACACCGACGCGGTGTTCGTGACGGGGGGGACGGGTGTCGCACTGCGCGACGTGACGCCCGAGGCCCTCGAGGTGCTCGTCGACAAGTCACTGCCGGGATTCGGCGAGCACTTCCGACGCCGGAGCGAGCGTCAGGTCGGCGCCGCCGCGTGGATGTCGCGCGCCGGGGCGGGTGTCGCCTCGGGTCGGCTGCTCGTATGGTGTCCCGGCTCGACGCGCGCGGTCGAACTCGCACTTCGTGGAACCCTGCTGCCCGAGTTGGCGCATGTCATCCGCCTGCTCGGTCGTTTCGAGAAGCGTCCCTGAGCCCCCGTCGGAGATCGCCCATGTCCATCAAGCCCGATCACTGGATCCGCCGGATGTGCCGTGACCATCGCATGATCGAACCGTTCGAGGAGAGGCTCGTTCGTGACGGCGTGATCTCGTACGGACTGTCCTCGTATGGCTACGACGTGCGCGTGGCCGACGAGTTCAAGATCTTCACCAACGTGAACTCGACGGTGGTGGACCCGAAGCGCCTGGACCCGCGCAACATGATCGACTTCCAGGGTCCGGTCTGCATCGTGCCCCCCAACTCGTTCGCCCTTGCCCGCACCGTCGAGTACTTCCGGGTGCCCCGCAACGTCTTGTGCGTCACGACGGGCAAGAGCACGTACGCCCGCTGCGGGATCATCACGAACGTCACCCCATTCGAGCCCGAATGGGAGGGACATGTGACGCTCGAGATCAGCAACACGACGCCGCTGCCGGCCATGATCTATGCGAACGAGGGGCTCGCCCAGGTCCTGTTCTTCGAGGCCGACGAGGTCTGCGAGACGTCCTACAAGGATCGCGGTGGCAAGTACCAGAAGCAGACGGGGATCACGCTGCCGCGTCTGTGAACGGAGTCATGGGGTGGACAGCCCCGGGACCCCCGACTACATTCAGCTTCATCCGATCATCGCAGCACCGTCCGCAGCTCTCGAGGCGACCATGCTCAAGGAACTGGCCACCGGTCTCGGCGTCACGTTCGAGAACCTCTTCAAGAAGCCGTTCACCGTCCAGTACCCGGACGAGAAGCTCGAGATGTTCCCGCGATTCCGTGGCAAGCACATCCTGGCGCGCCACGAGGATGGTCTCGAGCGCTGCGTCGGATGCGAGCTGTGTGCGGTGGCGTGTCCTGCGGATGCCATCTTCGTGGAGGCCGCCGAGAACGATCCGGCGAACCCGACGTCGCACGGCGAGCGCTACGCGGCGCGCTACGAGATCAACATGCTGCGCTGCATCTTCTGCGGCATGTGCGAGGAGGCGTGCCCAGAGGACGCCATCTGGCTCGAGAAGGAATACGAGCTG
>JAYWEM010000120.1:0-8548 GCA_043779265.1 bacterium | reverse complement strand
GGTCGAATCCGGCCCAGATCTCGGTGTCGTAGATCACGCCCTCACTGCGGGCGGCCGGCACACTCACGACGATCTGTGGACCGCTGACCGTGGGCGGGGACTCCTCGAGCGGGGCCGAGACCTGCTTGGAGCAGGCGGTCAGCGTGAGGAGCAGCGCGAGCGGGACGTGGCGGAGCCGGGCGGTCGGGTTCATAGAGGGCGAGGATTGTCGCGCGAGGAGCGCTCGCTCGGCAAGGGCGGATGCCGGGACGCGGGCGAGCCGGTTGGTTATGGTGACGGCATGTGCACGCTCTTGCTGGGACGCGACCTCCTCGGGCCGGGCACGCTGGTGCTCGCGACCAACCGTGATGAGGATCCCGAGCGCACATCCTCCAGGCCCACTCGGCTGGCCGCGCGGACGCCGATCGCCTGCGGCCGCGACCTGCGTGCGGGCGGCACGTGGCTGGCCGTTCGAGGCGGCCAGGACCCGGCCGCGGCGGCCCTGCTCAATCGGCGACCCGAGCCGGACGCGCCCGCTCCCGCGCGATCGCGAGGAGAACTGCCCCTGGCGCTCGTGACCGCGCCTGACCCCCGCGTGATCGCTCACTCCCTGCTGCAGTCGACCGCCTACGGCCCGTGCACGCTGCTGTGGCTGAGCCCCGAGACGTGCTGGGCGCTCACGCTCGCCCCTGGCCGCCGACAGCTCCAGCACATCGGGCCGGGCTGGCATGTGATCACGCATGCCGATCTCGATGACCCCTCCGAGCCGCGCACCGAGTGGCTGCTCCGGCAACTCGCAGGCTTCGCGCCGAACTCCTTCGAGGCCGCCGAGTCACGTCTCACGGCCCTGCTCGTCTCCCATGGAGAGGGGGACGGCCCGCCCGTCTGCATCCACGAGGGCCGAATGCCAACGGTCTCGGCCTCGAGTCTCCGGATGTCGCGCGGATCCGTCCACTACGAGCACGCTGAAGGCCCACCCTGCACGCACGCGTTCGAGTCCTGCGACGCGCTGCTCGCCGAATCGGTCTCGAACGAGGAGGAGACACCATGAGCCTGAAGGGACAAGTGGCGTTCATCACCGGCGGCAGTCGCGGCCTCGGGCTGGCGATCGCCGAGGCACTCGGTGCCGCTGGCGCGAAGGTCGCGATCCTCGCCAAGGGACGAGGCGCGCTCGAGTCCGCGGCGGCGTCGCTGTCGGCCAGCGGCATCGAGGTCCTGGCGCTCGAGACGGACGTCACCTCGGCCGAGTCGCTCGGGCGATCGGTCGAACGGGTTCGCGAGCAGTGGGGACGGATCGATGCCCTCATCCTGAATGCGGGCACGTGGCAGGGAGCGCCGATCCATGAGACGACCGAGGAACAGTGGGACCAGTTGTTGACGCTCAACCTGAAGGGCGCGTTCCTCACGCTCAAGGCGGCGCTGCCCATGATGAAACAGGCCGGTCGCGGCACGATCGTGGGCATCAGTTCGATCGGCGGCCTCACGGGTCAGCCGGGCTCCGCCGCCTACGCAGCCAGCAAGTGGGGCCTTCGAGGCCTGCTCGAGTCGGCGTCGCTCGAGCTGAAGCGCGACCGCATCCGCGTCAGCGTGGTCTACCCGCACAACATCAACAGCGCCGGACGGCCGATCACCACTCCGGCCGAGCGCGACGCCAACCTCGAGCCGAGCGATATCGCCGCCACCGTCTGCCATCTGGTCAGTGCGCCCGACCACATCAGCTTCCCGCACGTCGATGTGTGGCCGCTGTCGGTCGGTATCGGGATCCGGGGCTGATGCCGGAGCACCGGGCTGACGCCGGTGCGAATCGTCGGCTACGATGCAACTCGGCGCGCGTGGCGTGCGCCGTCGCCAGGAGCCGCCGATTGATCCAGGCCATCGTCTTCGACCTCGACAACACGCTCACCGACTTCATGAAGATGAAGGAGGTGGCGATCGAAGCTGCCATCGACGGCATGATCGATGCAGGCTTCCGCATTCCGCGCCAAGAACTGCGCGCGAGGATCGACACGCTCTACAAGGAGCTCGGCCTCGAGTCCCAGCGCGTGTTCGATGAATTGCTGCAGCGCGAGTTCGGCGAAATCGACCCGCGCATCCTGGCCGCCGGCATCGTCGGCTACCGGCGCGCGCGCGAGTCGGCGCTCGTCACCTACCCGCACGTGCATCTCACGTTGCTCGAGCTGACCAAGCGCGGCATCCGACTGGGTGTCGTCTCCGATGCGCCGCGGCTCCAGGTGTGGCTGCGCCTCTGCTACCTGCAGCTCCACCATGTGTTCGATGCCGTCGTCACGTTCGACGACACCGGCGAGCGCAAGCCCTCGCCCGCGCCGTTCCGCGAGGTGCTGCGCCAACTCGGCGTCGAGCCCGGCCATTCGATGATGGTGGGCGATTGGGCCGAGCGCGATGTGGTCGGCGGCCGCAGCCTCGGCATGCGAACGGTGTTCGCGCGCTATGGCGATACGTTCGACACCAAGGAATCCGGTGCCGATCACGAGATCGAGGATGTGTTCCAGCTCGTCCCGATCGTGGATGAGCTGAACGGGACCCGGCCGCGTGCGCGCGTCGGCCATTCCAAGGAGGTGACATGAGCAGTGAGAAGGTGCGCGCTTCACGCGCCAGAGTCTATGCCCCACCCGAAGGCGTGGCAGCGGACAGCAACTTCCACGTCTACGTGTTCGACGTCTTCAACGAGAAGTTCCTGCCCGGCAAGTCCTTCGACAACGCCGAGCGTGCCGTGCAGTTCCAGCGCAAGGAACAGGAACGCATCTTCCTGATCCAGGAAGCCGACCCGGAGTTGTTCGACCTGCCCTTCCTGTCCCATGACGCGGGACTGCTCGAACGTGTCGAGCGCGATGCCGAGTACCGCAAGCGCCTCGTGCGCGATCTCGCGCAGGACGGCCGGGCGCGCGGCCGACGCCACGGATGAGGTTGCTCACGGCCGCAGAAGCCCGCGGCCTCGATGAGCGCACGATCCAGAGCGGTCTCGCCACCGGCGAGGTGCTCATGGAGCGGGCCGGCCGCGGTGTCGCCGAGGCGATCGCGGTGCAATTCGGCCACCCGCTCGCGTGGCGGGTGCTGGTGCTGTGCGGCGGAGGGAACAACGGCGGGGATGGGTTCGTCGCCGCACGCCACCTGAGTGCGATGGGCGCGAACGTTCGCGTCGGCCTGCTCGTCGCGCGCGACCTGGTGCGCGGCGATGCGCGGACGCTGCTCGCGACGATGGAGGCGGCGGGCCCGAGGGCCGAGGACGCCTCGAGTGAGCCCGCACTCGCCTCGCTGATCGACGCGGGACCCTGGGACATCGCGATCGACGCCTTATTGGGCACCGGCGCACGAGTTCCCTTGGTCGGCATCGTCGCCGAGGGAGCCGCCGCGCTCGGGCGACTGCGCGGTCACGGCACGCGCATCGTCGCCATCGATCTTCCGACCGGGATCTCGGCGGATGTCGGCTCCGCCTCCGAGGGCGCGGTGAGGGCCGATCTCACGGTCACGTTCGGCACGCTCAAGCGAGGGCACGTCCTGTATCCGGGGCGCACGAGCTGTGGCGTCGTGCGCGTGATCGACATCGGGCTCGCCGAATCGGCGGGGCTGGCTGCCGAGTGGCTGGAAGCGCGGAACGTGGCGGCGTGGCTGCCCGATCGCGAGCCGCGTGCGCACAAGGGCATCGCGGGGCGCGTGCTCGTGGTGGGCGGAGCGGCGGGTCTGACAGGCGCCACGCTCCTCGCAGGCCGAGGTGCCTATCGTGCCGGTGCCGGTTACGTGAGGGCCTGCGTCCCGGCGAGCGTCGCCGATTCGTTGTTCGCGGCGGCTCCCGAGCTGATGAGCATCGCCTGCGGTGAGACCGTGAGTCGCGCCCTCGCGACGAGCGCCGCACCGCAGGTGCTCGCCGAGGCCGAGCGTGCCGGTGCCGTGGCACTGGGCCCCGGCCTGTCGCTCGACCCCAAGAGCGCTGCGCTCGCCCGCTTGCTGATCGGCGCGATCAAGGCACCGCTGGTGATCGATGCCGATGCGCTGACCGCGATTTCGCCTGCTGCGGGTACCCTGCCGACGCTGCTCGCACAGCGGACGGCGGCCACCGTGCTCACGCCGCACGTCGGCGAGATGGTGCGGTTGAGCGGACTCGATGAGGGCGATGTCGAGTCGCGCCGGATCGATGTGGCCATCGAGTGCGCCCGCGTCTGGGGCGCGACGATCGTGCTCAAGGGATCCCCCACGGTGATCGCGTCTCCCGATGGTCGCACCTCGGTGAATCCAACTGGCAACCCCGGGATGGCGACCGCTGGGATGGGCGATGTCCTGGCCGGCGTGATCGCGACGCTGCTGGCACAAGGCCTCGAGGCCCACGAAGCCTCAGCGGCCGCGGTCTATGTGCATGGCCTGGCAGGCGACCTCGCCGCGGCCGAGATCGGGACCAGCGGACTCACGGCGAGCGACGTCGCCGAACGACTGCCACGGGCCATGCAGCAGGTGCGCAGCAGCGCGTGACGCAGACAAAGCGGCCCGCACCCATCGGGGCACGGGCCGCATCACGTGGCGTGTTCGCTCAGATGTACTTGGTGACGAGCGTGATCAGGTCCGCCTTGGGGCGATTGCCCACGACGCGCTCGACCATCTCGCCGCCCTTGAACACCATGAGGGTCGGGATCGAGGTGACGCCGAGCTTCATCGCGACCTCGCCGGACTCGTCGGTGTTCACCTTCACGACCTTCACCTTGCCCGCGTACTCCTGGGCGATCGACTCGACCGTCGGCGCAACGGCGCGGCACGGTCCGCACCACGGCGCCCAGAAGTCGACGAGCACGGGCTCGCTGCTCTGGAGCACTTCGGTGTCGAAGGTCTGGTCGGTGACTGCAATGGCGCTACCCATGGGACACTCCCTCTCGAAGAAGACTGATATGCTGGCGCTGTACGTGTATGTGATGCCGCGGACGACGCGGAGATGCGTGTGAAGTCGGCCGATGTTCGGCCAAGTTCAAGGGGCGCGCAAGGGGCCGTCAAGAACCTGTGCCACCCCGTGCGGAACGCCCGATGATACCCCTTCGAGACGAGAATCCGGCTCAGCGGACGGCGATCGTGACGCGAGTCCTGATCGTCCTCAACGTCCTGGGCTTCCTGCAGCAGATGTTCCAGGGCGATGGCATTCGCGATTTCCTCTTCGCCTGGGGCTTCATCCCGGAACGACTCACGGCGGCCCTCGTGGGAGCCGGGGACCCGAGCGCCGTCGGACTCTCGCTCGTCTCCTCGATGTTCCTGCACGGTGGCTGGCTCCATCTGCTCGGGAACATGTGGTACCTGTGGATCTTCGGCGACAACATCGAGGATCGGCTCGGGCACCTTCGGTTCCTCGTGTTCTATCTGGTCGCCGGCATCGTCTCGGCGCTCGCCCACGCCTTCTTCAACCCGGGCTCGCCGGTGCCCACGGTGGGTGCGAGTGGCGCCATCGCCGGCGTGCTCGGCGCCTATGCGCAGGCCTTCCCACGCGCCCGCGTCGTGACGCTGGTCCCGATCTTCTTCTTCTTCCAGGTCATCGCACTGCCCGCCCTGCTGGTGCTGGGGCTGTGGTTCGTCTTCCAGTTCCTCTCGGGCGCGCTGTCGATGGGCGGCGCGGGCTCGGGTGGCGTGGCCTGGTGGGCGCACATCGGCGGCTTCGCGTTCGGCTATGTCGTGATGGCGTGGCTCTCCCGCCCCGCCAAGCGCTCGGGAGCCTGGGTCGAGCCCTGATCCGGGGCGGCTGATCCGGGGCGGCTTCACGCAGGACCCCGCGCTGGCGTAGGCTCCCGCGTTCGCCGCGCGAGCGGCCGCCCTGGCCCATCCCCGGAGGTACCTCTGCGCTCCGACCTCGACCGCCTGATGCTCCAGCACGAGTTGGCCGCCCTCGTGGTGCTCGCCTACGACCGCTACGACGCCGCGTTCTACTACGCCACCGGGCAGAAGATCCACCACGGCATCTACCTGCGCACCGCCGACGGCCGCGCGCGGGTGCTGCACGATCCGATGGAGCGCGATCAGGCGGCCCTCGTCGGGTGCGAGGCGCTCAGCTACGCCGAGCTCGGATTCCTCCAGAAACTCAAGAGCGCGGACTCGGCCGCTGGTGCCTACGCCGAACTGCTGTCCGAGCAGCTCTCGGCCATGGGCGTCACCGGCCGCGTCGCCGTCTCGGGCGATGCCTCGATCGGCTGGAGCTTCGCGATGCTCGACCGCCTGCGCACACTGTCGCCCGGCATCGAGATCGATCCGCGGCAGCCCGGCGTGCTCGCCCTGGCGCGTTCCACCAAGACCCCCGACGAGATCGACAAGATCCGCCGCTGCTCGCAGGGCGCCGTGGCGGCGATGGCGCGCGCGCGCGCCTTTCTGGGCGACCTGCGCCGCGACGGCGAGCGATTCCGCGATGCGCAGGGCGACGTCGCGACGCTCGGCGCGGTGCGCTCACTGTTGCATCGCACATTCGCCGAGCATGGGCTGGGCGAGGACGGCGAGAGCATCGTGGCGATGGGCCGCGATGCGGGCGTGCCGCACAACCGCGGCAACGACGCCGACGAAGTGCGCGCCGGAGCCCCCATCCTGATCGACATCTTCCCGGGCGAGGCGGGCGGCGGCTACCACACCGACATGACGCGCACGTTCTGCTTGGGCCCGGCACCCGAACCGCTGGCCCGCCTGTACACGCAGTGCCGCGAGGCCTTCGATGCAGCGATGGGCTGGATCGCCCTCGGCAAGCCCTGCCGCGACGGCCAGGAGACCGTGTGCGACGTGTTCGAGCGCCAGGGCCATCCGACGCCGCGCTCCCAGTCGGGCCTCTCCGAGGGCTACGTGCACGGCCTCGGACACGGCGTCGGCCTGGCGGTCCACGAGGGCCCGAGTCTGGCGGGGCCGGTCAGCAACACCACCGTCCTCTCGGCCGGACATGTCGTCTCGGTCGAGCCGGGGCTCTACTATCCGTCCCAGGGAATGGGGGTCCGCATCGAGGACCTGGTCGTCGCACATGCCGATGGCCACATCGAGAACCTCACACCCGCTCCTTACGAGTTGGAGATCCCGATCCGCACATGAAGTCCAGCTCATTCGATATCAAGCAGCCGCGGCGCCAGGAGCGCGCTGTGCTCGTCGGCCACGCCGGACGCGACAAGGAGCATCTCGAGAGATCGCTCGAGGAACTCGCGCTGCTCGCGGATACCGCCGGCGCCAAGGTGGTCAATCAGCTCGTGCAGCGCGGCAGCGTCATCAGCGCCTCCACCTTCATCGGCAAGGGCAAGGTCGAGGAACTGAAGGCGGTGTGCGAGGCGAGCGACGCCGACATGGCCATCTTCGACGATGACCTCTCGCCGGCGCAGGGCCGCAATCTCGAGAAGGCGCTCGACGTGAAGGTGATCGATCGCAGCGAACTGATCCTCGACATCTTCGCGAGGCGCGCCCGCACGCGCGAGTCGAGATTGCAGGTGGAACTCGCCCAGCTCGAGTACACGCTGCCTCGCCTGATGGGCATGTGGAAGCATCTCGAGCGACAAGCGGGCGGCATCGGCAGCCGAGGCCCGGGTGAGACCCAGCTCGAGACCGACCGTCGCCTGATCCGCGACCGCATCGCGCGACTCAAGGAGTCGCTGCGCGCGGTCGAACGCGAGCGCGAGACCCAGCGCTCCCGCCGACGGCGCGAGTTCCGTGTCGCCATCGTCGGCTACACCAACGCCGGCAAGAGCACGTTGTTCAATGTGCTCGCCAAGGGCGACGCGTTCGTCGAGAACCGGCTGTTCGCGACGCTCGATTCCACCACCCGGCAGATGGTGAGCCCGACGCGCGATCGTGTGCTGCTCACCGACACCGTCGGATTCATCCGCAAGCTGCCGCATCATCTGGTCGCCTCGTTCCACTCGACGCTCGTCGAGGCCATCGAAGCCGACCTGCTGCTGCACGTGACCGACGCCTCGGACCCGGACTTCCGGCGTCATCTGATCGCCGTCGATGACGTGCTCGACAAGCTCCTCGCCGACCCGCGGCCACCGCGCATGATGGTATTCAACAAGGCCGACCTGCGAACCGACGAGCAGATCCTGACGCTGCGCGCCGAGTCCCCCGATGCGGTGATCGTCTCGGCTCACACCGGTGATGGTGTCGAAGCGCTTCGCAACGAACTGTTCCGCCTCTCGGCCGAGCATCGCGCGTTGAGGGCCGGCTGATGGCCGAACTCACGTTCACGCTCGACCTAGCGGCGCCGCGCGAGCGTGTGTTCACCGCGCTCACCGACGCGCGCCACCTGGAACACTGGTTCTGCAACAGGGCCCAGAGCGATGCGAGGCCGGCCGGTCGCATCGAGTTCCGCTGGAGCGGTCCCACCGCGAGCGAGGAACCGTTCGTCGGGAGCTGGGTGCAGTTCGACCCGCATGAGGCCTGCGCCTGGCAGGGCGGCCACAGCGGCTATCCGGATGGCGACAGCGGCACCGTGTTGTTCGAGCTGATCGCGCTCTCGCACGGCACCCAGCTTCGCGTGCGCCACAGCTTCCCCGACCCCGACGTCTACGCACCGTTCGTCGCCACCTACCAGGACGCCTGGCCACGCGCACTGCGTCGCCTGACCGAC
>JAYWEM010000119.1:0-8558 GCA_043779265.1 bacterium | reverse complement strand
CGACGTCGTCCAGCTCCCTGCGTCGGCGACGGTCGGATCGAACGACTCGGGAAAACGGGCCACCCGCGGGTTGGAGTCGAAGATCGCCGCGTGCCCGGACCTCGGCTTGGGCTCGTTGTGGCTCGTGAAGCGCGGCGTGCGCAGCGGCGGACGGTTCCAGCGCGTCTTCGCGCTGGTGATCGCGTCTCGCAACTCGAACTGGACGACCTCGGCCGTCTGCCCGCCAGCCATGCCCTCGCCGTTCGTGTCGCCTCCGAAGAGGGTGAGTCGGTCGCCCCATTGGTCGTGGACACCAGCCATCTGGGTCCTCGCCGAGGCGGGCGTGCCCTGCGTGCCCGGTAGCGACATCGAGTCCCATGTGTAGACGGTGTCGCTGGGGAGCGAGTCACGGCGCCACAGACCCCAGAGGTCACCGAGCAGCGCGCTCGCCCCCTGCCCACCGAAGATCGTCATCCGTCGCGCTGCGGGGTTGCCGTAGACGGTGCGCTGGCACTGACCCGCGCAGTCCTCGTACACGCCGACATGCCCTTCTCTCGCCTCCGGGGTTCCCTCCGGTGTGCCGATCGTGGGCCGATAGAATGCGTTGGCATTGATGTCATAGGCCCAGACCTCGTTGCTCGCCAGAGCGCCGCTCTGCCCGCGACCGCCGAAGATCAGGACCCTGGGCCGATTGGCCCCGCGTGGACCCGGATCGAGGATCGCGACGTGCCCGTAGCGTGCGCTCGGCCAGCTCGCGGGCCGCGGCGTGGGAGTCAGGTTCGTCCAGTTCCATTGTCCGGGAAGGATGTTCGGGTTCCGTCTTCCGAACCAAAGGTCGTCGAGTGCATTGCCGGACGTGTCACGCCCTCCGAACAGGAAGCCACCGATCCAGGTCGACTCGGGCACTCCCGGCTGCCGCCAGGGCACCATCGCGTGGCGGGATCGGGCACCAGCTCTGCCCGTCGCCACGGTGTTCACCTCCACCAGTTTCTGCCAGATCCACGACGAGTCGGTGCTGGTCTGCCGCACCGTGTACCAGAGATCGCCGAAGCTCTCGCCTCCGTTCACCCCACCGTACGCCACGCCACGCGTCTGGTCCCCGATGAACGAGTGCCACTTGCGCGACGATGGCTTGGTCGAGGTGTTCGAGTTGCTCATCCAGTAGGAGCGGTTGGTGACCGCCATGTGATGCAGCGAGTCCTTGAGTGACCCCGCGTCGTCCTCACCGCCGAAGCTCAACAGATAGTTGTCTGGTAGCCCGAGTTGGCCAGCACCTTGCCGCTCGGCAGAACCGTCAGCGTGGGATACCACCTCTCCTGCGCCATTGATGCGATGCTCGACCACGGGTTCGTGACCGCATTGTTCGGATACCGTGGGTCGAATCGGAAGCCCTGCTCGATCCCGAGCGGCGACCACGCCTCGCCGCCCGCCAGCAGCATACGACCGTCGGGAAGCACGACATGCCCGGCGCAGAACAGGTCGAGGAGCGTCACATCGCCCGCCGGGTGCGGCACCGGGATCAGACTCGAGCTCGAGGGCAGCACTGCGCTCGTCCCCGGTTGGAATCCGAACAGCTTCATCAGCTGTCCGGTTCCCGAACCTCCGAAGAGGAACACCTTCGTCGTGTCGTCGTCGGGATCGCGCATCACTGCGACATGCGTGCCGACGACACCCTGATGTCCTGCATCTAGCCACCGGCCCTTCGTCGAGAAGGGCGAGGATTGCGACTGAGCGCGGGCCTCAGAAGTCGAGGCGAGCACGGCGATGAGCGTCACAGCAATGAGGCTCGTGAGTCTCGCTGTGCCCGCCCTCATGTGCTTCGCGATAGCGGAATCGAGTTCGAATGCGACTCGTTCGTGACGTCGTCGGACTTCAGGGACCGGGACCATGACGAACCCCCTTCTTCGGCCGTCGCACGATGACCAATGACTCGTGAGAAGCGGTCCGGCAAGGGATCACGCGTCTCGACTCCGCCCAGCGCGAGAGTCGAGTCTCTACCCCTTGCGGAGGCGGCTCAAGGGAATACCGTCGTCTGAACGTCACACCAGCGGTACCCGTCGGACGCACTTGGGCCCGACTTGGCACCAGCCGGCGGGCCGTCAGGATCCATAGGTAGTTGGAGACGACTCCGCTTTCGGGGCGGAGCGCTGGATGAGACCCTACAGCTAGGTCCAGCGCTCCCCGCGCTCCGCCTTGGCCACGAGCAGGGCGCAGGGCTCGAACCGTGGCGCCTTGGCCGCCAGCGCCCGGAGCCGTTCGACGACGTGCGGCAGGCCGAGCGTATCGGCGTGCCGCAACACGCCGCCTCGGAAGGGCGGGAAGCCGGCGCCGAAGATCATGGCCAGGTCCACGTGGTCCGGACTCGTGACGATGCCCTCCTCCACGCAGCGCGCCCCTTCATTGACCATGGCCAGCACCATGCGCTCGGTCATCATCGCGACATCGCCGGTGCGATCCTCGGGCCCGAGCGACAGCAGCGCGCGCACGTCCGGATCGACGCTGCGCTTGCGACCGGCATGGCGGTAGAAGCCGCGCCCGTTCTTGCGACCCAGTCGGCCCGCCGCCACCATCTTCTCCATCATCGGCACCGGCTGCATGCGGGTCGGGAACGCCGTGCTCAGCACGCCGGCCACCTTGAGCGCGACATCGAGTCCGACCTCGTCCACCACCTCGAACGGCCCCATGGGCATGCCGAAGCGGCGCATGGCGCGATCGAGATCGGCGACCGAATGCCCCTCCTCGAGCAGGTGCAGTGCCTCGCGTAGGTAGGGCATCAAGATGCGATTGACCACGAACCCGGGCGCGTCCTTCACCACTACCGGCGTCTTGCCGAATCGTCTCGCCAGCGCGACGGCGGTCACGAGCGCGCGATCCGACGTGCGGCGGCCGCGCACCACCTCGACGAGCGGCATCTTGTGCACCGGGTTGAAGAAGTGGAACCCGACGAAGCGCTCAGGGTGCTGCAGCCCCTCGGCCAGGGCCTCGACCGAGAGCGAGCTGGTGTTGGTGGCGAGCAGGGCGTCTTGCCGCATGCGCACTTCGAGCTCGGCGAACACGCGGCGCTTGATGTCGAGATCCTCGACCACCGCCTCGATCGCCACATCGGCCTGCGAGAACCCGGTCAGCTCGAGCGTCGGGGCGATGCGCGTCAGCTGCGCGTCCATGTCACGCTGCGACGTGCGGCGGCGACGGCCGCGCTCGCGCATCACCGAGCGCACGGTCTGCAGGCCCTTCTGGATCGACTCCGGGCGCACATCACGCAGGCGCACCCACAGCCCGAATCGGCTCGCCAGCTCGGCGATGCCGCCGCCCATCACACCGGCGCCCACCAAGGCGAGACGCTCGATCGGGGCGGGCAGGATCGACGTGTCCTCGACGACCGACCTCCGCTTGGCGTCCTCCGAGAGCCGGAAGATGCGCACGAGGTTCTTGCACACGGGCCCTGCCACCAACGGCGCGACGCCGACGGCTTCGATCTCGAGCGCCTGGACGCGCTCCATGCCGACGCAGCGCTCGAGCGTGTCGATCGCCGCGAGCGGCGCGGGGTAGTGCCCGCCCGTCTTGGCCATGACGCCCGCTCTCGCCTGCCGGAACACGATGGAGCGCCCGAGCGGATTCGCCCCGAGCGCCCAACTCATGGCATCGCGCGCGCGCCAGCGGTCGCGGCGCTGGCCGCCCTCGCGCTTGGCGACTTCGGCGACCCGCTTCGCAGCGGCCTCCAGCAACCAGGCCGCCGGCACGGCGCGCGCGATCAGCCCCATCTTCTCGGCGCGGCGCGCATCGAGCGAGCGGCCGGTCAGGATCAAGTCGAGTGCGTTCACGTAGCCGACGACGCCGGGCAGGCGCGTGGTGCCGCCGAAGCCGGGATAGATCCCGAGCATGACCTCGGGCAGGCCGATCTGCGTGCGCTTGTCCTCGCTCGCGATGCGCGAGTCGCAGCACAGCGCGATCTCGGTGCCGCCCCCCAGGCAGACGCCATCGATCGCGGCGACGGTGGCGTAGGGCAGCCGCTCGAGCCGCGTGAGCGCCGCATGGGCGCGGCGGATCAACGCCAGCACCACGGCCTCGTCGGTGATGGCGCCGATCGCCTCGACATCGGCGCCGGCGATGAACGAGCCGGGCTTGCCGCTCGTCAGGATCAGCCCCTTGGCCTCGCGCGCCGATTCCAACTCGGGCAGCACCGCCTCGAGCGAGGCGAGCGCCGCCTCATCGAGCACGTTGAGCTTGCGATCCGGATGCTCCATCACCAGATGCAGCAGTCCCTCGCCCGCCCGCTCGATGCGGAAGATCGCGCCGCTCACGGCCGCTCCACGATGAACGCCGCGCCTTGGCCGCCGCCCACGCACAGCGCCGCCATACCGCGCTTGAGGCCGCGGCGGCGCAGTTCGTGCGCCAGCGTCAGCAGCAGCCGGGCGCCGCTCGTGCCGACCGGATGACCCAGCGCGATGGCGCCGCCATTCACATTGAGGAGCTCAGCCGGGATCTCTCCCAGCGCCGCGTCGCGGCCCAGTTCGCGCCTGGCGAACTCGACCGAGCGCGAGGCCTCGCAGCAGGCGAGCACCTGCGCCGCGAATGCCTCGTTGATCTCGAACAGCTCCATGTCGGACAGCGAGAGCCCCGCCTTGTCGAGCGCCTTGGCCATCGCGAACACGGGGCCCAGCCCCATGCGAGCGGGCGACAGACCGGCGAAGGCGAAGGCCCGGATGCGGGCCAGCGGCGGAGTCGGCCACTGTTCGGCCGTCCGATCGTTCGCCACGATCAACGCCGCGGCACCGTCCGTGATCTGGCAGCTGTTGCCCACCGTCACCGAGCCGTTGCGACGATCGAAGTAGGGCTTGAGCCGAGCCAGCGCCTCCAGCGTCTGTCCCTCTCTGGGGCCGATGTCATCGTGCACCGCCTCATCGCCGGGCCAGGCATGCACCGGCACGATCTCCTCGCGGAGCCTCGCGCGCGCCGCGATGGCCTTCTGATGGCTGGCGAGCGCGAATCGGTCCTGCTGCTCTCGCGTGATGCGGAACTCGCGCGCCAGCGTCTCGGCCGTCTGGCCCATGTTGAGCCCGCACACGAGATCGGTGAGCCCCTCGGCGAGCGCGATGCGGGGCGTGAGCATGGCCGGCCGGAATCGCGCCAGTGCGGCCAGCTTCTGCGGCACCGACTTGGCACGCATCAGGCCGCCCAGCCACTCGGCGTACTCGAATGTGTACTGCAGCGGGATCTGGCTCATCGACTCCATGCCGCCCGCCATCACGATCCGTGCGTCACCGGCGTGGATGCGATAGAGCGCGTTCGCCACGGCCTCCATGCCCGAGGCGCAGTTGCGATGCACCGTGGCGCTCGGGACTCGCTCGGGCACGCCGGCTCGAAGCGCGACGATGCGGCTGGAGTTGGCGGCCTCGGCCGGCATGGCGCAGTGACCGAACACCACTTCGTCGAGCCGCGCCGGATCGAGTTCGGCGCGGGCCATGGCCTCGACCGCCGCGACGCGCCCCAACTCATACGAGGGCGTGCGCTTGAAGCGGTCCCCCGCTTTGACGAAGGGGGTGCGGACGCCGTTCAGGAGCCAGCCGGTCACCGGGGTCATCGATCCCTCGTCTGCGCGCATCCGCCCGTTTCAGCGCGGCGCCTCGTGCGCCGCGAGGCGGGAACTTGCGACCCGGCTCGCGCGAGTGTCAAACCCGAGACGCCCTCGGCAGAGGGAGCCCGGCCCAGGTGGCGATTCCGGCTTGTCGCCGCGTGCCGTGCGGTGGTCCAATGCGCTCGGCACTCCCGTGCCGTTCTCCCATGCTCCAAGGCGCCAAGGAGGCCCTCGATGGCCAGAACGCTCATCCGGCTGTTCCTCGACACCGTCGAGAAGCACCACAAGCCGGCTCAGTTCAAGCGCAAAACGGGCTCGGGCTGGGAGTCGATCTCGGCCGATCGCGCGCTCCAGGACGTGGAGCAGTTGGCCATGGGCCTTCGCGCGCTGGGTGTGATGCCGGGCGATCGCGTCGCGCTCATCTCGGAGAATCGCTACGAGTGGGCGCTCACCGACCTGGCCACCGTCGGCATGGGCGCCGTGCTCGTCCCCATCTACCCGACCCTCACCGCCGAACAGTGCGGCTACATCCTCGGCAATGCCGAGGTGAAGGTGGCGATCACCTCGTCGCCCGCCCAGCTCGACAAGTTGCGCGCCGCCTCGGCCGGCCTGAGCCACATCGAGACGCTCATCGCGATGGAGCCCGCGCCACCGGCGCAGGGGCGCGAGAGGTCGTTCGCCGATGTGATGAAGCTGGGCGAGGCGGCACGCGCCGCCGAACCGGGCCTGTTCCGCCAGTTGGCCGATGCCGTGCGCTCGGAGCAGTTGGCGACCATCATCTACACGTCGGGCACGACCGGCGACCCCAAGGGCGCCATGCTGTCGCACGGCAATGTGGTCTCCAACGTCGAGGCCTGCCTGCAGGTCGTGCCGATGAACCCAGAGGACACCTCGCTCAGCTTCCTGCCCCTCTGCCACATCCTCGAGCGCATGGCCGGCATGTACGTCATGCTCGCGGCCGGAGTCACCGTGGCCTATGCGCAGAGCATCGACACCGTGGCGGCCGACGCGCAGGAGGTCCGGCCCACCGTGATGACGGGGGTGCCGCGCTTCTACGAGAAGGTGTACGCGCGCGTCATGGAGAACGCCCTGTCGCAGCCGCCGCTGCGCAAGGCCATCTTCTTCTGGGGCATCAAGGCATCCACTCGGGCCGCGAGGCTGCGCTTCGAGCGCCGCCCGGTGCCGATGCTGCTGGCGCTGCAGGCGGGCCTCTCCGACAAACTGGTGGGCGCCAAGGTGCGCGCCCGCGTCGGCGGTCGGCTGCGCTTCTTCATCTCGGGTGGCGCGCCGCTCGGCCCCAAGATCATGGAGTTCTTCTACGGGATCGGCATCCCGATCCTCGAGGGTTACGGGCTCACCGAGACCTCACCGGTCCTGTGCCTGAATCGTCTGGGTGAGGCCAAGCCGGGCGCCGTCGGGCCGCCGATCCCGGGCGTCGAGGTGCGGATCGGCGCCGAGGGCGAGATCCTGGCGCGCGGACCGAACGTGATGATGGGCTATTACAAGAACGACGCGGCCACCGCCGAGGCGATGCGCGACGGCTGGTTCCACACCGGCGACGTGGGCGAGTTCGACTCCGACGGATTCCTGCGCATCACCGACCGACTCAAAGATCTGCTCGTCACTTCGGGCGGCAAGAAGGTGGCGCCGCAGCCACTCGAGGGCCGTCTCAAGATGAGCAAGTGGATCGCCGAGGCCGTGATGCTGGGCGATCGTCAGCCGTATTGCGTGGCGCTGCTCGTGCCGAACTTCGTGAACCTCGAAGTCGAGTCCAAGTCGCGCGGTTGGGCACACCCGTCGCTCGCCGAGTTGCTGCGCCGGCCCGAGGTGCGCGCGCTCTACCAGGCCGAGATCGACTCACTCAACGCCACGCTGTCGTCGTTCGAGACGATCAAGAAGTTCGAGCTGTTGGACCGCGACCTGAGTGCGGATGCGGGCGAGCTGACGCCCACGCTCAAGGTCCGGCGCAAGGTCATCCAGGAGAAGTTCGCCGCACTCATCGACGGCATGTACCGAACGGGCGCGTGAAGTCTCGCGCGCTCGATACCCGAAGCAGAAAGGGACGCATGAAGCCGCTTCGCCGCGCAATCGGCGCTGCCCTCGTGGCAGCCGCCCTCACTCCGAACGCCTCGCTCGGAGCGGGCTACAACATCTACGAGCAGGGCGGCCGGGCGATGGGCATGGCCGGTGCCGCCACCGCATCGGTGATGGATGCCTCCGCCATCTTCTACAACCCCGCCGCACTCACGCGCCTGAAGCAGATGGAGTTGCAGGTCGGCGCCACGTGGCTGACCACGCGCACCAGTTTCGCGGGCCTCGACCCCTATCCGGGGCTCGGCGTCACCGAGGAGATGGAGTCGGGCAACTTCTTCCCGCCCACGCTCTACTGGGCCAATCGCATCGGCGAGGGGAATCTCGCGTATGGCGTCGGCGTGAATGCGCCCTACGGCCTCGGCGTCGAGTGGAAGTCGCCCCACACCTTCAGCGGCCGCGAACGCATCACGCTCGCGCATCTGCAGGCCATCAACGCCAACCTGAGTCTCGCGTACGCATGGAACGACCGCTGGAGTGTGGCGCTCGGTGCCAACGCACTCATGGCCAAGGTCGAACTCGAACGCGTCCAGACCCAGGTCACGGTCGGCGGCGAGCCGGTCAACGTGGCGGACGTCCATCTCGAGGGCGGCATGACCCCCGGCTACGGCCCGCAGTTCGCCGTGCTCTACACCCCCGATGACAAGTGGCGTTTCGGTTTCAACTACCGTGGCCAGATCGACGTCACGATCGATGACGGCAAGGCGAGCTTCACGCAGATCCTGACGGGCGATGCCGCGCTCGATGCCGCCGTCGCGGCCGGCTTGCCGCCTGCGCAGACGGTGGCGACCGACGTCGTGTTCCCGGCGATCATCTCCTCGGGCGCCGCGTGGTCGCCGAGCCCGGATTGGACGTGGGAGATCGACGTCAACCTGGCCAAGTGGTCCGCGTTCGAGAAGCTCGATTTGCGATT
>JAYWEM010000118.1:0-37517 GCA_043779265.1 bacterium | reverse complement strand
CTATCTCCAGCGCTACTCCATCGGAGGCGCCCCACAGCTCGCCGCCAGTGGCATCGTTGTGTGCAATGCAACGGGAACCCAGTTCGCGCCGCGTGTCGTCATCGGCGGCCAGACGGAACTCGTCGTCGGCTGGACGGATTCCCGCGCTGGTCTGGATGTCTACGCACAGCGGATCTACGTGTACTCCGGCGCGGCGCAATGGGCGGCCAATGGAGTGCCCGTCTGCACCGCCGCCGGATTTCAGTGGCTACGATCAGTCGTGGCGGATGGTTTGGGCGGGTATGTGTTCGTCTGGGAGGACGGGCGTCTCTCCATCGACAACCTCAACCTCTACATCCAGAAGCTCGACGCGCTCGGCACGGGTCAGTGGGGCTTCGACGGCATTCCGCTCCGCGTCTCGAGCGGCAGCGTCAGCAAAGTGAGGGCCGCGGCCGATGGCAGGGGAGGGGCGATCTTCGTGTGGGACGATCCTCGAAGCGGCGCCGCCGACATCTACGCTCAGCGGATCAGCTCGCAGGGCTGGGCTCACTGGCAGAGCAATGGTGTGCCGATCGCCACCTCCGCGAACGTGCAGACGAATGCCGACTTGCGCGTCACTGCAGGCGGCGGCGCGCACATCGCCTTCACGGACTTCAGCGGCGCCTACGGCGTGCGCATCCAGGCGGTCGACGAGTGGGGCTACCTCGGCGCCGAGCCGGTGATGGCGGGCGTCGGCGATGTGCCCAATGATCAGGGCGGGCAGGTGCGCGTGGCGTGGTACGCCAGCCCGCTCGACACCGATCCGTTGTTCCGCAACATCGCGCAGTACCTGGTGTTCCGCACCGTTTCGGCGCCACTCGCGACCACGCTCGAGCGCGCGGCGCCGCTTCGCTCGGATTCGCCGTTCACGGCGCTCGGTGGCAGGCGCTTCCTGCGCACCTCCTCGAACGCCGCCAACTACTTCTGGGAGGAGGTGGGCGCCGTGACGGCCCGCCGCCTCGCGGCCTACAGCTTCCTCGCGCCGACCGAGGGCGACTCGATCGTCGGCTCCAACCCGCGCACGTCGTTCATGGTGATGGCGCTCACCGACTACGGCACCTCGTGGTGGGTGTCGGCCTCCGACTCGGGCTATTCGGTCGACAACCTCGCTCCGGCGGCGCCGGCGCCGTTCAACGGTCAGTACGGCAGCGGTTCGACGGCGCTCTACTGGGCGCCCAATGCCGAGGCCGACCTGGCGGGTTATCGCCTCTATCGCGGCACCAGCCCGGGGTTCGCCATCGGGCCCTCGTCGCTGGTGGCGAGCATGACCGAAACGGGCTACACCGACGCTGCGGGCCAGCCGTACTTCTACAAGCTGGTCGCGTTCGACACGCACGGCAACGTCTCGGGGGCCTCGCTATTGCAGCCGGGCGGCGTGCTCGATGCGGGCGACACGCCGGGTGCACTCGTCGCGCACTTCGCGGCGCCGCGCCCCAATCCGGTTCGCCCGGGCGGCGCGAGCACCCTGCGCTTCGCGATCACCCAGGCGGGCGGCGTGAGGCTGACGCTGCACGATGCGCAGGGTCGCTCGGTGCGTGTGCTGGTCGATGGCATGAGAGGGGCGGGCGAGCACGCGGTGGCATTCGATGGTCGCGCGGCCGACGGCAGACGCCTGGCGCCAGGGCTCTATCTGGCACGCCTCGAGGCTCCCGGCCTCTCGTCGACACAGCGACTGGTGGTCATCGAGTAACGCTCTAGTCGCAAGCGGCCGGCCGTCACTCGGCCGCATGGAATGGCCGCGACGAGCAGGGCCGCGCGATGCCCGCGGGGATCTATCTGGTTCGCATGGATGCCGACGGCTACGAGGGCCAGGCCAGGCTCGTGCGCGTCGAGTGATCCTCGCCGCGGCCGTCTGAACGCGCGACAGCCCCGCCCGGATCTCCCGGACGGGGCTGTTGCGTTGGCGGCGACGAAGCGTGTCAGCGATAGATGGTCTTGACCTGGCCCCAGGTGTTCGACCGAGCCGGCGTGGGCAGCGAGCACGGCACCGCGCTGCCGGTGGTGAAGTCGGTGCTGTTGTTGTCGGTGTCGAGTCCGCCGGCGTTCTTGCGTTGCAGCGCCGTCGTGTTGCTGGCCGCCGGTGCGTTGGCGGTCTCGTTGCAGTTGGCCGTCGTGCCGTAGCCGACGAAGTCCACGATGGCGCCACCGGTCGGGCAGGTCCCCGTGAGTGCAACCGCGTTGCTGGTCAGGGCCACCCTACCCGCGGTCGCCGACATGTTGATGCTGCCCGCCGCGCCGCCCGCGGGAGCGATCTGGCAGGCGACGACGAGCGGCGTGCCCACGGCACCGCCGGTGGCGAGCTTGATCAGGCCGTAGCTGCCGGCCGGGAGGATGGTGGCCGCCGGGATCGCCTGGACGGACCACGACGATCCGGTGGCCGAGGCGTACTGCACGCTCCAGCCGCTCACGTTCACGGGGCCGCCACTGCGGTTGTGGATCTCGACGTAGTCGTTGGTCCACGGGGCGCCGGTGTTGCCGCCACCACCGTAGATCTGGCTGACGACGACGTTCCCGACGGCGAAGGCGCTCGAGGCGATGCACGTGACGGCGAGCGAGAGGGCGAGGGTGATGGTTCGCTTCATGATGGGTCGCTCCTGGTGAGGGGGGGCCGAGCACGGCACCGCGCGTTCGTGTCCGCGGCGTCGGGTCGTGACGATGCTTCGGCGCAGGTGGCGGGGTCTCGAGCGCGCACCGGTGCCGGCGGCGAAGGAGGCGTCACGCCTCTGCGGAGTGATTGCAGGCTAGGCCCGCTCCGAGCGTGCGGTAAGCGGAATCCACCGAGGGCGATCAGCCTGGACGGGCCCTGAACGCGGCCCGGAGCGACCGCTCGACGGCGGCCATCGCGGCCGTCAGCTTGGCGTTGCGGTGGCGGACGTGCGCCCGATCGTCGCTCTCTCCAGCCATCGCCTCGGCGCAGCGCTCGGAGAGCGGCAGCCGCTCGGCGTCCGCGGCGGGCGGCCCCAGCAGACGCTTGACGAGCCCCACCTGCGTGCGCGTCTTACGGATGCGCGCCATCGCGCGCGGAACCGAGACCGCGCCTGCGCGCGTGTCGATCAGCAGCTGGCATTCGAAGCTCCGGCAGCAGCGCGGCCGGTGCGCGTACACGCTGCACCTCGTGCCCTTCAGGCCGGCGCACGGCAGCTGCATCTGCGCGCTGTCGTCGCCGTCTTCGAGGATATCGAGCCCCAGCGTCTCGAGCCGTGCGGCCTCGGCTGGGCCAGCCAGCTCGACGTCGGCGAACAGCGTGCCGTCACAGCACAGGCCGCACTGCGTGCACAGCGTGTCGGTCAGACTCGCGCCGGGCGCTGCGCTCACTTCGAGGACTCGAGAAGTTTCCGCCATCCGATGACCGCGATGGGCTGGAACTCCCGCGAGCCGATGAGCGGTTCGAAGAAGATGAACCGGCCGTCATCGGTCGTCCCGGCCCACCACCTGAACCCGCCAGAGGGGGGCACCAGGCTCACGGGCTCCGCTGTTTCGATGTCATCGCCCAGCCGGACCTCAGTGCCCATGGTCGCCCCGCCCGCTGCGACGAACTGGATCTGCCGTCCGTCACTCCGCCAACGCGCATCCGCACCACCGGCCAGCGACACCTGTCGTTTGGAGCCGAGTCCCGGGAACGAGGCCACGTAGACCTCCGTGCGACCGCTCTCGTCCGATTGGTAGACCATCCAGCGGCCATCGGGTGAGACCTTCGCGCCATCTTCGTTCGCGGCAGTCGTCAACAGCGGCCTCGTCCGGCCGCTGCCATCCATCGAGAGCAAGTGCACGTCCTCGGCCGTTTTGGAGTCTGTGACCGAGTAGAGCACGTACTGGCCGTCTCTCGTCCAATCGTTCGCATTGATCGTGAGGCCGTCGGGTTTGAACAGGAGTCGCGGCGCGGCCCCGCTGTCCACGGCCTTCACATACAGCGCATACGAGCCGGCCACGTTGGAGTGGTAGACGACCTCGCGGCCATCGGGCGACCAGTTCGGGCTGAAGCAGCCGCTGCCGTCGAATGTGAGTTGGCTGGCGAGGCCGCGCGCGAGGTCGAATGTCCACAGGTTCCAGCCGGAACTGGACGTGGAGGTCGGTGTGCCCTGCGAGAAGACGAGTCGGCGGCCATCGGGCGAGAGGGCCGGGTCGATCATGCTGTTCACGAGCATCGGCGCCTGCAGTCGTTCGCCGCCGCGACTCCGCACCGTCAGTTCCGAGCGGGTGCTGGTGGCGTTGAGCGTGAGCAGGAGGCCGCCCTCCGTGCACCAGGCGGTCGGCGTGGCCTGGATCCCGACCAGGGTGCCCACTTCGAACAGGGGGATCGGAGCACCGGTCAGCTTGGCCGAGCCCGGGTCGAAGCGCTGCGCGGCCAACAGGCGGTTGCGCCGGTGGATCAGCCAGCCGTCGCGCGTGTAGGTGGGCACGCCGTCGGCGCGCATCACGAACTTGGATTTCGTCGAGCCGAGTTCCCCGAGGAAGATCTCGTGCTCGCCCTCCTTGGCGGGCAGCGTCGCGTAGAGGAATCGCCGTCCATCCGGCAGAAGCCGCGCGTAGCGATGTCCGATCTCGCCGCGCGCCGTATCCACCGTGGTCACCGCCACGGGCGTGCCGCCCTGGTCGGAGACGCGGAAGACAGGCCCTTCGGCGCCGGGCGTGAACAGGATGTCGCCATTCGCCCCCCAGCTGGCGCCGCGACCGCCGGCCGCTCGGCACAGCACCTGCGAGGTGCCTCCTGCGAGCCGCACGCGTCGCAGGTTCTCGCCGCCGAAGAAGCCGATGGACTTGCCATCGGGGGACCAGAACGGCATCACGGCGCCCTCGGTGCCCTCGATGGGCGTGGCCGGCTTGCCGTCCAACGGCCGCTGCCAGAGTCGCGCGACGCCCGCGGAGTCACGCAGCGAGAGCACGATGGTGCGGCCATCGGGCGAGAGCGCGATGTCGCCGGCGCCGCCGACCATGGTCTGGCCCGAAGGCAACGGCACGTCGAGCACGAAGGGGCCCACGTCCGGCTCACCTCGCTGCAGCAGCAGGATGAGTGCGGCCCCCGCGGCGAACGCCGCCGCCGCGACCGCGACCGCCTGCCACAGGCTCGCGCCTCGCCGCGTGGAACGCGCCACCGCCGGCGCGCCCGTGACGCTGCCTGTGCCCGGCTCGCCGATGGCGCGCAGTTCGTGCATGAGGTCGCGCGCCGACTGCCAGCGATCGTCCACGTCCTTGGCGAGGCAGCGGCTCACCAGGCGATCGAGCGCCGCAGGGGCGAGCGGCACGAGTTGCGAGACCGGCGCGGGTTGCGCGGTCATGATCGCCGAGATCAATGACGCCTGACTGCGGCCCTCGAAGGCGCGCTGGCCGGTGGCCATCTCGTGCAGCACGCAGCCGAGCGCCCACAGGTCGCAGCGTGCGTCGGCCTCGACGCCTTCCAACTGTTCGGGCGCCATGTACTGGAACGTCCCGATGATGGTGCCCTCGGTGGTCAGGGGCGCTGCGCGCGTGGGCGATTGCGACATCGCCGAGAGGCGCGAGCCGCTGCCCGGGCCCGCCATGCCGGTCTCGCGGGCGAGCCCGAAGTCCATGAGCTTGGCGCCGTTCTTGGCCAGCATCACGTTGGCGGGCTTCAGGTCGCGATGGATGACGCCGGCGCGGTGGGCGCGATCGAGTGCGTCGGCGATCTGCGCCCCGATCCGCAGCACGTCGCCCATCGGCAGCGCGCCCTTGGCGAGGCGTTGCGCCAACGACTCGCCCTCGACCAACTCCATCACGAGGTAGTCCTTGTCGCCTTCTCGGCCGACATCGAACAGCGTGCAGATGTTGGGATGGTTGAGCGACGAGACGGTCTTGGCCTCGCGCTCGAATCGGGCGCGCACTTCGGGGTGGAGCGAGAGGTGCTCGGGGAGCACCTTGATCGCGACGTCGCGCCCGAGCCGCGCGTCGCGGGCGCGATAGACCTCGCCCATGCCGCCCGAGCCGAGTGGGGAGAGGATCTCGTAGGGTCCGAGCCGTGCACCGCTGGAGAGGGTCATGGTGCGCACTCTAACGAGGAGGGCGCCCCGCGCGCGAGTCGCGCGGACGCCGAGACCCGGCAGTGGGCGATGGACCCGACCGGGCCCACCCACCGGGAACTCGTGCGTCCTGACGAGCCGGCAGTCCCCCGACTACCGCACTCGCAGCAGGCCGCGGGACTGCTCGATCCCCGCTGTCCTCAACTTCAGGTAGTAGACGCCGCTGGCGACCGAGCCGCCGTTGGCATCACGCCCGTCCCAAGTCAGCGTGTGCAGGCCAGCCGACACGACGCGATCGACGAGTCGGCGGACCAGTCGCCCGCTCAGGTCGTAGACGCCGACCGACGTGAGTTCCGAGCGCGAGGCCCGCAACTCGAAGCGCACCTCGCTGCGGAATGGGTTCGGCCCGATCGAGTGCAGCCCGGGAGCGGCCAAGCTCACCAGTCCGCTGCCGACATCGGTGGTGGCGGTCGTCTCGACAATGCTCTCGGCCTCGGCCCGCACGCTGCTGTCGGCGAGCGACCACGCCACGAGGCGCACGCTGTCGCGATCGCCGCCACCGCCTGAGGTCACGACCGGCAACACGAACACCTGTTCGGCGGCGGGCTCGAGCGCGATCGCCGAGGGCAGCCCGAGCAGCGGCCAGCCCTGCGTGTCGGTCGCCTCGATGGCGTAGGTGTCCGGTGCATTGCCCACGTTCTTGACCACGAACCGCACGTCGGCGGTGTCGCCCGGTGTGAGCAGCGTGTCCGGGAATCCCGTGACGGCGACATCGAGCGTCGGCAATGCGCCGACCGAGGGCGAGTTGGACGTGGGCGACAAGCTCACCACTTCATCGCCCGTCCGCAGCGCGAGGAAGTAGGTCTGGAACGCCGAGGGGGCGGCGATCCGATTCGACTGCGAGGTGCCCGCCGTTCCGGGCACGAGCGCAGCGCCCAGCACCTCGCGCGGATCCACGCGCTGGGCCGCATCCCACGCGGCCTCCGACGTGATCGGCGCGGTGTGGTAGCGGACGTCGTACAGACTCGCGAGCTGCTGGGTCGTCACGGCCGGCACGGTGCCGTTGTCCCGCGGCGCGGTCCACAGCAGGTCGATACGTTTGGAACCGCCGAGACGATCGGCGAACAGATTGGTGACCGGGCTCGGCGGACTGTCGTCATACGCTGAGACGACGAGGTCGTCGATTGCGAGCCTCCCGTTCCAGTCGGTGTGCTCGACGAACTCGATGATCACCGCTTCGCTGCCGACGAAGGGCGTGAGGTCGAGCGTGAGCATGCCGGTGCCGGTCGGGATGGGACTGATGTCGTGCTTGACGCCCGAGGTGTCGATCCGCACCCGACAGAACTCGCCCGCTGGGCTGCAGTTGCTCGCCGAGTGGCAGTACCAGAAGGCGACACTCGCCCGGGTGTACTCCGACCAGTCCATCGTGGGCGTGGCCAGGACGTTGATGCGCTCGATGAAGCCATTGCACGGCGCCCCGATCGCCGGATGGGCCGATCTCGCGAGCTGGTGCTGCCCACGGTGGGAGCAACCGTTCCACGGATCGGGCGAGATCGACCACGAGTCGGTGATCGTGTAGACGCCCGGCGAGTGCACGCGGCGCGTGACATCGAAGTCCTCGACGAAGTTGATGAAGTGGTCGTCCTCGACCTCGCCGTAGTAGGAGAACGCATCCGGCGAGCCCGCGCTGGCGCCATAGGCGAGCCGTGTGCGCACCCGCAGGGGATTGCCGCGGATGTGCTCGGCGACGGGAGCGATCGGCCGGGTCGCCAACTTGCCGTTGCCGCCCCAGGTCGCCGGATTCTCGACGTGGTCGACCACGACATGCTCAGCACTGGCAGGCACGCTCTGCTCGAACAGGCCGTCGCCATCCCAATCGATCCACATGTCGAGATGCAGGCTCTTCAGGGGGTCGGCGCCGTAGCGCGGCCCGTCGAACCGCGACACGCTCAATCCGACATCGAGCGCCGCTCCGGGCGCGAAGTGCGCCGGCAGCAACGGCAGCCGCGGGATCGAGGCGGGGAAGACGCCATCGTCGTAGCCGTCGGTGTGATGCGGCGCGCCGATGTTGGGACGGAAGTCGGTGTCGTAGAGATCGAAGATCGAGCCTTCCGCCGAGGCGTCGAACCCGAGCCACTCCCACAGGAAGCCGCCATGCCCCGCGGCGCCATAGGGCGGCGGCAGGTCGCTCCAGTCGGAGAGCCACGGGAACGAGAGTCGGCCCTCGCCATCGCGATCGGCATTCGCCGCGGCGAGTGGTGTGGCGTGGCTTCTCAGATAGGACTCCATCTCCTCACTCGTGATCTTCGGGTTGCGAGAGGCGACGATGGCGGCGACGCCCGCGACGAGTGGCGTGGCCTGCGACGTGCCGGAGGCGCGCAGATAGCCGGGCCCCGGCCAGGTGCTGAGGATCCGCGTGCCGGGCGCGACGAGGTCGAGTCCCGGACCCGAGTTGGAGAAGGCGGGCACCTGGTCGAGTGAGTCGCTGGCGCCGACCGCGATCACCTCGGGGTAGGCCGCGGGGTAGCTGAGCGTCGTCTCGCTGTCGTTGCCGGCGGCGGCCACCACGATGCAGCCGCGAGCGATCGCGTACTGCACCGCCTTGCGCACCGTGGGGGAGGGGTCGCGCCCGCCGAGGCTCAGGTTGAGGACACGGGCGCCCTGGTCCGCGGCGTACTGGATGCCGTCGGCGACCGCGTCGTAGCTGCCGGGGCAGTCGTTCGCAGCGGCGCAGTCGAGCACGCGCACGATGATCAGCTTGCACGCGTACGCGACGCCCGCGATGCCGGTGCCGTTCGCCGCGGCGGCCGCGATGCCGGCTACGTGCGTGCCGTGGCCACGGTAGGCGCCGGCATCGGTCGGGTCGGCGTCGAGCCCGATGAAGTCGTAGCCGATCGGGTGAACGTTCGCGGCGAGATCGGGATGCGGCGAGGCGAAGTCGTCGATCCCGGTGTCGATGATGGCGATCTTGATCCCGGCATCGCCACCGCCGCCTTGCCGCCACAGCCACGGCACGCCGCTCGTGAACACACCCCACTGATGCTCGCCGCTCGAGAGCGGGTCATGCAGCGGCCGCAGGAACGGGTCCTGCGGGCAGGCCGTGCACGACTGCGTGCCGTAGCTGCCGTTGGGCTCGGCCACGCGCACGCTCGGCTCGCCCTCGAGCCCGGCGCGCGCGGCCGCGAGCGAGCGCGTTCCGATCAGGCGGATCTTGTCGTAGCCGAGCACCGCGTTGCTCTTGACGATGCTGCCGCCGTGGCGCTGGGCGATCAGCGCCCGCACGCTCATCGGCGTGCCGGGGCGGAAGTGGACCAGGATCTCGGTGGGCTCGGCGCGTGGCTGGCGCTGTGTGGCGGGGGCATCCTGAGAGGCGGCGGGCGCCCCCCACAGGGCTGCGAGCAGAACCGGCAAGAGCATGGGGCGCAATGACATGGCAGGCCTCCTCGGGGGCTGGGGCCTGGCTCGGGTGCCGGACCCTCTCCTCTTAGAGAAGGATTCCGGGCGGCGCCGGGACACTCTTTTATCGGGCGGCCGCCGCTGGCAGCCGCGCGGCTCAGCCGGCGAGGAACTGCACTCGGCGCAGGGCCTCTTCCAAGCGCAGCACGGCCGGCGTGCGCGCGGCGCCCTGCGTCAGTCGCGTGAGCAGCGCGATCACGCTCGCGCGATCCTCGAGCCGAAGTGCGATGTCGCGCGCCGTCCGCGTCGCCCAGTCGTCGGCGCCACGGTCGGACTCGAAGGCGCGCAGCAGGTAGGCCTCGGCGCGGCGCGGGTCGAAGTGATCGGGGTGCGCCGCATAGAACTCGTCGCATCGTCGGCACTGGCCGCGCGAAGCGCCGGAGTGGAGGTTGGCGAGGCAGACGAGCGAGTGCACGTGTCCCGGGGCCACCTCGAGCACGTGTTCGTAGGCGATCGCCGCCGCCGCCATGTCGTGATCGCTGTCGAGCGCGTAGGCGAGTCCGAAGCGCGACTCGGCATCCTCGGGATCGAGTTCGAGCGCGCGGCCCAGCAGCAGCTTCGCTTCGAGCGGCCGGCCGGTGAGGATCTCGAGGCTGCCATGGATGCGCAGCAGGCGCGGCCGCTCGCCCGAGGCCAGCGCTTCCGCGCGCGCCAGCGCGTGCATCCCCTCTTGCACAGCGCGCTGCTTCACGTGCACCTCGGCGAGATCGGCCCAGCCGTCCGCCGAATCGGGCGAGAGCTCGAGCGCGCGCGCGTGCGCGCGCACCGCGTCATCCAGCCGACCGAGACGCTGACAGACGAGCGCGAGCGTGCGCTGGATGCGCTTCGAGCCCGGCAGCAGACGGGCGGCGGTGGTGAGTTCCTCGAACGCCTGCGCGTCGTCGCCGGCATGCGCCGACGACAGCCCGGCGATCGCGGAACGCAGCGAGGCGCGCACATCGCCCGAGTCGGCCGAGGGCAGCTCCGTCAGCGCGAGGCGATGCTCACCCGCCTCGTGATGCCGCAGCGCCGAGGCGAGAGCCGCTGCCTCGGGTGAACCCTGCGGCAGCATTCGCCCCTCGAGGTGGGCCAACAGCAGCGCGGCGGTGGGTTCGCGCCGGTCGAGCCGGTGCGCCTGATCGAGCTGACGGCACGCCGCATCGCGTTCGCCGTCGGCCCATGCCCGCACGGCGCTGTCGATGAGTGCGCCGGCGCGGTGGCGGTCCTCGGGCGGCGCCGACAGCGTGGTGCGAAGCGCCGAGCGCAATCGAGCGGGCGCGCTCAGCAGCGACTGCGCGATCCGTGTCGCGGCGCTCGCGGGCTTCGCCCAGGTCGGCTCGCCGCGCTCGCAACGTGCGAGGTCGGCGGCGAGGGCGGCGGCATCGGGATAGCGGCCGGCAGGGTCGCGCGCGAGTGTGGTGAGGATCACCGCCTCGAGCGAACGAGTGATCTGCGGCCGATGGGTGCGGGGTGATGCGATGCGGCCCTGCCGCACCGAGTCGAACGCCGCCTCACGCGTGCCGGGATCGTGCGCCGGTTGCCCGGTCACCAGTTCATAGAGGATGAGGCCCAGCGCATGCACATCGGTGCGTGCGTCGATGGTGCCGCCGGTCAGTTGCTCGGGTGCCATGTAGCGAGGCGTCCCCAATACGTCGCCGGTCATCGTCAGGCTCGAGGCTTCATCGAACACACTCAGTCCGAAATCGAGCAGCACGGGCGAGCCGTCCGCCCGCACCAGGATGTTCTGCGGCTTGATGTCGCGATGCAGCACGCCCTGCGTGTGCGCCACATGCACGGTCTCGGCGAGCGTGCGCAGCAGCGCGACCGAGTCGCGCTCGCCGAGCGATGCGGCGATCTGGCTGAGCGGACGGCCCTCGATCAGGTCCATCACCAGATAGGGCACGCCTTCGTGCACGCCCGAGTCATGCACCCGCACGATGTTGGGGTGCGACAGTCGCGCGAGTGCCGCGGCCTCGCGCTCGAATCGCGTCATCATCCGCGCGCCCATCAGAGGCGCCAGCGGCAGGATCTTGATGGCGACCTCGCGGCCGTCGCGCTCGGCGCGATGCACCACGCCCATGCCGCCTCGGCCCAACTCGCCGAGCAGCCGATAGGGTCCGATGCGTCGCTCGGTGGGCGAGTCGCTCGCGAGCAGGCGTTCCAGGTCGAGCGCGGCTCGGATGCCAGTGAGGATCGCCGATTGCGACTCGAGCTGGGCCGCGGCGAACGCCTCGGGGGTCAGGAGAGGCTCGGAATCGCGCCGCTCGAGGTAAGCGAGGACGGCCGCCTCGACCGGATCGTCGCTCATGCCGGTGTGCCGGTCATCAGGACGGCGAGGCGTGCGAGCCCGCGCTGATAGAGCTTGGAGGCGGCCTCGGGGGACTTGCCGAGCGAGACGGCGACGTCCTGATTGGGCACGTCCTCGACCAGTCGCAACAGAATGACCTCGCGTGTCTCATCGGGCAGGCGCGCGAGCGCCCGCTCGAGCCGGTCGAACGTGTCGAAGTCGCTGTAGCGCGGTTCGGAGTCCGCGGCATTCGGCAGCGCGGCCAGCATGGAGTCGGTGAGCGCCACCTCGCCGCGGCGCTTGAGCGCGCCGAAGTGCTCGGCCTTGGAGCGGATCTTGTTGAGCACGCAGGTGTGCAGGTAGTGGTTGACCGATGAGGGGCCCTGCGGCACGAAGCGCTGCAGGTCGGACAACGCGTCGCGGAACATGCTGTGCAGGATGTCCTCGGACTCCAGCTTCGCGCGCAGGGAGGCGCCGAGCCGGCAGCGGATCGAGAGCAGCAGTCGGTCGCGGAACCTCAGGTAGAGCCGCTCCCAGGCCGCGTCGTCGCCTGCCTGGATCCGCTGGACCAGGTCGATCGAATCCTCGGGCGGCGGGAGCGGGGGATTGCCCGTCATGACGACTCCAAGGCTCCGGGTGGGCGCGATTGCAGGCGCATGATTCTAGGCGGGAGACGGGGGGGCGTGCACGCGCGGAGTGCCGAGTGCTACCGTCGGCGCATGCTCTGGCTTCTATTGGTCGCCCTGCTGCTGCTCGCCGTGGCCGTGGGTTCGGTCATGGCCGCGTATCGTTCGGGTTCTTCGGCGTGGACCCGCGAGTACGGGCTCGACGGATTCGGGCTGACGGTGGAGATGAGCTATCTCGTGGTCACCGTGCTCGCGGCGCTCGCGATCTCGGTGATCATGAACGACTCGTTCCGCCTGCTGTTCCTGGAGGGCGGCTGGCGGCAGCCGCTGTTCCTCGGGGCCGGGGTCGTGATCGTGGCGGGTGCGTCGATCTACCTGCTGGCCGTGGCGCCCTCGATCCTGCGCCGCAGTCAGAACGTGGCAGCGGAGCAGTTCGGGCGCGAGTGCGTGCGCCCGTACGCGCTCTACGCGCCGTTCGCGATCATCACGTGGGCCGGCCTCGTGCTGCCCGTGCTGGCGCTCGTGACCGTGTCGATCCACGGGGACCTTGGCCTCATGCAGCGCACCCGTGCGGAACTGGCCTCACGAGGCGACGCGGTGGTCGCATCGGCGCAGGTCACAAGCGAGGCCCCCGAGACGCAGAGCGAGCTGTTCAGCCTCGACCACCGCGCCGCCACCGACACCGTGACCCGCATGGTGAGTCGCTATCTGTGGGTCGTCGGTGTGTTCATGGTATTCGTGATCGTGCTCCTCAACACGCGCATCACGTCGGTGTTCACCGAGGAGTCGCAGGATGCCTTCAAGTGGCTCATGTGGGCGCTGCTCGCGGTGGCGATCGCGATCGCCGGCTACGGCCTGGCCCAGTACGAGGAACTTCGTGCGATGGCCATCGGCACACACGAGCGACTGCTCGCCGTCGCCGAGCGCGACATGCACCTGGGACTGCTGGCCGCTTCCAAGGGTGCACTCGTCACGCTGCTCGATGAGGGACCCGTGCACTTCCTGCGGCGCACGTTCGAGGGCGGCAGCCTGTGGCTGCTCTTCTTCAGTTACGCGCTGCAGATCATCATGGCCAAGGTGACGCATCGTTCGGTGGTCCGGGTGATCTTCCCGAGCCCGGTGGCAAGATTCCTCGATGCGTTCATGCTGGCGGGCGAGGAGCAACGGACGTGAACGGCACGCGCCCGGAGCAGCGTGCGGGCCGAGCGAGAGGTGCGGGCTTGAACATCGCGATGGTGGTGCTGCTGGGAGTGCTCGCGCTGCTGGCATGGCTGTGGCGCGCGCTCGGGGCCTATGCGCCGGCCGCCTCTGAGCCGGCGCACATGAGTATGGCCGCTGAGGGAGCGCCGCCTGCTGCCGACACGCTCGACCTCGTCACGTGGAACCTGGGGTTCGCGAGCCTCGGTCGCGAGATGGACTTCGTGGCCGATGGCGGCAGGCATCGTCGTGCCGCGAGTGTCGCGCGCGTGCAGACCAATCTCGACGCGATCGTGAAGCAGCTTCAAGCGGAACACGCCGATGTGCAGCTCTTCCAGGAAGTGGCCGAGCCGGGATGGGCCACCCACGGCGTGGATCTGAAGTCGCGCTTGCGGGCTGAAGCGGACTCGTCCGCGTTCGCCTTCGCTCCCATGGTGCGCGTGACGGGGATCCCGGTGTTCGGCCGCATGGTGGTGGGCCAGGCGACCTCGTCGCGCAACGGCATCGCCAGCGCCGTGCGGCACGCGCTGCCGTCCGAGTCCGCGTTCGCCGGGCTGACACTGCAGCACTACCACGTGCTCGAGACGCGCCTGCCTGCACGCGCCGGAGCGCCTGCCTGGGTGCTGTTCAACGTCCATCTGGCGGCGTTCGACGATGGCGAGCTTCGCCGGGCGCAACTCGCCCAAGTGCTGCGCCTGGCGCTGGCGGCGCACGCCGAGGGCCACCTCGTGATCGTGGGCGGCGACTGGAACCTGCGACTGGCGCCCACCGGGTTCGCTTCGAGCGCCGCTCCCGAGCATCGCTTCTGGCTGCGCGACCTGCCCGATCGCGCCACACCCGCCGGCTGGCAGTGGGCGGTGGACCCGCGCACGCCCACCAACCGCACGCTCGAGGCGCCCTATGTGCCAGGCGTCAACTACACCAGCATCATCGACGGATTCCTGGTGTCACCCGGGATCGACGTGCTGAGCGTCGAGACGAGTGACCTGGGCTTCGAGCACAGCGACCACCATCCGGTGCGGCTCCGGGTGCGGGCGAAGCCGGAGCCGACCGCTCGCTAGTGGTCCGCGGCGGCGCTGTCGGGCTTCATCGTGGCCGGTGCTGTGTGCGCCGCCTCGTACTTCTCGATCGCCGCGGCGAGCTGCGCGGTCAGCGCCTCATCGCCGATGCGGCGCAACCATGAGAGCTGCGACTTGGCGCCCGCCAGGTCGTTCTGCTCGAGCAGTCCCTGGCCGTAGTACTCGCGCGCCAGGGCGAAGCGCGGGTTCTGCCGGATAGCGGTGCGATACGCCGCGAACGCGGCCTTGTAGTCACCCAACTTGCGCGAGCTGAATCCCACGAGGTTCCACGCCTCGGTGTGGGTCGAGTCGTACTCGACCGCGCGTGTACTGCGATCGAACGCCCGCTTGAACTTCTTGCGCGCACTCTCGGTCTTGCCGGCGGCGGCTTCGGCGGTGGCCTTCGCCACGTCGTCGTAGGCGTCGCGGTAAGAGCTCTCGGCCATTTGCCGGGGCGTCATCTGGGCGCCCTGCGCCTGCGGCTCGCCGGACCCGCCTTGCGGTGTGCTCGGCGCCGGCGGCGGCTTGCCGTAGTCGGCGTTGGCCGGTGACGTGAGCGCGGCGGCGACGACGACGAGTGCAAGGAAGGTGAGCGTGCGCATGGCGGGTTCTCCTGTGGCGGGGACTCGTCCATGGTGGCGTATCGAAGCGCCGCCGTCACGCCCGGACTACGGCTCGCGCGACTCCGCCATCTGTTCGTGCGGCGGCTCCACCGGGCGCACCATGAGCGCCTGCTCGCGTTCGATGTACACGAGCCCCGCCTTGGCGCCGCGGGGTTTGCGCACGTACTTCTTGAGCGTGTAGTGCACCGGGACTCTTCCGGCAGTGCGCGCCTTGCTGTGGAACGCCGCCCAGCTCGCGACTTCGAGCAGCGTCGCCTTGCTGGGCTCGTTGGGACCCTTGCCGCGACGCAGCACCAGGTGCGAGCCGGGGCAGCCGTGCGCGTGGAACCAATAGTCCTCGGGCCGCGCCAGGTGCAGGGTGAGGTGGTCGTTGCCCTCGCTGCTTCGGCCGATCAGCACGTCCCACCCCTCGAGCGTCTTGTAGCGCCAGGGGTTCAACTTGCCGAGCACTTCCGGCTTGGGCTTGCGAGGCGCGGCCGTGGTGGGCCCCGAGGGCAGCGTCACCGACTCGCCGAAGCCGAGCTTGCGACGAGGCAGCACCTCGGGTGCGCGGATCTGCGTGCGCGCCCCGGACGAGAGCAGCGAGAGCACGCGCTCGAGCACGAGCTGCGCGCCGGCACGCACGTCGTCGTCGGGTGCGTTGGCATAGTCGTCGAGCTGCGAGCGGAGTTGGGTGATCTCGGCCGTCAACGCCTCGATCCGAGGCGGCACCTCGCGCTGACCGCGCTCGGCCTTGGCGGCGCGTTTGAAGTAGCGCGCGGCATTGGTCGGGGCGGCGATCCCGGGTGCCAGGTCGATCTCGATGGTGCGCGATTCGTCGGCGGGATCGGGCAATGACACACGCTCGACGCGAGGCGGAACCAGGTGCGCGAACGCCAGCAGCGCCTCACCGGCGCGGCGGTACTCGGGGCCCTTCGAGGACTCCTCGAGGTCGCCCTTCAGCGCTTCGAGCCGCCGCTTGTGCTTGTCGAGCAGCCGCTTGAGCGCACGACGCACTTCGAGCGCGCGCGTCTCGGCGGGATCGGGAGCATCGGGCAGGATGGGTTCGGACATGGGGCGCGACGTTAGGGGGCGCGCAGGATGGCCGCAAACGCGCGCGGCCGCAGTCGTTCGTCGCGATCCGGCTATCTCCGGCCGAGTGCTCCCGGCAATCGTGAGCGAGCCGCCGCCTGCGCGGGTGTGACGCCCGGCAGGCGGCCGGGAGCACGAAGCGATGCGAGTCCCGCGCCGCCCTGCCGCGTGAGCCCCCAGAGATCGCCGAGCACGTAGTCCACGAGCGCCGTGGCGTCGGGGCGTGCGAGGTCCCACAAGTTGAATCCACTCAGCACGGTGGGAGCGTTCGATGGCCCGTGGTAGTGCGTCATGATCGGGCGCGGCGACGTGTTCCCCGCCGGATGCAGGCCGCCGCCGCTGCCATCGAGTGAGTAGAGCGTGTCGAGCGTGCCCTGTTCGTGGACGACTCCAGGAGACAAGTCGACGTCCTCGATGATCGAGTTGGGCTGGCTCAGGTAGGACACATCCAGGTTCGTGAAGTAGAACGCCGCGGTCGCGCTCGCCGAACGAGAGGCGGGTATCGCGTCCGTGGCCGGAGTGCGGCGTCGCAGCTCGGCGGGCAGCGCTGCGTGTGGCACGCCAGGAGCGCGGTCGATGCTCGCCGTCGTCCGCGAGACGATGAGCTCCGACTTCCAGTGGAACTGCGAGGCGATGGAGTTCGATGACGGCAGGTCGCCGTAGGCCGAGCCGAACACCACGCCGAGCGGGAGATTGTTCCCCGGACGGTCCTCGTCGATGAGGCTCGCGAGCGCGCCACCCGAGCCCACGAGCCACACACGGCCACCCACCGCGATGTAGTTCTGGAGCACGTTGGTCGAGCCAGCGCGATGCATCGACCGCAGCGCGGTCATCGGACGGATCGGGTCGAGGATGCTCGTCAGTTGAGCTGACGGCGAGTCGACCAGCCAGACGATGTTCCGGTATCGCGCCAGCGTGGAGATCGGAGTGGCCGTGACGGCGTCCTCGAATCTCAGCCGTGTTCCGAGTGTGTCGAATCGGTAGCCGGCGAACAGTCCTGGCGTGCTGAGCACCGGTGGGTTCGAAGGTGTCGGACAATTGGCAGCGATGCCGCGCCACGGCTTGCCGCCGACGGCGTAGAGGAACGTGTCGAGTTCGGCGGCGGCCGGCCATGGCGAACTCGAGGCATAGGGCCGCAGGCAGCGCTGACCGCTCGGGTCGGAAGTGGCCGCTATCTGGTCCGGCAGGAGTCGCGTGTCGTCGACAATGAGGAGGTCCTGGTCAAGCTGTGCGCCGAACGTGTGGAATCGCGTGATGGTCAGCGCGCGATGTCCTGAGTTGTCGGTCACCTCGACACAGAGCGTGTGCGTCTCATCGGCTGCGAAGGGGCCGACGCGCGCGGTGGTGGCGTGGAGTCCCGCCATGCTCCAGCGGAACCAGTCGGTCTCCTCGTTGTCGCGCCGCGTGTCATCGCCGAGGTCGACCGACTCGATGGTCCACCGGTAGCCCTTGATCGACGCCCCCTGCGGCGGCACGGCGTACCAGAGGAAGTCGATCACCCGACCGGCCGGGACGTCGAGCCGAAGCGGACTCGGAGCGAGGACTGGTGCGGGTGGTGCGCCTCCGGAGCCGACGCTCCACCCGACGAACAAGGTGGGCGGGATCCCGCCCGCAGGCGCGGTACGGAACCTCAGCATGTTCGTGTTGAGGCTGAAGACCGGCGAGTAGGCGCCCGTCACATCGAACGCCACGACCACGAACAGATGAAGCGCGTCAGGGAGCTCGGCATCGATCCCCAGGTACTCGACCCCACCGCCGACTGAGTCCCAGCCCGCGAAACCCGACGGGCCATAGTGGCGGCCCAGCGAGTCGGGGTTGGCGAGCCACGTGGCGATGCTCGGCGAATCGCCCGGACGGAACAGCTTGAACTTGTAGTAGGCGGGCATCGTGGACGGGCTGCCATCGAGGTCCTGTCCCTGCCAGCGCACATCGACGGGTTGGTTGAGCACCGGCTCCAGCAGCGCGTTCGGCCGAGGCGTGAGGATCTGCACGACGGGCGCGACCGTGAAGCGGTCGAACGAGATCGTGAGCGGCTCCGAGTAGCGCGACGCCGGCTCCGCGCGCACGTTGACGGCGCGCACGACGAACGTGTGGAACTCGCGCACCGCCTTCTTGTCGAGCGGCGCGCTCGTGCCGCGGATCTCGAGCGTGTACTCACGGGAGTCCGTGCGAACCCAAGTCGTCTCGCGGCCCGCTGCGGCCTGCGCCTGCGAAGGCGGGTCGAGCGCGTACTCGAAGTGGCTCACGCTGCCGTCGAGATCGGCGCCCTGCCACCGGATCCGATAGGTGACCGACTGCGAGCCTTCGCCTCGCTCGGGAACGCCGGCGAGTTGGATCGAGGGGCACTGGTCCGGCGTGAGCGCCGACATCGGGCGCGAGCAGCCAGACGAGAGCGCGGCCAGCAGGGCGAGGAGAAGACCCCTTGCACTGCGGTTGAAGCGCCGACTGATCATGGGCGACGGCCTCCGAGGCACCTTCGGGTGCCCGTCCCCGGCCTGGGGAGCGGAGCGCGGACCGTGTGGTCCGAGATGGGTGCCCGTGTCCCCCATCGTGGAAACCCTAGCGAACGGGTGGATGGAATTGGAAGGGGAATGTCGGATGGGTCATCGGTGGAGAGATGAGCCGCTGCCCCATGTTGTTGCATGACAATGCGTTAATCGGTCGCACATGAGCCTGAACGAGCGTCGCCAACGCACGCGCGACCGCTATCAATGCGCTTTAGACCGGTCACAAATTCGTTGACCCTGTCAGGACGACTTCGATAGCTTGAGCGAAGTTGCCCGGTGCAGCGATCTCTCGGCGTTGGAGACCATTCCCCGTGATCCCCCTCTCGATCCGGCCCGAAGATCCCGAACTCCGCTCCATGACGGCCGCCTGCCGCCATGGGGTTTCGTGTTCTGTGCATGGACCTGCCGCCGTTCCCGGGCCGGCTGCTCCCGAAGGTCCCGTGCACTCACAAAGGGGAGTCGCGGACATGACGTCGTGGCGGAAGTGGGGAATGCGAGCGCTCGCGCTCGTGATGCTGTTCAGCCTGTGCGCCGGCCCGCTCTCAGCCGCCCCGCGAGGCGGACACAACAACGGCGACGAGAAGCAGGACCTTCTCGAGCCAGTCGGTGGCGGGATGCTGGCGGGGGATCCGGATGGGGGAATCGGTGCGCGGACCCAGCCTATCGCGGGTGACTTCAGAGTCCGTCTCATCACGTTCGTGCAGAACTACGTTAGGGGCGGTGCTCAGCTGGCGCTTCCCGTGATGATAGTGAGCTCCGACTTCTTCGGTGCAAACTCTCGCTTGCCTTCGATGCGGAGCAATCAGTGAGCAATCGCCTCGAGCAGTCAGCGGCGCTCCGTGCTTTGTTCGAGGACGGCACGACTGGTGTGCTCTCGCCCGTGGTCGCAGGCGCGCTCTCCGACTGCATCCTCGGCCTCCTGAAGGAAGCCGAAATTCAGGCAGGACTCGAACTCGCCAACCTGGCGCTGGACTCAAGGCGCCTGCCGTTCAGGTTCGAGATGGAAGTTCGTCTGACCAAGACTCGCATTCTGCTCAATTGCGACCGCAACCAAGACGCAGCTGAATCCGCCACCGACATCATTCGGCTTGAGCTTGACTCGCCCGACTCAAGCACGAGCATGTTCGCAAGGTCTCTGCTCGCATTCTCGCATGCGAAGCTTGGAAGAGCCGATCAGGCGATAAGCGAACTCATGTGCATTCGAGATGAGTTGTTGCAGCGGGCCGACACTGAGCCGCTAGCGCAAGCAGCCGCTAACTTGTCGGCGGTGTATGTCAACGGTGGCCAGTGGCTTGTTGGCTCCGTCTTCGCCATGGAAGCAATCGTTAGCGGACGACGTTGCAAGAGTGCGTTTACAGAGGGCCTAGGTTGGATCAATCACGGACAGTGTATGCGGGGCCTGGGCAGGTGGAGCTCGGCCATCGAATCGATGACTGAAGCGAGCCGTTGCTTCGCGCTGGGGGGCTGGAAGCAGTGGGAGCTTCGCGCACGGCACTCCCTAGCTCTCGTGCATTGGAAGCAGGGGCGATTGCAGGAAGCCTCGGTGGCTATGGAAGGCGTCATGGCTCGGGCAAACGAGCTAATCAGTCCGATCAGCATCGACTATGCACGCCTTCTCTCCGGTCTCATCCAGCTCCACGGCGGAGATTTCGCGAAAGCGACCAAGACGTTTGATGCTCGACTGTGCGTCTCGCGTAGCGAACACCCTAGGCCCTCGTGGCTGTGCGCTGAGTATGCGATTGATGTCTTTCTTGAGCGCGGCGAGTTCGAGGCTGGCATCGGGATGCTTGATGTGCTTCGACCGCAGGTGGTCGCCTTAGCTCCTCGCGGCGATGTCGCCTGTGAAATCCAGCGCCGCCGCGCTGAGTGTCTGCTTCACTTGGGCAAGGTCGAGTCGGGGCTCGAGGCGGTTCGCGAGGCCGAGTCGATCGCGCGTGAGTGTGGCGATGTCTACGAACTCGCCTGCTCGCTGCGCGTGCTCGGGTTGCTGCTCGCTCGAGCGGGCAAGCCGGTCGACGCACAAGGTGCGTTCGCCAAGGCGTTCCAGATCTTCGACGAGATCCAGACACCCTACGAGTGGGGCAAGCTCTGGGTGTCCTATGGTGACTGGCTGTGCTCGGCGCACTCGCAGCACTACTTCAGCTTCCGTGCGGCGCGCGATGCCTACCGCGCCGCGATCGAGCACTTCGACGGCATGCGCTCGGAGTACAAGCTGTCCGAGGCTCACAAGCGACTGGCCGAACTGGAGGAGCGTCTCAAGGAGGAGTCCGACCAGGCGACCTCGGATTCCGAGATCCGGCCACGTCCGCGGCGCCGCCCGGTGCGCGACATCGAACTGCAGCGCCGCATGCAGTGGGCCTACGAGACCTTCGGGCTCGTCACGCGCCACAAGGCGTTCCTCGACATGCTCGACCAGGTCGCCGCACTCGCGCCGAGTGACATCCCGGTGCTCGTACTGGGCGAGTCCGGTACGGGCAAAGAACGCATCGCGCATGGCATCCATCAGCTCTCAGGCCGCACGGGCGACTACGTGGCGATCAACTGCAGCGCGATCCAGCCCACCATGCTCGAGGCGGAGTTGTTCGGCTATGTGCGCGGTGCGTTCACCGGCGCGGATCGCGACAAGCCGGGGCTCTTCGAGTCCGCCGATCGTGGCACGGTCTTCCTCGATGAGATCGGCGAGATGAGCGTCGACCTGCAGGCCAAGCTCCTGCGTTTCCTCGAGAACGGTTCGCTTCGTCGCATCGGCGCCACCCAGGACACGCGCGTGCGCGTGCGCTTGCTGGCCGCGACCAATCGCGAGCAGTCCAAACTCGCGAGTGGCGACGGTTTCCGCTCGGATCTCTACTTCCGCTTGGCGCATGCGGTCTTCACGCTGCCGCCGCTGCGCGAGCGTGGGGATGATGCCGAGGTGCTGATCGATCACTTCCTCGAGGTGTTCGGCGAGGACGAGGGCAAGCGGGTCCGACTCTCGTCCGCCTCGCGTGATCAACTGCTCGACTACATGTGGCCGGGCAACGTGCGCCAGCTTCGGTCGCTCGTGCATCGGCTCGTCGCTCAGTCGAAGGATGGGCAGGTGATCCTGCCGCGCGAGCTCCAGCTCGATGACGCCAGCGCGCCACGCAATTTCCTCGAGGAGATGGAAGAGCAGGAGCGCAAGCGCATCCTCGATGCGCTCGAGAAGTCGAGCGGCGTGAAGGCCGACGCGGCCCGCATGCTGCGCCTGTCGCGCACGACGATGCTCGCCAAGATGAAGCGCTACAAGATCCCGATGTAGAGACCGGGGGCATCCCCCACCGGTCTCGGCCCGACGTCCGTCCGGGCCTGCGAACGCCGCGATCCCCCTCGCGGCGTTTCGCGTTATGGCCGGGCGCTGTGCGCCGAGCCGCGAGCGAAGCGCCGGGCTTCAGCCGCTCGCGAGCGCTCCTGGCGTGCTGCGCAGGTAGCGCTCGCGCCCGAGCCCTGCGAGCGCGAATCGGACACGCGCCTCGAGCGGCTGCTCCTGCAAGGCATCGCACAAGGCAGCGGCCTGCTTCGCCTCGGTCGCGCGGAACCCCAACTGCCGCAGCCACGGGATGATCTCGTTGCGTCGCGCATTGAGCTCGGCCTGAGTAGGTACGATTGACTGTTCGTCGGAGTCCTCGTGCCGGGCCTCGGCGACAGAACGCATCGCTTCGCCACGCGCAGCGACCCGCCCGCGCGCCGTGAGCTCTTTGGCCTCCTGGCGCTTGCGCGCCATGAACCCCGCCCCGTACGTGCGCTCGGCCTCGTACTGATTGTGGGCCCGGCACCGGAGCCGCAGGTTGGGAAGGGTCGTCTCGCCGCCGCGCGCCACGGGAGTCAAGTGATCGAACTCCAGTCGCGTGCACGAAGGGCAGCGCTGCCCGCGATCGCTCGTGAACGTGCATCGCCCGCCGTCGCGATGCCAGACCTCGCGGCGCAACTCGGCCGGCACATGCCGCCCCTTGGCCGCGCCTCGCCTCGGACGCGTTCGGCCGGCGGCAGCGAAGATCCGGCGCTCGAGCTTCTCGATCAGCGCGTCCATGCCGCGCTCGATCACCGCCGCCAACTCCTGCGAGGGAACAGCGTGCCCGAGCAGCGACTGTGCGTAGCGGAGCTTCTCGTGGGCAGTCCTGCCGATGCGAAGTGTCAGGTCGATGTGTGCGGCAGGCGCTGGATTCGGCCTCGGGGGCTCGGAGCAGGCGACGACGGGGGATGAGTCGGCCGAACAGGGCCCAACTGGTTCCGGAACCAGTTGGTTTTGCTGGGAATTCGACGAGTCAGGAGTCGCGCCGCCCGTTTCGGTGCCAGTCGCCCCTGCCGCCGCACCCAAGACGGGGAACCGCTCAGCAAGCAGAAACGCGATCTCGACCTTCGACTTGTGGGCGGCAGCCGCCAACAGGTCGCTCGCATTCTGACTCGTCAGATGAGGGGCCAGCTGGACGACGGCGCTCAAGTGGAGCCGAGCATCGGCTATCGCCGAGAGGATCTCGGGGAACTCGCGCGCCGCCCGTGCCACGCGAATGCGCTTGAACGCCTCATCGGAGGACAGCCCCAACTCGTGCACGCAGTAGAGGTGCATCGAGGGATAGGCGGACGGCAGGTGGAGGCGCCGCTCGTCGGCCTCGGCCAGATGCGCCAGCAATTCGGCCATTGTGGTGCGTTCCCGAGTGGCGAGCGACTTGAGCTGCTGAAGAACGACGTGATCCGCCAAATGGGTCAGTGAGCGCATGACGAGTATCCACAGGGGCGAGTCGCGAGGGCATCCTCTTTCTATCACGAGCTTTCGCGACTCCCGGACGTGCCCGCCAGGCGACGAATCGCCCGCTCCGAGTGGACTTCGCCCGGGTCGGCACCGCGAAGCCGCGAGCATTCACGCCAGCCCCGCTCACGAAAGCCTCGGCGAATGGGTCCCGAGGCCGGGCAAGGGCATCGCAAACGCCTGTCAAGCAAAGTGTTCCGCATCTTTGACGCCGCCTCTCGCACCCCCTTACTCTGGCCAGTTCCCACCCCCTACCGGAGGCTCCCCGCATGATCCGCAGCATGACCGGCTATGGCTCGGCCGAGATCGAGAAGGACGGCATTCGTCTGTCCGCCGAGATCCGCTCGGTGAACCATCGCTTCTGCGAAGTCTCGATGCGCGCACCCAAGCTGGTGCTGGCGTTCGAGGACCAGGTGCGGCAGTTGATCTCCGAACGTTTCTCGCGCGGCAAGTTCAACTTGTCGATCAGTTGGGCAGGCGCCGGCGACCAGGGCGACGTGCTCAAGCTGAATGAGCCGGTGGCGGACCGCTATTTCGCGCTCATGCAAACGCTACGCACGCGCTACGACATCAAGGGCGAGATCGACCTGCGCACGCTGGCCACGCTTCCCGACCTGTTCAGCTGGGAGAGCGCGCAGATCTCGGACGAAGAGACCTGGGATCTGCTCAAGCAATTGCTCGGCTTGGCCTGCGACAGCATGAACAGCATGAAGGCGCGCGAGGGCGCGGCACTGTCGACCGACCTCGTGATGCGACTCGAGATCATCCGCACGCAACTGGAGCTGGTCGCCGAGCGCGCGCCGCTGCGGCCGCAGGAGGCCAAGGACAAGATGATCTCGCGCATCAAGCCTTTGCTCGATGACGTCGAGATGGATCCCATTCGCATCGCGCAGGAAGTGGCGATGCTGGCCGACCGGCTCGATTGCACCGAGGAGTGCGTCCGGCTCTCGGCGCATCTCGAGCAGTTCAAGCACTTGATCGACAGCCCCGAGATGGCGGGTCGCAAGCTGAACTTCCTGCTTCAGGAGATGAACCGCGAGGCCAACACGATCGGCTCCAAGGCCAATGACGTGTCGATCGCGCATGCGGTCATCATCATGAAAGAGGAGATCGAGCGGATCCGCGAACAGGTGCAGAACGTCGAATGACGTCGGTCACCCCCGATACGCCGCAGTTGCCCCAGCGTTTCACCCCCGGCGGGTTCCTCATGGTCCTGACCGGGCCATCGGGCGCCGGCAAGGGCACGCTCGTCGAGCGTCTGCTCGAGGCGAGGCCCGATTGCATCTTCGCCGTCTCCTCGACGACGAGGCCGATCCGCACCGGTGAGACCGACGGCGTCGAGTACCGGTTCGTCGATCGCCCGGAGTTCGAGCAGCGCATCAAGCGGGACTACTTCCTCGAGTGGGCCGAGGTGCATGGCAATCTCTACGGTACGCCGGGTGAGGAGGTGGCACAGCTCGAGCAGATGGGGCGTGTGGTACTCCTCGATATCGACGTGCAGGGTGGGGAGTCGGTTCGCCGCGTGCGCCCGGATGCCGTGACCGTGTTCATCTACCCGCCCTCACTGGAATCGCTCCGGCAGCGCCTGGCGCGCCGGGGAACGGACGGGCCGGAAGTGGTCGCCCAGCGCCTCGCCAACGCCCCCGGCGAGATGGCGCAGTGGAAGCACTACGATTACCTGCTGATCAACGACAATCTGGAGCAGGCGGTCGCTCAGATGATCGCCATCCACGATGCCGAACGCGCCCGCGTCTCGCGGCTGCAGACCGGTTAGACTGTTCGCAGTGCAGCACCATCCCCTCCAAAAGGAGATCGCCCGACATGAAGCTGTCCTCATTCGTTCCGCCCCCGGGCAAGAGCAAGTACGAGCTGTCCATCATCGCCTCGCGTGAGGCCCGTCGCCTCAATGACTGGGTGCGCCGCTCCGGCGAGACCCTGCCCGGCAAGGTCACGGTTGTGGCGCTCGATCGCGTCATCCGCGACGAGGTCCCGTTCTACTACGAGGATCCCGCGCCGTTGATGGAGCAGGTCGAGTCCGTCGAGCCCACGCTCGAGTAGCGCCGCCGTGCTCCGGGGCCGCGTCGTCGTGGTCGGCGTCTCGGGCGGGATCGCAGCCTACAAGGCCTGCGAACTCGTCCGCCGGCTGCGCGACCGTGGAGCCACATGCATCGTGGTGATGACTCCCGCTGCCCGGGAGTTCGTCACGCCTCTCACGTTCCAGGCGCTCTCCGGCAATCCGGTGGTGAGCGATCTGTGGGGCGATCAGCGCCCACAGTTCGATTTGCCCGCCACCCACGCCAAGCGTTTTCGTGGCCGAGTCGAGCATGTCGATGTCGCCGAGGTCGCGGACTGCCTGGTGATCGCGCCGGCGACCGCCGACCTGATGGCGCGCATCGTTCACGGTCAGGCGCCCGATGCGCTCACTTCTGCGGTGCTCGCCTCGCGCGCGCCGCTCGTCGTGGCGCCCGCCATGGATCTCGAGATGTGGCGCTCGCCCGCGACGCAGGCCAACGTCTCGGCGATGCGTGCTCGAGGCGCGGTGATCGTGGGTCCTGACTCCGGTCCGCTCGCCTCGGGACTCGCCGGTCCCGGCCGACTCGCCGAGATCGGTGCCATCGTCGAGGCCTGTGAGCGCGCTGTGACCCACCGCTCCAGCATGCGCGGCCTGCGCGTCGTGATCGGAGCCGGGCGCACCGAGGAGCCGCTCGATCCCGTTCGCATGCTCACCAATCGCTCGAGCGGCCGCATGGGCTTCGCGCTTGCCGAGGCCGCGCGCGATCGCGGCGCCAACGTGACCGTGGTGTGCGGGCCGGTCTCCATCGATCCGCCGCATGGAGTCGTGCTGGTTCCGGTCGTGACCGCGCTGCAGATGCAGCGCGCCATGGACGAGGCTGCGCCGCGTGCGGACGTCGTCGTGATGGCGGCTGCCGTCGCGGACTATCGCCCCGCCAAGACGTCGCGCCAGAAGATCAAACGCAAGGGTGCCGACGAGACGCTGACCCTGACGCCCAATCCCGACATCCTCGCTCGTCTAGGCAAAGCGCGGCCGAGCGGCCAGGTGCTGGTGGGGTTCGCACTCGAGACGCAGGACGGTGTTGCCCATGCGCGCGCCAAGCTGAAGTCCAAGCGCTGCGACCTGATCGTGCTCAACTCGCCGGACAAGGCGCTCGGCACCGAGACCAACCGCGTCACGTTCGTCGAGGCCCGGAGCTCGACCGAACTGCCCGAGCGCAGCAAGCGCGAAGTGGCCGAGGCGATCCTCGAGCGTGTCCTCGAATTGCGCCCCGGCGGCGCCCCCCGACCGAAGGGCCCGAGCCCCCGAGCCTCGGTTGCACGCCGGGCGCCGGCCAAGCGCGTCAGCGTCCGCAAAGCCCCCGTGCTGCAAGCCATTCGCGGCAAGGGCCGCGCCCGGTGAGCGATGAGCTGAGGCAGGAGGCCGCGAGTATCACGCGGGCGCTGCGGTTGGCGATCCAGCGCGAGCGAAGCGGTGGGGAGTCGATCCTCAGCGGCATGGCGCGCGCTCGTCGCGCGGGTATCGCATTGCCCGATCTGGGCAGCTACACTGCGCCCTCGGCCGTGGCGCCGCCTTCGCTCGCGCCCGCCGCCCTGGCCGATCCGCCGGCCGCCGCGTACACGCCCCACCTTCCCGAGCCGGAACCCATGCCGCGCGTCACCCACGTCGTTGCCGATGCCGTCGTGCTGCCCCCGTTCGCCGAGCTCCTGTGGCCCGCGGCGATGAGTGGAGCGCGCGCTTCGATCGAGTCGGCATCGCTGCCGGTGCTTGACGCCATCGCGGCTGAGGCGCGCGCTTGTGAGAAGTGCAGCCTGCACCGGACGCGCACCAACGCCGTCCCCGGCATCGGAAGCGCGCGCACCGGGATCGTCTTCGTGGGCGAGGCCCCCGGCGCCGATGAGGACGAGCGAGGCGAGCCGTTCGTGGGGCGCGCCGGTGAACTGCTCACTTCGATGATCAAGGGCATGGATGATCGCGGCCTGATCCCGGGCGTCTCGCTGACGCGCGAGAGCGTGTTCATCGCCAACGTGCTCAAGTGCCGGCCGCCCGACAATCGCAATCCGATGCCCGACGAGATCCAGCACTGCGCGCCCTACCTGATGCGCCAGCTCGAGGCGCTGCAGCCACGCATCATCTGCTGCCTCGGTCGCTTCGCCGCGGAACTGCTGCTCGGCATGAAGGGCGGAACGCTCGCCGCGATGCGCGGCAAGACCTATCGATGGAAGGGCGCCAAGCTCATCGTCACGTATCATCCCGCCTATTGCCTGCGCAGCCCGAGTGCCAAGAAGCCCGTGTGGGACGATCTCCAGCGACTTGCCCAGGAATACCTGACCGATTGATCCCCGCGCGTGGCGCCTGAGCGCCGGGAAGGACCCCATGTCCGACACCTTGAGAGAACAATCGATGAGCGGAGCCCCGCTGGCGCCGCCGCAGGCGCTCGATGCCGAGCGATCGATCCTGGCCGCGATGATGCTGGACGTGACGGCCATCGGCCGTGCCGTCGAGATCATCGACGCCCACGTCTTCTACCGCAGCGCCCACGGCAAGATCTTCGAATCGCTGGTCTCGCTGTTCAATCGCAACGAACCTGCCGACGTCATCACCGTCTCGGAGGAGCTCAAGCGGCGCGGTGACTTCGAGGCGATCGGTGGCGCGGCCGGACTCGCGCAGATCCTCGATCACGCCACGACCTCGGCCAACCTCGAGCATCACGCGCGCATCGTGCACAGCAAGTCGATTCTGCGCGAACTGATCAAGGCGAGCACCGAGATCCAGCAGCAGTGCTACAGCGGCAATGAGGAGACGGCGATCCTGCTCGACCAGGCCGAGGCGCGCATCTTCGGCATCACCGACCAGCGCATCCGTCAGGGCTTCACCAGCATCCGCGACCTGCTCAAGCCGACGTTCGACAACATCCAGAAGCTGTTCGAGCGCAAGGTGCAGGTCACGGGCGTGCCGACCGGATGGGACGACCTCGACAAGCTGACGAGCGGGTGGCAGCCGGGCGACCTCATCATCCTGGCCGGACGACCCGCCATGGGCAAGACCTCGTGCGTCATGAACATGGCCGAGAACGCGGCGATCCGATTCAATGTCCCGGTCGCGGTGTTCTCGCTCGAAATGAGCAAAGAGCAGTTGGCGATGCGTCTGCTCTGTTCGCAGAGCGAGGTGCCGCTGCACAAGGTGCGAACCGGCTTCCTCGGCAACGAGGACTGGCCGCGGCTCACCACTGGCGCCGGGCTGCTGACGCAGGCGCCGATCTACATCGATGACTCGCCGGCCCAGTCGGTGCTCGAGATCCGCGCCAAGTGCCGCCGGCTGAAGTCCGAGAACAAGCTCGGCCTGATCGTGATCGACTACCTCCAGCTCATGCGCGCCAGCACGAACGCGGAGAACCGCGTCCAGGAGATCTCGCAGATCTCGCGCGGCCTGAAGGCATTGGCCAAAGAGCTGAGCGTGCCGATCATCGCGCTTTCGCAGCTCTCGCGCGCCGTTGAACAGCGAGGCGGTGGCGGCCGGCCGCAGCTCTCGGATCTTCGCGAGTCGGGCAGTATCGAGCAGGATGCCGACGTCGTGATGTTCGTCTATCGCGAGGTGATGTATAAGCCGGACACGCCGGAGCCGGGCAAGGCGCAGGTGATCATCGCCAAGCAGCGTAACGGCCCGACCGATGATGTCGACCTGACGTTCATCCGCGAGTGCACCAAGTTCGTGCCGTATTCGCCTTTGACCGCGTCCGACTCGGAGAGATCGTACTGACGTGTCCGAAGACTCCCTGACACTGCGCACCTACGAACGCGCTCGCACTCGCGTGCTCGACTCGATCGCCGAGGTCGGGCGCATCGCGCTGCTCGTGGGCGACACGTTCCGCAACCTCGTGCGCGGGGTGAGCGCGTTCCGGCTCGTCGTGGACCAGATGCACATGATCGGCGTGCAGTCGCTGCTGCTCGTGGTCATCGTCAGCCTGTTCACCGGTGCCGTCGCGGCGGTGCAGGCGGCCTATCAGTTCTCCACCGTCGTGCCGCTCAAGTACATCGGCTCGGTCATCCTGCGCTCGGTCATCATCGAACTCGGGCCCGTGCTGACCGCGCTCATCGTCGGCGGCCGCGTCGGTGCTGCGATCGCCGCCGAACTCGGAACCATGCGCGTCACCGAGCAGGTCGATGCGCTCGAGTCGATGGCGATCAATCCCGTCCGCTATCTGGTGGTGCCGCGCGTCGTCGCGGCCATCGTGATGCTGCCGATGCTCACGATCCTGGCCAACACCATCGCCGTGTTCGGCGGCTGGGTCGTGGCGGTCACCAGCATCGGCGTCAGCAGCCACACCTATGTCCTCGGCCTCAAGCAGTTCTTCTTCATGAAGGACCTGTGGTCGGGTCTCATCAAGGCCGTGTTCTTCGGCGGCATCATCGGCTGGATGGGCTGCTACTACGGCTTCCGCACCGAGGGCGGTGCCGAGGGAGTCGGCATCGCGACGACGCGCGCCGTGGTCGCCTCCTGCGTGCTCGTGCTGATCTCCGACTACGTGCTCGCCAATGTCCTCTTCCGCTTCATCTTCGCCGAATGATCCGGATCCGAGGGCTCAAGAAGAAGCTGGGGGAGAAGCAGGTGCTGGACGGGGTCGATCTCGAGATCCCACAGGGCAGGACCGTGGTCGTGATGGGCCGTTCCGGAACCGGCAAGAGCGTGTTGCTCAAGCACATCATGGGGCTGATGCATCCGGACGAGGGAGCGATCGAGGTCGACGACACGAACATCGTCGGGCTGCGCGAGAACGACCTGAACGAAGTGCGCAAGCGCTTCGGATTCCTGTTCCAGGGCGCGGCACTGTTCGACTCGATGACCGTCGGCGAGAATGTCGGGCTCATGTTGCGCGAGCACACGCGCATGACGGACGACGAGATCGCGGCGCGCGTCGATGAGCGGCTCGAGTGGGTGGGCATGAAGGGCATCGAGGAGATGAAGCCGGCCTCGCTCTCGGGCGGTATGCGCAAGCGAGTCGGGCTCGCGCGCGCCATCGCCATGGACCCCGACTACATCCTGTACGACGAGCCGACCACCGGACTCGATCCGATCATGTCGGATGTCATCAACCGTCTCATCCGCTCGCTTCAGGAGCGCATCGGCATCACGTCCATCGTCGTGACGCACGATATGAGCAGCGCCTTCCATGTGGGCGATGAACTCGCCATGCTGCACGAGGGCAAGATCGTGTTCACCGGAACGCCGGACGAGGCACGCAGCACGAGTGACCGGTTCGTGCGACAGTTCATCGAGGGCTCGAGCGAGGGCCCGATCCAGCCGCTCTGAACGGAGGGTAACGCGCGTGAAACGCAGGACGGAGATCCAGGTCGGACTCACGGTGATCGTGGCGCTCGTCACGCTCATCTGGGGCGTGACGTGGCTCAAGGACTTCTCGCTCGCCCGCAAGGTGCGTGTGTGGCATGTGCGCTTCCCCCAGACGGGTGGACTCGGCGCCAGTGACGAGGTGCAGGTGAACGGCATCCGCAAGGGGGCCGTGAGCGGCATCGCGCTGCAGGGCGACAAGGTCATCGTGGACCTGGGGCTGTCCTCGGAGATCATCCTGACCGACGCGTGCCGGGTCTCGATCCGCAACGTCGGCCTGATGGGCGAGAAGGTGATCGCCGTCGATCTGGCATTGGCGGGTAAGCCCTACACCGACCGCGACACGATCTCCGGCATCTTCGAGCAGGGCATGGGCGATGTGATGGCGACCGCCGGCAACAGCATGGCGACGGTGGATCAGTTGATCCTGTCGATGAATCGCGTGGCGGCCCGCCTGGATGAGAGCGGCGACCTCGACAAGACCATCGCCAACTTCCGCGAGACGAGCGAGGAGTTGAACTCGATGGTCAAGGAGAACCGCAAGGCGTTCGAGAAGACGTTGCAGAACGCCGAGGCGGTGACCAACACGGCCAAGGCACTGACTGCCGATCGTGAGGCGCAGTACCGTCGGACCCTCGACTCGATCGAACGCTCGGCCAGGAACCTCGAACTGCTCTCGGGCCGCATGGACAGCCTGCGCGCCTCGACCCAGAGCGTGATGAGCAAGGTCGATCGCGGCTCGGGCTCGCTGGGCGCGCTCGTCAACGACAGGCAGCTCTACAACGACGTCAACGAATCGGTGAAGTCGCTCAGGGCGCTGATCGAGGACATCAAGAAGCACCCCAAGAAGTACGTCAACCTCAGCATCTTCTGACGCACTCGGTGTTCGGCGGGAGTCCGCGCCGCCTGCAGGATGCGGAGACGAGCGTGCCGCCGCAGCGTGCAGGCGGCGCGGGCTCCCGCCGAACGAACCGAACACCACCGCCCCCGGTGAGGGGGGCCCCATGGCCCGAATCGGCAAGTCGACCAAGAGCGCGAAGAGCGACCGGACGCACTTCTTCTGCACGGCGTGTGGCAACGAGCAGCCGAAGTGGTTCGGGAACTGCACCGCGTGCGGCGAGTGGAACACTGCGGCTGAGGCGCCCGTGGGTGGGGGCGTGGCGGCCGCGCCCGCCGTCCGTTCGGGCCGCGCCCGCTGGATTCCCGCGGGGGAGGGCGGTGCCAAGGGCCCGCTTCGGCTCGCCGACGTCTCACTCGAACGATCGGCCCGCGCCTCGACCGGCATGCAGGAGCTCGATCGCGTGCTGGGCGGCGGGCTCGTCCCCGGCTCGCTCGTGCTGGTGGGAGGCGATCCGGGCATCGGCAAGAGCACGCTGCTGCTGCAACTCGCCATGGCCATCGGGCGAGACGGCAAGCGCGTCCTCTATGTGTCGGGCGAGGAGAGCGAGCAGCAGATCCGACTGCGCGCCTCACGCCTCGGCGCGGTCCCCGAATCCCTGCTGCTGCTGTGCGAGACCGATCTCGAGACCGTGCTCGCGGCAGCCGCGGAGGTGCGGCCCGACGTGATGATCGCGGACTCCATCCAGACGCTGACGCGCGGCGACCTCGAGGGCGGCGCCGGAACCGTGACGCAGGTGCGCGAGTGCGGACTGGCCATGCTGCACTACGCCAAGGGCTCGCAGACCCCCGTGTTCCTGGTCGGGCACGTCACCAAGGACGGCGCCGTGGCCGGACCTCGCGTGCTCGAGCACATGGTGGATGCGGTGCTCTACCTGGAGGGCGAGCGCTACCAGCACTATCGCGTGCTGCGGGCCGCCAAGAACCGCTTCGGCTCGACCAATGAACTCGGTGTGTTCGAGATGCTCGAGTCCGGGCTCCGCGAAGTGCTCAACCCGAGCGAGGCGTTCCTCTCGGACGCCAGTGAGGCCACGCCGGGCGGCGCGGTGGTTGCGAGCCTCGAGGGCACGCGGCCCCTGCTGGTCGAAGTGCAGGCGCTGGTCTCGACCAGCTTCTACGGCACGCCGCAGCGCGTGACGAGCGGCTACGATCAGCGTCGGCTCGCGGTGCTGCTCGCCGTACTCGAGCGCCGCGTCGGGTTGCGGCTCGGCAAGCACGATGTGTTCGTCACCGTGACCGGCGGCTTCAAGTTGGACGACCCGGGCGCCGACCTCGGCGTGGCGCTCGCCATCGCGTCGAGTTTCCGCAGTCGGCCGGTGCTGGCGCGCACACTCGCGGTGGGCGAGGTGAGCCTGTCGGGCGAGTTGCGCCGAGTGCCACGGCTGGATGCGCGCGTCCGTGAGGCGGCGCAGATGGGATTCCAGCGCGCCGGATTCCCGAAGAGCCAGAAGGCTGATGCCGAGGGCGCACGGATCGAACTGGTGCCGCTCGCCACATTGAAGGAAGCGTGCGAGCAACTGCTCGGCGAGAAGGTGGCGCCGCTGCGGCCCGAAGCCGCATCGCCCGAGACGCGCCTGCCTCGTCCCGCCGAGAAGGCGCCGCGCGCATGAACATGCCCGCCTCGCCCAAGCCCCTGAGCGATGCCGCGCAGCGTGTGCAGGACGCTCTGCGTGCGCGCGGCTTCGCACATGAGGTGATCGAACTCGAGGTCGCAGTGCGCACCGCCAAGGACGCCGCCGATGCCGTCGGCTGCGAGGTGGCGCAGATCGTGAAGTCGCTCGTCTTCCGAGGCGAGACCTCGGGCCGCGGCGTGCTCGTCGAGACCTGCGGCGCCAATCGCGTCGATCTCGCCAAGGTCGCCGCGGCCTGCGGCGAGAGCGTTGCGATGGCCGATCCGAGGAGCGTGCGCGAGATGACCGGGTTCGCGATCGGCGGCATCCCGCCGCTGGGACATGCGACCGAGATGCTCACGCTGATCGACCGCGATCTCCTGGCGCTCACCGGACTGTGGGCTGCCGCGGGACATCCCAACTCGCTGTTCCGCCTCGAGCCCGCCGACCTGGTCGCGATGACCGGCGGCACCGTGACCGAGGTCGCATGAGCACCGGCGCGATCCTGCTGTGCGCGGGCGCCGGTACCCGGCTCGGCGCCGATCTCCCCAAGGCGCTCGTGCCGCTCGCCGGCCGACCGCTCTTCGCATGGAGTCTCGAGGCGTTCGAACGCTGCGATGACGTCGACTCGCTCGTCGTGGTCGGCCCGGTGCGGCAACTGCGCGATCTGCTCTCGGCGAGTGGGCTGTCGCCTCGCAAGGTCGTGGCGTGGGTCGAGGGCGGCGCCGAGCGTCAGCACTCGGTGGCCAAGGGCCTCGCCGCGATGCCGCCCGAGTGCGAGCTCGTCGCCGTGCATGATTCGGCGCGCGCGCTCGTGACGCCGCAGCTCATTTCGCGCTGCGTGGCCGAAGCGAGAGCGCATGGCGGCGCCATCGCCGCGATCCCGGTGGCCGACACGCTCAAGCAGGTCGAGGCGACGCAGATCCGCGCCACGGTCCCTCGCGCGGGGCTGTGGGCCGCGCAGACACCGCAGGTGTTCCGCCGCGCATGGCTCGACGAAGCGCACGCCGTCGCGCGCGAAGCCGCCACCGATGATGCCGCGATCATCGAGGCGCTCGGTCATGCCGTGCGCGTCGTCGAGAGCGAGTCCCCGAATCCCAAGATCACCACCTCGGCCGATCTGGCCCTGGTCGAGCGCTGGCTGCAGGGCGAGCCCGCGCGCAAGGAGGGCGCATGAGTCTGCGGATCGGCATGGGCTACGACATCCATCGCATCGCACCCGGCAGGCCGCTCGTGCTGGGCGGCGTCCGGCTCGAGTCCGAGTGGGGACTCATGGGCCACAGCGACGCCGATGTCGTGCTGCACGCGATCGGTGATGCGCTGCTGGGAGCGGCGAGCCTGGGAGACCTCGGCACGCACTTCCCGCCGGGCGATCCCAAGTGGAAGGACGCCTCGAGCCTCGACCTGTTGCGGCGGATCGCCACGTTGCTTCGAGAGGCGAACGCCACGGTCTCCAATGTGGACGCCATGCTCGTCGCCGAGGCACCGCGCATCGCGCCGCACCGTGCCGCCATGTGCGAGCGCATCGCCGAGGCGCTCGGCATCACCCCGGGCCAGGTGTCGGTCAAGGCGACCACCAACGAGCAATTGGGCGCGCTCGGCCGCCGCGAGGGATTGGCCGCGATGGCGGTGGCGCTGGTGGACGTGGGGTAGGGTGACAGCCGATCGCCAGGGAACACGATTGCTTGCGGCCCATCCGGCCCATAGTTAGGGTGCCCTAAACGCGAAGCCTCGAAGTTCTGCCGACCCCCTCTTCAGTCGCGCCACCGAGCCGTCGAGCCTAGAGTGAGCCCGCAGTCCGACCTCCACCGCCCGAGACCCCGACCCACCATGCACTCGCCCGAACAGCGCCCGGTGGCCCACAGCACGCGCTCACTCTTCGAGATCCATCGTTGGGTGTTCATCGCCCTCGGCGTGCTCGCGTTCGCGCTCGGTGGCATCGGCGTGTTCGTGCCGGGCCTGCCCACGACGGTGTTCCTGCTGATCGGGTCGTTCTTCCTCGCCCGCAGTTGCCCGGGGCTTCGCGCCAAGCTGCTGGCCCAGCCGATGTTCAAGCCCTACGCCCGATTCGTGGAGCCCGGGGGCCTGATCACCCGGCGTGACCGCATCACGGGGCTGACCGGCATGTGGTCGGCGATCTCCGTGAGCACCTTGGTCCTGGCGCTGGCCGTGCATCCGGCGTGGTGGGTGTACGCCGCCATCGTGTCGACCGGCCTCGTGGGCACCTGGTTCATCCAGAGCATCTGGGGTCGCTGAGCGCCTCGCTCGCGGCACTCGTCGCACCCGGCTTGCAGAAGAGCGCGCGGTCGGTGTTCAATCCGCGACCCGGACCGCTGGGCGGCGCGCGAACACCATGTGGCGCGCGTACTTCCCGACGGTCCGCGCCGCGCATTCGGGTCCGTCGCGGACCATGAACGCGCCGGCCTCACCGCTCTTCGGCCGAGAGCGGAGCCGGGCCCGTTCGGCCTCGGCCATCCATCAGGCTCACAGGGAGGTTGCATGAAGGTCGCGGTGCTCATGGGTGGGCGCTCATCGGAGCGTGAGATCTCGTTGCGCACGGGGCAGGGCGTCGCGCAGGCGCTTCGCGAGTTGGGCCACGAGACGACGTCCGTTGATGGCGCCGATGGTGCGACGCTCAACGCGGGCGATGAGGAGAACTCCGCACGCTCGCTGTCGGATGTGCGCGTGCTGCCGGTCTCGGCGATGCTCGCCGCGGTGCAGTGCGATGCCGTGCGCGAAGCCGATGTCGTCTTCATCGCGCTGCATGGCACCTACGGTGAAGACGGCACGGTGCAGGCGGCCCTCGAACTCGCCGGCAAGGTGTACACGGGCTCGGGCGTGCTCGCGAGCGCGATCGCGATGGACAAGGCGATGAGCAAGCGCGTGTTCGAACGCGAGGCCATCCCGACGCCGCACTGGGTGCTCGTCGAATCGGGTGTCCCGGCGAGCGCGATCCAGACGCGCGACCTGGGTGGGTTCCCACTCGTGGTCAAGCCCAACGCCGAGGGCTCCACGGTCGGGCTCAGCATCGTGAAGCGCGCCAGCGACCTCGATGCCGCGCTCGTCAAGGCAGGTGGCTCCGAGGGCCAGATCCTCATCGAGCAGTTCGTCGAGGGCCGCGAGTTGACGGTGGCGATCGTCGGCGAGGAGGCGTTCCCGATCGTGCAGATCGAGCCCAAGAGCGGTTTCTACGACTACGCCGCCAAGTACACCAAGGGCCTGACGCGCTACACCTGCCCGGCAGAACTCGACAAGGCCCTGGCGCGTCACGTGCGTGAGCTGGCCGCCGAAGCAGCGCAGGTGCTCGGCTGCCGCGGCGTCTGCCGCGTCGACCTCATGCTTGACGATGGTGACGAACCACAGGTGCTCGAGGTGAACACGATCCCGGGCATGACCCCGACCAGTCTCGTCCCGATGGCCGCTGCGGCCAAGGGCCTCACGTTCAATCAACTCGTCGCACGCATCCTCGACCTGGCGCTCGCCGAGTCCCGTCATCGGGACAAGGCGCCGGCGCGTTCACGCTGATCTCCTCCCAGAGAGAGACCTGAACTCATGGACCGTTCGCTTCGCTTCTACCAGGAACTCGTCGATGCGCATGGTGTCCCCGGCTTCGAGGGTGACGTCGCCAAGTTGATGTCCAAGTACTTGACGGGCGTCGGCACGCAGTCGCGCGACCGGCTCGGGAGTTTCATCTGCGAGAAGGTGGGCGACGCCAAGGGCCCTCGCGTCATGCTGGCCGGTCACCTGGATGAAGTCGGATTCATGGTGAAGTCGATCACCAAGGAGGGCTACATCAAGTTCCTGCCGCTCGGGGGCTGGTGGGGCCATGTGGTGCTGGCGCAGCGGCTGATCATCAAGACCCGCAAGGGTGACGTGCTCGGCGTGGTCGGCTCGAAGCCGCCGCACGAGCTGCGCGATGAGGAACGCAAGAAGGTCCTGGAGATCCGCGAGATGTACATCGACGTCGGCGCCACCTCCGACTGGGACGTGAAGAAGCGGCTCGACATCCGGCCCGGCGATGCGATCGTCCCGGACTCGCCGTTCGCGGTGATGGCCAACCCCAACGTCTACATGGCCAAGGCCTGGGACAA
>JAYWEM010000117.1:0-8644 GCA_043779265.1 bacterium | reverse complement strand
GCGGTCGGCGGATTCGTCAGCACGCGCGTGAAATTCGAGGTCAACGCGCTCTGTGTCGAGAACAGCGGAAGGGGTCGGTGGCTCGGCAAGACCTTTTGGAGCTATGAGTATGACTCCGCCTTGCAGGTAGCAACTGTACGCAGAACGCCAGGCACCGCTCCTGACCGGCTCGGGCCGACGCCCACGTTCCTTCGCGCGCTCCAGAAGTTCAATGCGAACCATCGCTTCAAGTTCCCAGGCCTCGTCAGGCCCAAGCAAGGAGACAAGAGATGCACCGCGCATCCCAGCTTGCCCTGATCGCCATCCTCGCCGTCGTGTTCGACCTGACTCCGAAGCGGGTTCAGGCTCAGGAATTCGCGCCGTTCAGCGAGTTCTCGGCGCTTGCCGACTCGCAGCTCGCGAGCGTCCAGTTCAAGTGGACTCAAGTCACTCCGACCTTCAGAAATGGAATCACGTTCGTACTCTCGACGCACGGCGGCGCTTTCAACCCGAACGAGTTCTCCCCATTCTACCGAGCGAGCTACCGCCACCTGTACATCTCGGATTTCGGGTGGGCGGGGTTCGCCGCGTGCTCGCCGGCCGAGACGCGCGCGTTGATCGACAGTCTCGCACTCCTTCCCTCGCTCACAGTCGGCGGCGTGCTTGACCCACCCGGCTTGCTCTCATTCTCGATCCTGGCACGCGTCTCAGGTCAGCCCCGAGTCTTCGAGGCCATCGTGGACACCACTCACGGCAGACCTCTGTTCGAGAAGGTGTTGCGCGTGATGGCGAACAACCACGACGCCCTCGACCTGACCAAGGGAATCGCATGTGCCTACAGCATGCTTCCCCCAATACCACCCGAATCGGCGTCCTCATCAGTTGAGGTCCGCTTCTCAGGCATGCGATACGATCGCCGTGCAGACGAGTTCATCTCCACGCTTCGACTTCGCAACGACTCCCCGACTGCGCTGGCAGCACCTGTCTATCTGGTCCTGGGGGTCACGGGCAACGTCCGGCCGACCGCTTACGCCGGCCAGTCCTGCCGCATGGGTCCGCCGGGCAGGCCCTACCTGATTCTCAATGGTGGCAAGTCCATCCCCTCGGGTGCGACCATCTCCGAGACGGTGCGCTTCACGAACCCCGACCACGAACCGATCGAGTTCAGCGACCTGAATGTGTATTTCGGAGCCGGGACTCCCTGATGCCATGAGCCGACTCCGCCTGAAGTGGGTTCTCTGGCTCGCTGCCACGGCTCTGGTCTGGCAGCCGCTGACTGCTGTCGCGGCCCCGACATGGCACGTGCGACTGCGCACGAATCCCGAGTATGACGGTCAGTTCATCTGGTCCTTCACGACGAGTGACTCGGGGACCAACCAAGTTGCGATCGAGAACATGGCAGCGAACGGGGCAACGCTCTCAGGCGTTGACTACCAAGGCGGTCCTGTCAGTGGCGACATCTTCTGGACCGGCCTCCCGGCTGATTCCTCGACACTTGGGGGCGACGGGGAGTTGAACGAGCTCAGCGTGCTCCTTCAGCCGCTCGGTACGGAGTTCTCGTGCGATCTGACGCTCACCGAGACGCCTTCATCCGCACTCAAGCCAATGCCCCAACTGGCGTTCTACTTTCTGACGAAACCCGGTGGCGCCGACTCGCTCGCCTTTCGGACGCCGACGGCGGACCCCTACGGCTCGAATGCGCTCTTCGCGATCGACATCTCCGGAGCTCCTGGCGGAGATCTGTATGTGTTCGCGCCGATGGTGCTGGTCCCACCCGACACGCTGCTTCTCGATGCCGTGACGTTGAACTCTCCCACGCCAGTCATGGCGGGCGATCGCATTCGCATGCGGGCTTTGACTTCGATCCCCTCCACAGGCGACGTGCGGCTCCAGTTCGACATTCCTTCACCGGGTGGACACGTTCGCCTGGCGGTGTTCGACATCGGCGGCCGCCGTGTGGCGACCCTGGTGGATGCCGCTCGGGCGCCCGGCCAGTACATGGAGACTTGGGCGGCGCACTCCACGACGAACCTGCCCTCCGCACCCGGAATGTATGTTGCTCGACTCGAGTTCTCAGGGCAGGCGCTCGCCCAGAGGATCGTGCTGGTCCAATAGCCCCTGCTGCCAGGAAGCCACTGGTCTTGAGCGATCGCGAAGCGGGCCCCGGCTGGCGGCATGTCCTGGACCGAGGCGAGCGCCCTGCCGATAGTCCGCTCATGCGACTCGGCTCGGCCGCACCGATCCCCTTTCCATTCGCGCGCGTGATGAGTGCCCTGCCCGACTTCACCTTGGCAGCCGCCTTCGCCATCGCGTGGGCGGCGCCGCAGTGGGTCGATCCCGTCATGCTGCGGGTGCTGCACATGACGATGCTGGTCGAGTTCCTCGTCGTGCACGCCTCGGGGATGCTCGGCGGCGCGCTGATATCCGACTCCAACGTGCGCGCAGCGCGCCTGGGCCGCGCGGGGATCGTGCTGGTACTGCTCGGGTTCTACTCACTCTTCTCGGTCGCCTTCTCGTTCAGCTTCAAGAGCTGGTTCCCGTTCATCTCGTTCTGGTCGCTCATGCTCAATCGCATGTTGCCCCTGCTGCTGACGCCGCCTGCGCAAACGCGCTCGATGGCGACGATGGGCTTGTGGGGCGCGAGCGTGGCCTGCTATCTGCTCGGCGTGTTCGCCACTGTGATCGTGCCGATGCCGCGCCTCGGCATGGATGACGCGGCAGTGGCCTCGTTGCAGTTGTCGGGCGGTGGGCTGTGGATCGACGAGCCCTGGCGCGTGATGGCGTTCGGCGTCGTGTACTTCACGCTCATCGGGCTGGTCCAGCTGCTGGCGTATGGCTCGATGTTCCAGGCTGGAGAACCCGCCGCCGAGCGCTCGCGGCCCTGAGTCGGGCCGCTCTCGGCGTGCAATCGCCTCCGACTCGCTGCTACGGTGCCGACTTCCGATCGACCACCACCCGCGAGGAGTCCGCACATGCTCGAGCCCGGCACCAAGCTCGGTCCCTATGAAGTGGTCGCGCCGCTCGGCGCGGGCGGCATGGGCGAAGTCTATCGCGCACGCGATGCGCGACTCGGCCGCGAGGTCGCGATCAAGGTGCTGCCGCTGCACCTGTCGGCGAACCCCGAGGTGCGAACCCGGTTCGAGCGCGAGGCGCGCACCGTCTCGAGTCTCAATCACCCCAACATCTGCACGCTGTTCGATGTCGGCCGTGAAGGCGAGGTCGACTACCTCGTCATGGAGCTGGTCGAGGGCGAGACGCTGGCCGAGCGGCTGCGCAAAGGCGCGCTCGCACCCGCCGAGCTGCTTCGCTTCGGGGCGCAGATCTCGGATGCGCTCGATCGCGCCCACCGCGCGGGCGTCATCCACCGCGACCTGAAGCCAGCCAACGTGATGATCACCCGCAGTGGCGCCAAGCTGATGGACTTCGGTCTGGCGCGCGCCACAGGCATGGCGGGCACCGCCAGCGGCAGCGGCTCGCTCGCGGCGGCGCTCTCGAACTCGCCCACCGTGGCGCAGGCTCTCACCACCGAGGGCACGCTCATCGGCACGTTCCAGTACATGTCGCCCGAGCAACTCGAGGGCCGCGAGGCCGACGCGCGTAGCGATATCTGGGCCCTGGGCTGTGTGCTCTACGAGATGGCGACCGGCCGGCGAGCGTTCGAGGGACGCAGCCAGGCTTCGTTGATCGCCGCCATCCTCGAGCGCGAACCGGCCGCCGTCGGCGAAGCCCCATCGGGTTCGACGAGTGGCGGCGGGCAGCCGGCGGGACTCGACCGCTTGATCCGCGCTTGCCTCACCAAGGACCCGGAAGAACGCCTGCAGACCGCGCATGATGCCAAGCTGCAGTTGCAGTGGGTCGGCGAGGCGCTCGGCCTCTCGAGCGCCGGCACGCCCGCGCCGGCCACGGCAGCCACGGCCTCGCGCGAGAAGTCGAGCCCGGCGGGCCGCCTCGCGTGGGTGATCGCGGGAGCCGCGGCGCTGTTCGCGATCGCCGCGGTCGCGTGGCTGTGGCCGCTGGCGTATGCGCCGGATGCCGCCTACCGATTCCGCAGCGAACCGCTGACGGGCGTCACCGACTACTCGTGGCCCCAGGTCTCGCCCGATGGGAGAACCCTGCTACTCCAGGGCAGCGATTCGAGCGGCACCCAGCGCGCATGGCTGCGACCGATGGACGAGACCGTCTCGCGGCCCATCGTCGGCAGCGAGGGACTGACACGAGCGTACTGGTCACCCGACAGCCGCGAGATCGCGTTCCTCGTCGGCGGCAAGATCATGCGGCTGCCGGTCACGGGCGGCACGCCCGTCATCGTGTGCGAGGCGCTGGGGGGAGCCGACCTCTCGTGGGGTTCCCGCGGCGACATCCTGATGGATGGCCGGACCACCGACTCACTTCGCGTCGTCCCCGCGCGAGGCGGCGAGCTGAAGCCCGCGACGAGAGTGGATCGGGTATCCGGCGAGGTCGGCAGCGCGTGGCCGCATTTCCTTCCCGACGGCGAGCACTTCCTGTTCATCGGCAACACCGGGGCTTCGAACACGTTCGGCGGCAACATCCGTCTGGGCAAGCTCGGCTCGCTGGACTCCAAGCTGCTCGGGACCTCCGACGGCCGTGTCGTCTACGCGCCGGGCGGCTGGGTGATCTTCCTTCGCGGCAGCACCCTGCTCGCTCAGAAACTCGACCTGCGAGCCGCCAAGCTGACCGGCCAGCCGATCACGCTGACCGAGGAGGTGCGCATCGGGAACTCCTCGGGGCACTTCTCGGTCTCGAACACCGGCGTGCTGGCGTTCTCGAAGGGCCAGCAGACGGCAGTGACCACGCTGTCCGAAGTCGACCGGAATGGCCGCATGGTCCGCGACGACATCGCCTCGGGGCGACTGTCGAGCCCCGTGATCTCGCCCGATGGTGGGCGCATGCTCTATCTGAAGCCCGTCGGCTCCGATCCCACGAGCCAGGTCTGGGTGCGCGACCTGACGCGTGGGACCGAGACGAGGCTCACGTTCACGTCAGGCTCGGCGGGGCGCCCCGCCTGGTCGCCCGATGGGCGACGCTTCGCCACGATCATCTCGCGATCGAGCGGCCCGGGCACGCTGTGGATCGGCTCCGCCGATGGACTCGGCGTCAGTGACTCGGTGAGCGAGGCGACGGGCGCCATCTCGTTCCTGACGCAGTGGGCGGCCGCGGGCAATCGCCTGCTGGTGAACTCGTCGGACTTCGCTCGCGTGTCCACGATCGACCCGGATTCCAAGGACAAGGCGCTCGTTGCGCTCGCCGGCATCACGCCGCCTCTGGGGCAGTGCACGGTCTCGCCTGACGGCCGGTGGGCCGCGTACACGAGCAATGCCGGCGGTGGCGCTCCGCAGATCTTCGTGCAGAGCCTCTCGGATTCGCCGGGTCGCTGGCAGATCTCGACCACCGGCGGCTTCCATGCGAAGTGGACCCGGAGCGGCCGCGAGCTGCTGTTCGACAGCCCGGCGGGGATCATGGCCGTCGCGATCGATACGCAATCGGGATTCCACGCCGGCACACCGATCAAGCTGCTCGATCCGCCGCTCTCGGGAGGCGTCGACGCCATCCATTGGGCCTGCACCGAGGACGGCAATCGGTTCTTCCTGCTCACGCCGCATCGGTTCGGTGCTCGCTCCGAGGTCGAGATCGTGACCGACTTCAGCTCGCTCGTGAATCGCAAGTGAGCCCGATCGCCCGCTGACCACGGCGTGGACGGCGGCGCGGCGCGTTCGAGGCTCGCTGCGCGAGAACCCGCCGTGCGTCCGGGCTCGCGCGACCCGCGCGAGCCGTCCACGCCGCGTACGCCCCTGACGCCGTCGTGAACCCCTTTGTTTTCGCTTGCTTTCGCGTGCGCGCGGCGCGCATGGTGCGCGCGTTGCCCCGCCCCCGGGGCCGAGGAAGGGGGTGAGGAGCATGCACAAGAGAGGGATCCTCGCGACGTTGGCGCTCGCTTCGCTGCTCGTGGGCGCTGCGCTCCCGGCGCTGCCGGTGACCGCGACGGCCGCGAAGAGCGCAACGACGCCGAGTGCGAAGAAGAAGAGCTACGACTTCCGCCAGTTCACCGGCGTGGTGACGCAGCTCGACAAAGCGTCGCTCACCGTCGAGAAGACGGGCAAGGCGGCCAAGACGATCGTGTTCGCTCGGCACGCCGAGATGAAGACGACCGGCGACCTCGAGAAGAACGCACGCGTCACGGTGTACTACCGCGATGAGAGCGGGAAGCCGATGGCGCACCGGGTCGTGGTGAAGACCGCGACCACCGCCTCGAACTGACGAGGCGTGCGGCGTGAGGGGCCGGACTCCACCAAGGGAGTCCGGCCCTTCGCGATTTCAGCGACTCTTGGCTGACTTCAACCCGAGCGCCGCATTGAGGAACCGGACGAGCGGCACCAGGCGTGCGAACTCCGTGGCGAGCGTCGTTGTGAGTCGGCCGCTCACCACCTGCTCGTCGGTGAGCGATCGGCCCATCGTGAACGACTGGTGGCGCAGCCAGCGAGCACCCGGGGAGTCCTCGTCGAAGCCGCGCGGCAGGCGCTTGAGCATCGAGTCCTCGCTCAAGCCGCCCATGTGCTTCTGGAGTGCGGGCGCGAGCACGATGCGATCGAAACCCCGAGCATCGTCGGCGATCGCCGCCCGGATGCGCTGCAGCGCCGGCCGCGGCGGCATCCACAGCCCACCGCCCACCATCGAGGCGCCGGGCTCGAGGTGGAAGTAGAGCCCCGCTCCGCCGCCGTGCGCCTCTCGGCCGACCTTGGAAGAGCCGCCCGCATGGAAGAACCACGCGGCGGCGTGCGTCTTGTAGGGCGACTTGTCGCTCGAGAAGCGCACATCGCGATGAATGCGGAACATCGAGCGACGCGGCTCGCCGATGATCTCGGGCGCGATGCGCGAGAGCCGGATGTCCATCTCGCCGACCAGCTCCGCCATCGGCTCCTTGAGGTGCGTCTCGTAGTCGCCGCGGTGCGCTTCGAACCACGGCTTGCGGTTGTTGCGCTTGAGCGCGCGCAGGAACTGCAACGACTCCTTGGAGAAGTGGGCCATGGCAGGCACTCCGGGATGAGTTCGGATGGACGTCGGTCGAGCATCGAGGGTGCCGCCTCGAGTCGAGGTCGGCAAGAGCCAGCCGCGATAGCGCCGCTCTCGCCGGACGGGTAGGCTCCAGCCGATCACGTCCGACATTCGTCCCCGAGGACCCCACGATGCGCGCCTGCACCGCACTGCTCCTGTCCGTCGGCCTCCTGAGCTCGTCGATCGCCGCCGCCCCGGCCAAGCGACCGGCCGCATCGCCCGCCCGCTTCACGATCGAACACGCGCTGGCCGGACGCTCGATCACGGCGCTCACGTGGTCGCGCGATGGTTCGCGATTGGCGTTCGTGGTGGACTCGCCCGATACGGCGGAGAACACGAGCGACCAGGATCTCTGGCTGCTCGAGGGTTCGGGCGGCGAGCCGAGGCGCCTGACGCGCTTCGAGAAGAACGACATCGATCCGCAATGGTCGTTGACCGGCGACACGCTCGCGTTCATCTCCACGCGCGGCAAGGGTGACGACATGCGGCCGTCGATCTGGTTCCTGCCCATGCGAGGCGGCGAGCCGTTCGCGTTCGGATCGTTCGCCGAGTCGGTGGGTGAGATCGGGTGGTCGCCCGATGGCTCCCGGATCGCCTTCACCATGCTCGACACGCTGCCCAAGCTGGTGCGCGAGTGGCAGAAGAAGAAGTGGGACCACACGATTGAGGACGAGGATCTGCAGTTCAACCATCTGTGGGTGATCGACGTGGCCTCGGGCCGCAAGACGCGCCTGACCTCGGGCCGCTTCCAGGTGGCGGCCCCGCGCTGGTCGCCCGACTCGCGCTCGCTGTCGTTCGTCACCAAGCCCTCGACGCGCGCCGACGACGTGCGCAAATGGGACCTCGCTGTCGTCCCGGCATCGGGCGGCGCATTCCGCCTGCTGGGAGCGGTCGGCGCGAGCGATGCCAGTTGGTCGCCCGATGGGCGATGGATCGCCTGGTCGGGCAGCTCGAGCCGCGATGTGCACGTGGAGAAGGAGCTTCTGTGGGTGGCGCCCGCAGCGGGCGGCGCGGCGCGCAGCCTGACCGACGGCTTCGATGAGGACGCCAGCCGTCCGTCGTGGAACGTCTCGTCGGACACGCTCCACTTCCTCAGCGCGCAGCGCGCCAGCATGCGCGTCGCGGCCGTGCCGCTCTCGGGCGGCCCGGTATCCCTTGGAGTCGATCTGGAGGGGGACGCGCGAGCCTACGCCCTCTCGCCCACCGGACGCGCCGCGTTCGTCACGTCACGTTGGAACCAGCCCTCGGAGATCGAGCTGGGACCGCACGCGCTCGCGATGCCGACGCGCGTGACCCGGCTCAACGCCGACCTCGCGGGGCTCGACTACGGCGTCACGCGCAGCGTGGAGTGGACGAGCGATGATGGCGTGCGTGTCGAGGGACTGCTCGTGCGCCCTCATGGCGCCAAGCCAACGGGTGCGCTCAAGACGATCGTGCTGTTGCACGGCGGTCCCTATTCGTCGCGTTTCACATGGGGCATGCAGCCGACCGCGCAGTGGATGGCGGCGGGCGGCTACCAGGTGTTCATGCCCAACTTCCGCGCGAGCGGCGGCTACGGCACCGCGTTCATGCTGCGCAAGCGCGCCGACTGGGG
>JAYWEM010000116.1:0-8668 GCA_043779265.1 bacterium | reverse complement strand
TCTCGGTCGAGGAACCAGCGCACCGCATCGGGCAGACTGCTGTGCACACGCTGAGGGAGAACCCCGGTCGCGCCCTCCTCCGCACCGCCGTATCCGGTCCGGACGAGCATGCCGATCATCCCGGCTGCCTGACCTGCACTCGCATCGAGTCGCTTGTCCCCGACCATGACCGAGTGCGGCAGATGGATCTGCAGGTCCTCCGCTGCTCGCTCGAACAGCAACGTGCCCGGCTTGCGGCAGCGACAACCCTCATCCGGTGCGTGTGGGCAGAAGTGGATGGCATCGAGCTCGACGCCTTCGCGGCGGAGTCGCGTGCGAAGCGACGCCATGACCTCATGGGCGCGCTCGAGACTGAACCGACCACGACCGACGCCCGCCTGGTTGGAGACGACCACCACCGGATGCCCTGCTGATCGCGCCTCACGAAGCGCCGTGGCGACACCGGGCAACAACTCCACACCATCGGGATCATCGAGGTAGCCGCGCTCGACGATGAGCGTGCCATCACGATCGACGAACAACGCAGCGCGAGGCGCCGGCCCCAGGCTCCTCGCGGCACTGCGCTCGCAGGCACGTTCCAGCACCTCCGTCTCCGCACTCGAGGCGGTGCCGCGCTCATCGGGCGTCTCGATCGGCCAGAGACCGAAGCGGCTCAGAGCCAGGCCATGCGTCCCCCCTCGCGCAGCATCTTCATCGGACTCATCGATCATCACGATGGTCGTCAGTGAATCGAGCGCCATGCGATCGAGCCAGGTCGCCTTCTCGAGGGCTTCCGCATGGACGCTGATCACCATCGCGCGCGCGGCACCTCGCCGACCGAGAGAGGCCACCGAAGCGGCGCTGCCCTCCCCTACGACCACATCCCACGGATGGGCCGCAACCTCACGCGCTTCGAGCGCCACGATCCCCTCATGCACCTGAAGAGGAGTGCCACCGACCCATCCGATGTGGTGACCCCGCCGGGCGAGTCCGAGCAGCGCACGGTGCAGCCGACTTCCCGCTGTCATCCCCGCACCCTGCACCAGGAGCCTCATGCCGCCGCCCGTGCCGCGGCCAGGAGCTCGTCGGCGGAGTCGAGCACGTGCTTCACCTCCACGCGCTCGAGGCAGAGGGTGCCGATCGAGCAAGTGCGCTGGAAGCACGGAGCGCAGACCGGGGCGCGCTGGACGACCCGCACCCTCGGACCCAGAGGCGCTGTCCAGGCGCTGCTGGTCGATCCGAACACGACGAGCGTCGGAGTGCCGACGGCGGCTGCGAGATGCGCCAGGCCGGAATCGTTACTCACCACCAGAGCGGCCCGCGCACAGATCGACGCCTGCTGCGCCAGGGACGTCGTACCCGCGAGCATGAGCGCCGAGGGGATCGCCTCCGCGACCCGGCGGCACAGTTCGACGTCCGCGGCGCTGCCGCAGACACGGAGCGCCAGGCCGCGCTCGGCGAGGCCTCGGCCGGTCTCGGCGAAACGCGAGACGGGCCACCGCTTCGCTGGTCCGTAGATCGCGCCCGGGGCGAGAACGGCGAACGGGGCGTCTGAAGCCTCGCCACTCGCCTCCCCGACCGGCAGACCGGGCAGCGGCACTTCAGGAGCACCCGCACGATCGGCGAGCGCCAGATACTCACGCGACAAGTGCAGATCGCCGCGCCGCACACGAGGCAGCGCATCCGTGAGCAGCAGGTCGCGCGCATCCCCGCGAAAGCCGATCCGCCGCGGCGTGCCGGATCGGAATGCCCGCCAAGCCGAGGAGAACGAGGGCGGTGCGAGCACCGCGACGTCGCAGCGCGGCCACGACGGCGTGCCCGGATCGAGGGCGCGATCCCATAGCCCCTCCGCCTCGAGCAGAGCGGTGAGCGGCTTCGGCCCGATGGCGACCACCTCCCGACTCGGCGAGGCGGTCCGTAGAGCATGCAGCATCGGCCTCGCCATCAGGGCATCCCCGAGCCAGTTGGGCAACCTCACCAGCAACGAATCCGCCACGCCGGCTCAGTACGAACGCGCGAACAGCGCCACGCGTGTGCCAGGGCCCTCGAGTGAGCCGAAGCGGGACAGGTCGTTCGGCAGGCAGCGCAGCGTCGCTCCGCACTTGGCCTTGATCTCGGCCTCGAAAGCCGCGGAGCCATCCCACGCCACCGCGACGAACCCTCGCTTCTCGGCGGCGAAGTGCGCGATGACCTCCTCCTTGGAGGAAGCGAGCACGGTCTGAGCATCGCGGAAGTCACTCGCCTGCTGGAACAACGACTGCTGGATCTCGGCGAGCAGGGCGGGCAGTCGCTCGGCGAGCGCGCCGAACGGGATGGACTCCTTGCCGCGCGTGTCACGCCGCACACTCATGACCGCCTGATTCGCCACATCCTTCGGACCGATCTCGAGACGGATCGGCACGCCACGCATCTCGTACTCGTTGTACTTCCATCCCGGCGTGTACTGATCGCGATCATCGACATGCAGTCGGATCCGATCCTTGAGCAGAGCCTTCACCCTGGCGACGAACTCCGAGACAGCCGCCCGATCCTCGTCCTTACGCCAGATGGGAACGACAACGGCCTGGATGGGCGCGACATTCGGAGGCATTCGCAACCCCTGATCGTCGCCGTGCGTCATCACCAGCGCACCGATCAATCGAGTCGAGACGCCCCACGACGTCTGCCACACGAACTGACGCTGGCCGCTCTCATCCTGGTAGGTGATGTCGAAGACCTTGGCGAAGTGCTGGCCGAGGTGATGCGACGTGCCCGCCTGCAGGGCTTTACCGTCCTTCATCAGCGCTTCGATCGTGTACGTCTCCTCGGCGCCCGCGAACCGTTCCGCATCGCTCTTCTTGCCCGCGTACACCGGGATGGCGAGCTCGTTCTCGACGAAGTCGCGATACACCTCGAGCATGCGCAGCACTTCCTCGCTCGCCTCGGGCTCCGAGGCATGCGCCGTGTGTCCCTCCTGCCACAGGAATTCGGACGTGCGCAGGAAGAGCCTCGTGACCTTCTCCCAGCGCATGACGTTGCACCACTGATTGAGCAGCACCGGCAGATCGCGATAGCTCTCGATCCATCTCGAGTACATGTGACCGATGATCGCCTCGCTCGTCGGCCGGACGGCGTAACGCTCCTCGAGCTTCTCGCTGCCACCTTCGGTGACCCAGGCGCACTCGGGTGCGAATCCCTCGACATGGTCGGCTTCGAGCTTGAGTAGCGACTCGGGGATGAGCAGGGGGAAGTAGGCGTTCTGGTGGCCCGTCTCCTTGATCCGGCGGTCGAGCAGGCGCTGCATGTTCTCCCACAGCGCGTAACCGTACGGACGGATCACCATCGAACCGCGCACCGGCGTGTAGTCGGCCAGTTGCGCCTTGCGCACGACCTCGTTGTACCAACGCGAGAAGTCGTCCGACTGGTCGGTGAGATCCTCGACGTACTGCTTGCGGTTCGGGCTGTCGCTCACGGCGGTCTCCGGTGCTCGGGAAAGCCTCTCACTCGGGCGAAGGGGCAGGGAGCGCGGAGGATAGCGTGAGCACTCGCCCGCTCGCCAGCGCGGCACTCAGCGAGGCATGGACTCCCGCAATGCCGTCGTGACCTGGATCGGCTCGATGCCCACCATGCAGCGGTGGTGGCCCAGGGGACAGGCACCGTGGCCGTGCAGGGCGCACGGCTGGCAGGACTCCTCGCGGCACAGCACCGTGTGGCCCTCGCCCGCCGGGGCGAAACCCAGTCCTGGATGGGTGCCCCCGAACAGGGCCACGACCGGGACGCCGCATGCAGCGGCGATGTGCATGAGACCGCTGTCGTGCGTCACCGCGCGACGGCAGTGCGAGAGGAGTGCGATCGCCCGCGCCAGAGGCTCCGTCACCCAGGTCGCACCGGCCGAACGCTCGACCTGCGCCGCCAGTTCCGGCATGGCGCGCTTCTCCGCCGCTGTGCTCACAACCAGCCGCCCGTTGCCGCTCGCCGCCAGCTCGGCTTCGAGCGCGCACCAATGACGCTCGGGCCATCGCTTGGTGGCCCATGCCGCGCCGGGCGCGAGCGCCACCGTGTCCACGGGCAGGTCGAGCGAGCGCCAACGCTCCTCGGCCCACATGCGAGCCTCCTCCCCCGCATGCACGCGAGGGGGGCCCAGGATCGAGAGCCCGATCCTTTCGATCACCTCGCCATACCTCTTCCACACCGAGGTGAGCGGGGCGGGGCGACTCCATCTCGCGCGCACCCAGCGCTCGCGAGCGAGACGGGCCGATGGAGTTCGCAGGGTCAATGCCTTCTGTCGGAAGCCGAGTACGCGCGTTCGGAGCGAGCCGTGCAGATCGAGGATGAGGTCGTGGTCCTCCAGCTCGGCGCTCATCGACACGAGATCCTCGAGCCGGCTCGCGTCGCGCTCGAGGCAGCGGACCCGGCTGATCGCCGGGTGGAAGCGCACCGCATCGGCGAACTCCTCCTTCACCCAGAACACGATCTCCGCCTCGGGGTAGGCGGCGCGCAGCGCCTCGACGACGGGCAGCGTCAGCACGACGTCCCCGAGCGAGGACAGCCGAAGCACCGAGATGCGGTGGAAACCGCCTTCGGGGATGCGCTCCAAGCGGACCCTCCGCCTGTTCATGAGCGGAACTGGAGCGCGTGCAGCCGGTGGTACGCGCCCTCTCGCTCGAGCAGCTCGCGGTGGGTGCCCTGCTCGATGATCCGGCCATGCTCGAACACGAGGATCCGGTCGGCGTGCTGGACGGTGGAGAGGCGATGCGCGATCACCAGCGTCGTCCGATCGCGCATCAGCGTCTCGAGCGCGGATTGGACCAAACGCTCGCTCTCGGAGTCGAGCGAGGAAGTGGCCTCATCGAGCAGCAGGACGCGAGGGTCGCGCAACAGCGCGCGCGCGATCGCCAACCGCTGCCGCTCGCCGCCCGAGAGCCGGAGCCCGCGCTCGCCGATGACGGTGTCATACCCGTTCGGCATCCGCTCGATGAAGTCATGCGCATGCGCGGCCCGGGCAGCGGCCTCGACCTGGGTCTGTGTGGCCTGGGGCAGCGCGTAGGCGATGTTGGCGCGGACGGTGTCGTGGAACAACAGTGTCTCCTGAGTCACGACGGCGAGCTGGCTGCGAAGGGAATCGAGCGTCACCTGTCTCAGGTCGACCCCGTCCCATGTCACTCGCCCCTCGCTCGGATCGTGGAAACGCGCGAGCAGGTCGAGTGTCGTGCTCTTGCCGGCGCCGCTCGCTCCCACCAGCGCCACCACCTGTCCGCGCGGCACCTCGAAGTCGATCCCGGTGAGGACCGTCTCGCCCGGGTTGTAGGCGAAGTCGACGCGTTCGAATCGAATGGCCTCGCGAAGTGGCGGCGCCTCGACGGCACCATCCGCATCACGGATCGCAGCGGGCGTGTCGAGCAACCCGAACACGCGATCGGCAGCTCCCAGCCCGGTCGCCAGCGTGCCGCCGACCTCGGACAGGCTCTTGATCGGCGAGATCGTGGCGAGCAGCGCGGTCACGAACAGGAAGAAGCGCTCGGGCGGCAGACTGCGGTTCTCGAAGATCTCGCGCGCGCCCAGCCACGCGATGGCCACCGCCACGACGATCACCGCGTACTCGCTGAATGGCCGCGCTGCTGCCGAGACGCGGCGCAGCCGGACGAAGGCATTCCGGTAGCCCGTGTTGGAGACCTCGAAGCGTGACTCCTCGAACGACTCGGCTCGAAAGGCCTTCACCACTCGGGCACCGGCGATCGTCTCCTGCAGCCGGCCGGTCAGATCGGCCATCTGCTCCTGCGCCCGGCCCGAACGCCGCCGCATGCTGCGGCCGATCGTGACGAGCGCCAGCGCGGCAGGCGGCAGGATCAGCATGCTGAACAGCGCCAGCTTCCACGAGGCGAGGAAGACCAGGGTGAGGCACCCGGCCAGCGTCAGTCCGTCCTTGAGGAGATTGCTGATCCCTGCAGCCAGGCTCCCGCGCAGCGCATCCACATCACTCGTCAGCTGCGCGATCAACGAGCCCGTGCGCTGATTGTGGAAGAACGCCATCGGCAGGCGCTGCAAGTGGGCGAACAGTGCACGCCTCAGATCGCGCATGGCCGATTGCTCGACGGCGACGCTCAGGTACGAGGCCGCGTAGTCGGCGAGGTTCTTGATCAGGAACAGCACCAGGATCACGCCGCCGAGTCGTTCGAAGGCGACGAGCGGAGGCGCATCGAACACCCAACGCTGCAGCAACGCCTGCGCCCAGGAGATCGCGCTCCCGATCGCACCGGGTGCGGAGACCGCCGCATCCCCGGCCGACGTGCCGGTCGCGACACCGGTGGCGAACATGACGCGCAGGAAGGGTTGCACGAGCGCGATCGAGAGCGTCGAGGCGATCGAGTAGACCACCATGCAGCCGATCGCCCCCGCCAGCGTCAGGCGATAGGGTCGCAGCGTGCGGAGCAGTCGCCCGAAGGCGCTCACGCGGCGGGACCGGACCCGCTGGCCTCGGCGCCGTTCGCCGCCGCACCGCTCGAGGCGAGTGCGGCCATGAGATCGAAGCCGGCGCGGAAGTCCTCGACCGTGTCCTCCGGCCGGGCGCTCAGCTGACCACTGTCGACGAGTTGGAAGACGATGCGGCCGACATCCTCCGAACTGCGGACGCCCCACTCGCGGAACACCATCGGAGCGAGTTCGCCGAACTCATCGCGCGCGAGACGCGCGGTCCCGTCGAGCAGCTCCCCGCCACTCAGATGCCGCTCCACCGGGTGCTCGCGGCGCTCGGTTGGCAACGAGCGGACCGTCTCGCCCAGGGCATGCAGGACGAAGCCATAGGCCTCTCGCGCGTAGTCCGGGGAGCCCTCGCGCAGGGTGTCCACCGCGTCCCAGAAATCCTCGTGGCCGCTCACGAGCCGGACTATAGGGCGCGGCCGGAACGCGCGACAAGCGAGCGTCCTCGACCCCGCTTCAAGCGCACCGTCGTGCGGCCGAGCGCGGCCACGGGCCGCGGATGATCGAGATTCGAGTGCAGACCGCGACTCTCGCGCCGCCGTAGTGCGCTGGCGACGATGAGGCTGCCGACCAGCGCGATGTTGCGCAGCTCGATGAGGTCCGGGGAGAGGCGGAATCGTCGGTAGTCGCGCTCGATCTCCTCGGAGAGCACGGCCAGGCGCCTCGCGGCGAACGCGAGGCGCTCGTCGGTCCGGACGATACCGACCAGATCCCACATGACGCGCCGGACGCTCTCCCAATTGTGGTCGAGCACCACCGACTCCTGCGGCGGCCGCGTGCCGCGCACCTGCCAGGGTTGGGGCCGGGGTGGAGTGGGCGTCGTCGTGAGTTCCTCTCGGATCGCGGCGGCCGCGTGATGCGCAAGGACGAGGGCCTCGAGGAGCGAGTTGCTGGCGAGGCGATTGGCACCATGAAGCCCGGTCGAGGCGACCTCCCCCACGACGCGGAGCCCGGGCAGGTCGCTGCGGCCCGAGAGGTCCGCACGCACACCGCCGCACATGTAGTGCGCCGCGGGGACCACCGGGATCGGCTCCTTCGTCAGATCGAATCCCAGCGAGCGGAGCCGCGCATCGATGTTGGGGAAGCGCTCGCGCACCTGCTCGGCCGGCAGGTGCGTCATGTCGAGATACACGTGAGCCTCGCCCCGGCGCTTGCACTCGCGGTCGATCGCACGCGCCACCACATCGCGTGGAGCCAGTTCGGCCTCCCGCGAATATCGCGGCATGAACCGCTCGCCGTCGAGCGTGCGCAGCACCGCACCCTCGCCCCGTAGCGCTTCGCTCAAGAGGAACGTCCGCGCTCCCGGATGATACAGACAGGTCGGATGGAACTGGACGAACTCCAGGCTCTCGACGGTGCAGCCGGCGCGGTAGGCCATGGCGAGCCCGTCGCCCGTCGCGACGTCGGGGTTGGTCGTGTACAGGTAGACCTTGCCGCAGCCACCGGTGGCGAGCACGGTCGAGCGCGCCGTCACCGGCCGGATCCGACGGCTGTGACGGTCCATGATGTACGCGCCCCAGCAGCGATCGCGCGCGCGCGACTTCACGCCCCGCAGGCGCGAGTCGAGCAGCAGATCGACTCCCAACTGGTCCTCGAGCAGTCGGATCCTCGGATGCGCCCTCGCCCTGGCCAGGAGCGCCTGCTCGATGGCCTGCCCCGTGAAGTCCGTCGCATGCACGATGCGACGGTGCGAGTGGCCACCCTCACGACCGAGCGCGAAGTCCCCCGCGTGGGTGTCGAAGTCCACGCCCAGCGCCGCGAGTTCACGCACCCGCTCGGGCGCTTCGCGGACCACCGTGCGGACCACCGCAGCATCGCAGAGGCCCGCACCCGAGCGGAGGGTATCGCGAACGTGATGCGTGAAGCGATCGTCGCCATCGAAGACGGCGGCGATCCCGCCCTGGGCCCAGTTCGTGCTGCCGTCCTCAGCTCGCTTCTTCGTGAGGATGAGCACGTCGGCATGCTCGGCGAGCTTGAGCGCCAGCATGAGTCCGCCGATCCCGCTTCCCAGGACCAGCACGTCCGTGTCGAGCATCCGACTCATTCCCGCGCCAGCAGCATCGCCTCCGCTGCCTCCCCGCCCAGGGTCCACGCCCACTCCACGTCGATCACCCGCACGCCATCCGCGCCGAGCGGCCACCGTACCGCATCCTTGCGCGTGAGCAGCACACAGCCGTCGCCCGAAGCGGCACGCTCGCGCGCCGCCTCGCGTTTGGAGAACCAGTGATGGTCG
>JAYWEM010000115.1:0-8683 GCA_043779265.1 bacterium | reverse complement strand
CGCTGCTCGGCGAGCGCCAGGTTCTCGAGCCGGATGCCGGCCTGTCGCAGCAACGGCTGCACGGCGCTGCGCGCGTGTTCGGGGATCTCCTCGCGATGCACGACGCTCGGCTCGCCCTGATCGGGCCAACGCAGCGCGACCTTGTGGCGCAGGCCGCGCTCGAGACCCTGCTCGACCGCCGCGGCCACCTCGCGCCGATCGAGCGCCGAGAGCAGCTCCCGCCCGGCATCGTCGAGCGCGCGACGCAGCGCCTCGGGATCGCGTCCGTAGATGCGGTCGATCGTCCGCTGCACGTTGCGCCGGATCGGCTCGAAGGCGAACGCCAGCACCAACGCCGCGACGACGTTGAACAACAAGGTGTGCTCGCCCGTCACGCGTGCGAAGAAGCGCTGGCCGGTGAACACGACCGCGAGGTACAGCATCGCCAGGATGCCCGAGAGCAGGGCGTAGGGCAGGCCGCCGATGATGAGGCGCCGCGGATCGAACATCGGATCATCGGCGATCAGGTAGGCGATCAGGAACGGCGAGCTGAGCCACGCGATCAGGATGATGGTGAACAGCACCTGCTGGCCCTGCACGGGCAGCAGCGCCTGGAATCGCGGGTCTGCAGCCAGCACGTTGAGCGAGGCGCCGACGAACAGCGCGAAGGCCACGAGCAGGGCGAGCACGCGCTGCGTGGTGGTCGGGCTCCAATCCGGGCCGGTGCGGCTGTAGCGCTCGATCAGCGATCCGATGCCGAGCAGGAACGCCGCCGCCTGGTACCAGTTGTAGACGCGGTCCCCGAGCGGCTGCTCCCAACCGCGCAACGCCACGAACAGCACCACCGGCGTCGTGTAGGCGAGCACGGTGACCCAGAACCACGGACTCCGGACGCGGCGGCCGGCACTCCAACGCGGCCGTGGGAACACCGACATGAAGTGCACGAAGCTCGCGGGATAGAGCCAACCCATCCACTCATAGACGCGCAGGTACATCTGGAACCACCGCCCGGGTTCGACCTGCGGGAACTGGTAGAGCGAGTAGATGACCGACAATCCTTCGAGCGTCGCGAACCACAGGAACACCCACGCCGTCGGCAGGTCGGGTCGTCGCCACACCAGCAGGAACGCCACCAGCGGCGCGGCGATGACGGCGATGATCGGGTAGGTGTAGAGCCGCAGTCGCTGCCAGGCGCCGAGCTGCACGGGTGGCACGTCCACGGTGTGCAGAACGCCCCGGCGCTCGAACACGAGCACGAACGTCTCGCGCGGCCAGCCCTTCGCTCGCAACTCGGCGCGCTGCACCGAATCGGCGATCATCAGCCCCTCGACCGAGATGAGCACATCCCCCGGTCGCAGCAGTCCCTCGGCGGGTGGGCCGACGATGCGCTCCACCTCGCCGCCCCGCGACATCGAGGCACCGAGGCGCTGGTAGGGCGTGTGGGTCAGGAAGCGAGGCAGCGCGAATGCGATGGCGACGAGGACCGTCGCCACCGCCAGCGCACGCCAAGCCGCCGGGCGGGGTTTCACGTGGGGACCCTGGCACCGAAAGCGCCGCTCGCCCGGCGCGACGCTCGCGCCACCTGCGACCCGGCTGGGATCGGTGAGTGCTCGGCACAGTATCGCGGGCGCGGCCCCCTCGCCGTCGTGCGCGCCGGACGAGCGCGGGCGCACTCGCGCCGAGCGCTCGCTGTGGGGCCCGCAAGCTGTCCGGGAAGCGCAAAGATGCGCCCCGCAGAGGGATGCGGTGCGCCGACCCCGGCGTAGAAAGGGTGCGACCGAGGCGCGACGATGGCATACTGCGCCCCGGTTTCCGCATCAGGCCGCTCCCCGGTCATCCCTCTTTCGGAGGTCCGCACTTGTCCATCGTCCGCCGCGCGGCGGCCCTGCTGGGCCTCGCCTCGCTCGCCCTGGCTCTCGGCGCTCTCGCCGTCACGCCGTTCGTCCACGCGCAGCCGGCTCGCTCCGGATCCGCCCAGCGCCCGGCCGCGACGAGCCCCACGGCGCCCAAGCCCTCGACCTCGCCCGCGCAGAAGGCACCGTCCGAGGACGATGCGATCGACCAGGTCGCTGCCACGATCAACGACGAGGCCATCCTCGCGAGCGAAGTCGAGGAGCAGCTCTACATCGCCATCCAGCGCAGCGGCGGCCGCCCGTCGCCGGAGCAGATCGGCGAGATGCGCCGTCAGATCCTCGACCAGATGATCGACGAGAAGCTGATCATCGCCGAGGCGAAGCGCCAGGGCATCGCGGTGAGTGACGCCGAGATCGCCAAGCAGGTCGATGAGTCGATCGATGACGTCAAGGAGCGCCTGGGCAGCGAAGCCGCATTCGCCGAGCAGCTCCAGCGCGAGAACACGAACGAGGCGCGCCTGCGCGACCGTTACCGTGGCGAGCTCCGGCGCCAACTGATGGGCCAGCGCCTGGTGCAGAAGCAGATCCCGCGGAAGCCGGTGGCCGCGAAAGACGCCGAGGTCTTTTTCGTGGCGAACAAGTCCAAGTTCCCGAAGCTCCCGGGCCAGGTCCGCCTCGCCGTGATCCAGCTGCCGCCGGCGCCGGACTCGCTGGCCCTGTTGGCCGGTCGCAAGAAGGCCGAGGAGATCCGCGCCCGCGTCCTCAAGGGCGAACGCTTCGCCAAGGTCGCAGCGGAAGTCTCGGACGACAAGAGCAGCGCGCAGTCGGGCGGCGACCTCGGCTTCTTCGGTCGCGGCCGCATGGAACCTTCGCTCGAGACCGCGGCGTTCTCGATCAAGAACGGCGAGGTCTCGCCGCCGGTCCGCACCGCCTACGGCTGGCACCTCGTGCAGCCGATCGAGCGCGACACGGTGAAGTCCGTCGCCGGCCGCGACTCGGTGGGCCCCGACGGCAAGCCGTGGGTCGAGGTGCACGCGCGCCACATCCTGGTCCGCGTCGCGCCGACCGAGGCGGACATCGAGAAGACGCGCGCTCAGGTCGACCGCATCCGCGAGCAGGCCGCCAAGGGCACGCCGTGGTCCACGCTCGTTCGCCGCTACTCGCGCTTCGAGGGGCCCTCGGGTGAAGATGGCGATCTCGGGTTCCTCTCACTCTCGAGCCTGCAGCCGCACATCCGCGAGGGCGTCGACTCGCTCGAAGTGGGCGAGGTGAGCGAGGTGCTCTCGAACCCAGCAGGCTTCAATCTGTTCAAGCTCACCGATCGCCGCCCGGAGCGCGAGTACACCCTCGAGGAGATCCGCGAGGAACTCCCCGAGGCCGTCGCCCAGATCCAGTTCCGTGAACGGATGGATATCTGGGTCAAGTCGCTTCGCGACAAGGCACGCATCGAATACAAGCTCTAGGCCACCCCACGCTGCGCTGCGCATGGATGCGCGGAGGAGGTTCCCGATGATCCAGTTCGATCACGTGAGCAAGCGCTACGGAGAGCGACTCGCGCTCGACGATGTCTCTTGGAACATGGACGAGGGGGAGTGCGTCTGCGTGCTGGGCCACAGTGCCGCGGGCAAGACCACCCTGCTCAAGCTGATCACCCACGAGGTGCAACCGACCTCGGGCACGGTCCGCGTCGGCACGTTCACCGGGGGCCGGCTGTCGCGCTCCAATCGAGCGCTGCTGCGCCGCACGATCGGGGTCGTCTACGAGGACTTCCGGCTGCTCGCCGATCGCAGCGCGTTCGAGAATGTCGCGCTCGCCGTCCGCATCGCAGGTCACTTCGGCGAGAGCGAGGTCGTGCCGCGCACGCTGCACGCGCTCCAGGAGGTGGGTCTGCATGACGAGCAGGCGCGCCTGCCGCACGAGTTGTCGTTCGGCCAGCGCCAGCGCTGTGCCATCGCGCGTGCCATCGTCAATCGTCCGGCGGTGATCCTCGCCGACGAGCCGACGGGAGCGCTTGAGCCGCGCAGTGCCGGGGAGGTGCTCGCCCTGCTCCTTCGCATCCACAAGGAGGGCGCCGCCCTCATCGTGGGCACGACGCGCCCCGAGGTCGCCGAGGCGCTGCCCGGACGGCTCTACGAACTCGAGGACGGCCGGTTGCGCGAACGCCCCCGCTCCAAGTCGTATGCACCCCCGGCGGGCGCCGGACTCCCGGGAGGTCGCTGATGCACCCGTTCTTCATGCGCGAGGCCTGGCGTTCACTCACGGCCCATCGCGGCCTCGCACTGACCGCCATCTACTCGCTCACCGCGGCCCTTACGCTGTGCGGCGTGTTCCTGCTGCTGTCGTTCAATGCCGAGCGCACACTGCGCGCGGTGGGCGATCGACGCGAGATGGTGCTCTACCTGCGAGACGACCTCTCCGATGCCGACGTGCAGGCCTTGCAGACGCGGCTTCGCGAGCTGTACGGCACGCCGACCTTCGTCAGCCGGGCCCAGGCGTGGGAGGAGTTCAGCGAGCAGATCGGTGACCCCGAGTTGCTCGAAGCCGTCGACACGAACCCGCTGCCCGCGTCCATCCGTCTCAAGCTGCGGTCCGAACTGCTGACCTACGCCGAGACCGAGAAGGTGGCGCGCAGTGCCCGCGAGTTCCCCGAAGTCGAGGACGTTCGCTACGGCGCTGACTGGGTGCGCCGTCTCGACGCGATCTCCGAAGGGCTGCAACGCATCGCCCTCGTACTCGGCATCGTGGTGGCCTTGGCGATCGTACTTGTGCTCCACAACACCCTGAGGCTGACCGTTCTCGCGAGACGCCCCCAGGTGGAGATCATGTCGCGCCTCGGAGCACGCGACAGCTTCATCGCAACGCCCTTCGTGATCGAGGGTTTCCTGGTGACGATCTTCTCGGCGTCGGTCGCACTGGCGATCGTCGCGGGTGTGCATCAGGTGGTCGCGATGCGCGTCTCGGGCCTCGTGTTCCTGCCTCCCCTCTGGATGCTGGCCTTCGTCGGCGGCGCTGGTCTGCTGGCGTGGGTCGCGGGCAGCATCGCCGTGACGCGCGTCCTGCGCGCCGTCGGTCCGTGATGCGGCGACTCGCCGGCCGCCTGCTCGGAGTCCTCGCGCTGGTCGCGCTCGCCGCGCTGCCGACGCCGGCACCGGTGCACCGGGCATTGGGCGCCTCGCCGGTCGCAGCGCAAGACAGCCTCGAGCGCGCCGAGCGCAAGCGGCTCGAGCAGATCAACCGGGAGGCCGCCGAGAAGCGGGCCGCCGCCGGCCGCATGAAGGTCCAGGAGAACAAAGCGGTCGGGCAGCTGCGGCGCACGGAGAAGGACCTGCGGCGGACGCGTGATCGGTTGAATCGGCTCCAGGGTCGCCAGCGACAGCTCGACAACCAGCTCGAAGTGACGCGCGCCAATCTCGAGCGCAGCGAGCAGTCGCTGGGCCGGCAGAAGCGCCGCCTCGCGCATCGTCTGCGCGAGAGTTACAAGTTCGGACCGGCACGCGAGCTCGAAGTGCTGTTCTCGACGCGCACGTTCGCGCAACTCCTGGCGCGCTGGGATTTCCTCACCATGGTGGCGCAGCAGGATCGCATCCTGCTCGAGAGCGTGCGCGCCGAGAAGTCGAAGGTCGAGTCCGACAAGAGCCTGCTCGAGACCAATCTGACCCAGGTGGAGCGCACCGCGAAGCAGACCGGGCGCGAACAGAGCAATCTCGCTCAGCTCCGCCAGAAGCGCGCCGGGGACGTGAAGTCGATCCAGACACAGCGCGCGGCGTACGAAGCGGCCGCCGCCGAACTCGAGCGCGCGGCGAAGCGCATCCAGGCGCTGCTCGCACGGCTCGAGCGCCAGCGTCGCGAGGAGGCGGCCAAGGCCCGCGAGCAGGGCCGCGATCCGCAGCCCTACAGCGGCGACTTCGCCAAGGGGCAGGGCGCGCTCGACTGGCCGGTGCGAGGCGAGGTCGTGGGCAAGTTCGGAATCAGCACGCACCCTCGATTCGGCACCCAGATCCACAACGACGGCATCGACATCGCCGCTGCGGTCGGCACCGCGGTGCGCTCGGTGGCCAAGGGCCGTGTCGACTTCGCGAGCGACGACTACGAGGGCGTCGGCGGCATGATCGTGCTGAACCACGGCGATGGCTACTACACGCTCTACTCGCACCTGTCGCAGGTCGCCGTGCGCAATGCGCAGGAAGTGGCCGCGGGCGAGACCATCGGACGGGTGGGCGAGGAGGGCTCGCTCAAGGGGCCGGTGCTCCACTTCGAGGTGCGCAAAGGCAGCGCGGCCCAGAATCCAGGATCCTGGCTGCGCTGAGCAACGGGCATGGTAGATTCCCGGCCGAACTGTTGACCTTCGTGCGAGGATCACGCCGTGCCCCTCATCGCGCTCGCCGAGTTGTTGGGACAGCCCGAGGCCAGCCGCTTCCTGCGGCAGGTCGTGGGCAGCGGGCGCTATGGCAACGCCTATCTGTTCCATGGCCCCTCGGGGATCGGCAAGGGCACAGCCGCCCTCGCGTTCGCTCGCGCCGCTCTGTGCGACCGCGTCCCGGGAGCCGCCGCCGCCGAAGCCCCGGCACCCGATGCCTCTCTGTTCGGCGATGCCGCGCCCGCGCCTGCTGCGATGGGCGATGATGCCTGCTGCGCCTGCGCCGCCTGCCGCAAGACCGGACAGCTCCTCCACCCCGACCTCAAGCTGGTGTTCCCCGTCTCAGGCGAGGAGAAGGTGGTCGAGGGCGAGACCATCCCCGCAGCGTTCGAGGGGCTGCGCAGCGATCCGTTCTACGCCTTCCAGTTCGACAAGGCCGCCTCGATCCGACTGTTCCAGACACGCGCGCTCCAGCGCGAACTCGGCTACAAGCCGTTCGAGGCTTCGCGCCGCGTCGTGGTCATCCGCGACTGCGATCGGATGCGCGAGGATCAGTACTCCTCACTCCTCAAGGGCATCGAGGAACCCGGGGCCGCCACGATCTGGGTGCTCACGACCTCGCGCCTCGCGCGCGTTCCCGCGACGATCCGCTCGCGTTGTCAGCAGGTGAGATTCCTGCCGCTCCAGGAACACGTGCTGCAAGGGGTTCTCGAAGGCGCCGCCGGAGTGAGCCACTCCAACGCCGTCCTCCTGGCCGCCTTGTCGGGCGGATCGCTCGCTCGCGCACTGGTCTTGCGAGACGGCGATCCCACGGCGGAGCGCGATGCGGCCATGAGGCTGCTCGCGCCTGCGAAGCAAGGCGATGCGCCCGGGCTGTGGAAGGCCGTGCAGTTGACCGCCGGGTACGGCAAGACTGGCCGCGAGAAGCTCCGGCGCCTGCTCGAACACCAACAGCTCTGGCTGCGCGATCTGCTCCGCATCCGCTACGGCGACGACGGAATGACACTGGTCCATCGTGACCGCGAAGGTGATCTGCGCAAGGAAGCCTCCCAGATCGATGCTCAGGAGATCCGGCGCCGCCTGCTGGTGACCGAGGAGGCCATCCGCTCGATCGACGGCAACATCAGCGTCGAGTTGACGCTGTTCTCCACCCTCTCGCGAGTCGCCGGGCGGCAACTCGGCGAGAACGCCTGGCCGTCGTATTCGGCCGGCCGAGTGGACGTCTGAGCCATGTGGGCCCGCGCGCAGCGCCTGCTCTTCACCGTCCCCGCCATCGTCATCTTCGGTGGCCTGCTGATCTGCCTGTTCGATTTCGCGAACGCGCGATTCCTGATGCGCCGGGACCTTGGCGACAAGAATTCGGTCTCCCTTCATCACCTCGCCTCGGAAGTGGCGCAGTACGTCTCCGAGCTCGGGGCCCACGATCACTCGCCGCGTTCGAGATCCGCCCTCGCACAGCTCGCTCGACTGCGGCCCGAGAACCGCATCGCCATCGTCGATTCGACCGGCCGCGTGATCCTGGCCCACGAACCGCTCGGCAATGAAGGCGCCGAGTTGCGCGCAACCGATGCCGCCACGATCACGCGCGCGCTGCTCGACTCCGATGACGGGAACCGTGGCTTCACATCAGGCGACCACGTCAGTTCGTTGGCGCCCATACCGGGCGGCTGGAACTCCCGGCCGGCCTATCTGCTCCTGCAACGCGACGTCACGGGCGATCTCACGCAAATCGACCAGGAGCTCTTCCAGGAGATGTGGCTCAACATGCTGCTCGTGCTGGCGCTGAGTGGCATGTTGGCCCTGTTGCTGCGAGACAAGTTGCTCCTGCCCACGAGCCGACTGGCGGCGACCGCCGAGCGCATCGCAGCCGGCGACCGCTCCGCGCGCGTCAGGATGAGCGGCCAGGACGAGATCGCACGCGCGTCGCAGGCGTTCGACCGCATGGCCGACACGATCAGCGCCACTGAGCGGGAACTCGAAGCCGAACGCCGGAAGGTCACCGCGGTGCTCGAGATCCTGCCCGTCGGCGTCATCATGTTGGATCGCGACACGCAGCGCCTGGTGTTCGCCAACGCCCGCTGGCGCGAACTGTTCGGACTCGACACCCAGCCCGGCGAGGACATCCTCGCCCGCCTCGCCCACTGTCGCCGCGAGCGCCTGGATGGCTCGCCCGTCAGAATCGACGACCTGGCCGCGCCGCAGGTGCTGCGGACCGGACGCGCCGTCACGGTGAGCGATATCGTGCATGTGCGAGAGGACGGCACGCGCATCCCCCACGTCGTCCATGCGGTACCGGTTCGGCTCGGCAAGGACCGCGATTTCGATGCCGTCGTCGCTGTGACGCTCGATCGCCGCGAACTCGTGGCGCTGATCGACGAGGTCCGCTCATGGGAGCGCCGTTACGAGAAGGTGGCGGTCGCGACCGGTCAGATCGTCTTCGAGTGGGACATGGTGAATCGCACCGTGCGCCGCAGCGGCAACTTCCTCAAAGTGC
>JAYWEM010000114.1:0-8714 GCA_043779265.1 bacterium | reverse complement strand
CGCCAGGGCGCGCCTTCATCGGAGCGCTCGACTTCGAACGACGTGCCGGCCGATTCGGTGGTGGTCCACTCGACCTCGGCGCAATCGGCGTGGCGAGCCCCCGCGACCGCGGCCACCGAGATCGCCGTGACGGCGCCACCCAGCGTGCCGTCCGCGTTGATGTGCTGGGCGTAGATGTCCACCTCGGGTGGGCCCGCCCGCTGGTCCTCCCACACGACGAAGGCGCCCCCTGAGCCGTCGGGGGCGAGGCGTGGGTTGTACTGGTCATATGCCGCCGTGCTCACCGCAACTCCATCGGGGCCCCACAGCGGCTCCCCTTCGGGTCCCAAGCGGGTCGCCCGGATGTCCTTGTGAGCGCTGGGGCTCCCACTGACGTCGTGAACCGCCGCCATGATGACCCCGTCGCTCCCGTCGTCAGCCGCGCAGAAGTAGGCGTAGTTGTAGCCCGGCCACACGGCACGACCGCCGGACTCCCACAGTTCGTCTCCCTCGGCATCGAACTTCTGCAGCCGAGCGCCGAAGCTGCGATTGAACGCCAGCCGGAATCCGCCGCCACCGGCCCTCAGGAGGACGGGTGCGTACTCGGCGAAGGTCGTGTTGCTCACCACTCGGCCCCCAGCCCACCCGGCGGCATCCGAACCGTCGGCGGCTAGTCGCAGCAGCCGGATGTCCCCGAGCCCGTCCGCCCTCCGATCATCGAGTGCGATGAAGCACCCGCCTGAACCGTCGGGGATCAAGGACTCCGGCGTGACCAGTCCGCCGGAGGGCACGTTCATCAACTCACGGCCATTGGCGGCCCAAGTCACTGCACCGCTCGCCTCGATCCTCTGTGCGAAGATGTCGCGCGAGATCTGGCCGTCACGCCGATCCGTCCACACGACGATCATCGAGCCATCGCCGAGACTCTCGACAAGCGAGAGGGAGCGCGGATCGCCAGAGAACGGAACATCCGGCAGCCCCGTGCAGATCCCCACCGACGCCGGCCAGAGTGCAGCACCTGTGGAGTCCACTCGCATCGCCCGGAAGTCCTGCCTCTGGAACACCGGCGGATCCGGCAATACCTCGTACACAACCAGCAGAGAGCCGTCGCTCCCGATGTCCGCAAGGAACTCCGTGTACACCGACTCCCCCGGGCCGCTCAACTGAATCCCACCGGGCGTCCACACGGGCAAGCCACTGGCATCGAATCGCTGAGCCCGAATCCCCGAGTACTCCCACACAAGGACGTACCCCCCCGCGGAGAACGGGATCATAAGGCGCCCTCGCCAGAACGAGGCACTGGACGTCAGGACCCGCGAGCCTCCGGGCGGAAAACTCGGGCTTGGCGATCCATCGGCCCCGAACCGCGTCGCGTACAGCCGACGCGGCGGACTCCCGCCATCCTGCTCCCACGTGAACTGGACTCCCCCGTCACGCTCGGCCACCAGAAGCGGATGGATCTGGTTCCTCCCAAGCGTGTCCGTGACGACCTGGTTGATGCCCGGCGCGGTCGGCCAACTGGACGCTGGGATCGGGCCGGCGAGGAGAAGCATCGTCGCCATGGCGGCACCCACCGACCTGGCCCCGGCGCGGGACTCCGTGAGCCCGGTCGCATCACGGCAGCGACTTGATGTTGATCCAGATGCCGCCATAGCGAAGCTCCAGTTTGTCCGTTGTTGAGTTGATGATCATCTCGCCGTTGACCCAGGTCGTGCGCGCATCGCGCTCGGACGTCGTCAGCACGGGGCAGGCATTCGAAAGCCGCCATCCGACATCTCTGCCGCCCCAATAGGTCATGAGCGCACCGGCAGCCGGAGATGAACCGCCCAGGCCCAGCTCTACGATGGCCATAGAGCCGTCCTGGCGCAGCATACCCCCACCGGGGCCTCCGCCTGGCTGGATTTCGGTCAGTGTCGAGACTGGGAGCTTCACCGTGTCGCGTCCCAGCATCGTACTCTTGCGGGGCATCGTCGCGACAAGCAGCGAGTGAGGCGTTCCGTCCCAGATCATGCCATTGCCGACGATCGTGAATGCCGCATTCGTGTTCGTGTTCGCACTGCCGTTCAGCGCAATCGGCAGCGCATCGATGAACTCGTCTGCCGAGATCACTGGCGTGTTCGAGATGACCAACGGACTCTCGACATGAACCCCGACCACGCCTGACGCGTCGCAGTAGATCAACTTCAGTAGTCCGGCATTGCTGCCGCCGCGTGCGAAGTGGACGCGGAGCACACTCACTCCCTGATTGGCCGGAACATCAACCACCGCCGCCAAGTGGATGAAATACTGCGGCTCGTAGTTCACCGAAGTGCTGCCCGAGTAGTGCGGATCGTTCTCGAACCAGCACGTCTCGAACGTCGTGCTCTGACAACCGACCAACCGCACCCAAGGGTTGAACGGCGGCGCATTCTCTCCCGATGGTTCAGGCGGGCTGGCGCCCTCGAACGTGGTGTTGCGGAAGATGGCGCCGACGGTCTTGCGGAGATACGCGTAGAACCGGGTCGCGAAGTTGCCCTCATCCCCAACGTGCAGGAACGCGCAGTTGTCGAAGAACAGCGTCGTGCAGCCGCCGCCCGTGAACAGCGCGCCGTACTTGCGCGAGCCGGTCACGCGAACGCGGCGAACGTCCACCCAGAACGACAGGGTCTGCTGGGCCGCCGTCGTCACCCGCCCCGCCTCCGCGTTCCCCTGCGAGTCCTCCCCGAACCCGGGGATCGTCACTCCCCAACCCGGTGAGGAGAAGATGTGCACGTCCTCGATCAGCATGCCCTTGAGCGGCGCGTTGCCGTACTTCGCATGCTCGGTCGCGGTGGTGCTCGTGCCCGGATGCGGGTGCGCGTCGGTGATGCCGCGGCGGCCGATGAACACGCCGTAGCCCTGATCCTCCGAGGAAGCATCGCCGGAGGCATCCATGCGCAACGACACCCCGCGCAGGCTCGAGTGGTCCCCTCGCATGCGCACCATGCCGGTGTTGGTGGTCCACCGCAGCACCGTGCTGGGCCCGGCATCCATCTGCGCGCCCTCGCCCACGATGTGGCACGGCCGGTCGCACGGCGTGTACAGCGTCTGCGTGAGCGTGTACTCGCCCGCCGGGATGTACACCGTGCCGCCCTCGATCGGCAGCGAGTCGATCGCCGCCTGGATGCTCGCGTAGTCGTTCACGTTGCGCCACGTCTCGCCCTCTCGGCGCCAGCCCACTGGCTTGTCCGTGTACATCCGCGGAGAGGCGAGTCCGCCACCTGAGACCACGAAGTCCACGGTCGTGGCGGGAGTGAAGAACCAGACGTACCCGAGCGAGTCCACCGTCGGGGTGGCGAGGGACTGCTTGGCGCGCGGGTCCTTGTACAGGCTCGGATGTCCGGTCGTGGGCCGCAGCCGTTCGCCCACCGCGAGTTGCACCGCCCCGCCGCCGACATTCTGCACCATCATCGAACGACGGTCGCTGGCGATGGAGAGGACCGACAGGTCGACGGTGTCGTCGAAGTCCCTCATCAGGTTGTCGCCGACGACGATCAGCCCGCAGTCGTGAACTTCGACCTGAGCCGTCTCCTGCTCGTAGATGAGCTCTGACTCGGTGCGGACGCTCGCGCCCTGTCGGGTCACCGCGAGCGTGGCGCCGGCGAGTGGGATCTGGGCGTCGTCACTGCCGGACTTCGGCTTGTACAGGTACGTCTCGTAGCGGCGCAGTTCGAGATCGGGCATGGCGACGGTCCCCATGTTCGCGGAGATGGACGAGATCTCCCGTGAGGGACTCACGATACTTCGTCAGGAAAAACAAAAATCAAGGCGAATCTTCGGCCCCAGTCCCCCTACCCCTCCCGCCTCGCCACGAGCAGCTTGTTGTGCCGCGCGTCGTTCCCCGCGCCCTGGAGTTGCCCCGTTTCGGTGGACGGGTGAGGACTGCGGTTGATCGGAACGCGAGCGAGGCGCGCTTTCGCCTCGCCAGCCTCCGACCTCGGACTCAAGCATCAGCATGATGTTCGCTCTGGGGGCATCCTTGGAAGCCGTTTCCCGCCGAGCCGATCCCGAGGTGTCGCTTCTCGAACTCGATCGGCGAGATGTAGCCCAGCGCCGAGTGGCGACGCTGCGTGTTGTACCAGCCCTCGATGAACTCGAACACGACCGGCGCCGCCTGCGCCTGCGAGTGGAACCGGTGCTTCGAGAGCAGCTCGCACTCGAGAGTCGCGAAGAACGACTCGCACATCGCGTTGTCGAAGCAATCGCCGACCGAGCCCATCGACGGTCGCACGCCCGCCTCGCGGCAACGCGAACCGAACGCGATGGATGTGTACTGGCAGCCCTGGTCCGAATGATGGATCACGTCGGTTGGTCGCCGCCGCTGCAGCGCCATGTCGAGTGCGCTGAGGATCAACTCGGTGCGCAGATGGTTGGCCATCGCCCAACCGACGATCCGACGGCTGAACACATCGAGTACGACTGCGAGGTAGAGGAGCCCGGCCCACGTCGGGACGTAGGTGATGTCGGCGACCCACAACCGGTCGGGCCCGTCGGCCTCGAACCTGCGTTCGACAAGGTCCGGCGCGGGTCGCGCGTCCTTGTCGCGACGCGTCGTCCAGCAGCCCTTGCGGCGGCTGGCGCCGACGATACCGTGCTCGCGCATCAACCGGGCGACCCGGTTGTGCCCGACGCGATCGCCCGCCTCGGTGAGTTCGACCATCATCCTCGGCACTCCCTACGTCTGTCTCGACTTCGCATGCAGCGCCCGGATGCGTTCGAGCAACTGGGTGTTCGCCCGTTCGCGTGCCGATGGCTCGCGCGCTTCCCACGCGTAATAACCGCTGGCGGAGACGCCCAGCAGTCGGCACATCGTCTTGACCCGGTGTTCGGCCCAATGCGCGCTCACGAACCCGAACGCTTCGTCGGGGTCGACTGCGTCTCCTGCGCGAACCAGGCCGCGGCTTTTTTTAGGATCTCCCGCTCCTCCCGGAGCGTGCGGTTCTCCCGGCGGAGCTGGGTCAGCTCGGCGCGTTCCTCGCTGGAGAGTCCATCGGTGCGCGTGCCATCATCGAGATCGGCTTGGCGGACCCAGTTGCGGATCGACTGCGCCGTGGGCTCGAACTTCTTCGCCAGTGCTTCGGGGCTCTCGCCGGCGCGGACCAACTCGATCAGGCGACGACGGAACTCAGCAGGATACGGCGGGGGCGGCGCGGACTTCTTCGGCATCGTGAGGACCTCCGACCCAAATGGTCAGGTGCCCACGGAACCGGGTCAACTCCAGAAGCGCATGATCAGGTTGGCCATGCCGAAGATCGCCGAGGTGTTCTCGCCCTTCGAGTTCCGCAGCGGCCGCGAGATGAACGCGTAGTACGCCCGGTAGGCGAGCCCCAGCGCGTCCAGCACCACGAGGCGTGCCACGTCAGCCCCGCTGGCTCACCACCGCCAGCAGCTGCCAGAGCCTCGGCAACTTCAGGTGGCGGGTGTAGTGGCCGGGGAATGCGCGCCACTCGTGCACGCGGTAGCGGCGGGACAGGTCCCACGGATGCCAGCCGCTGCGATGCGTCTCGAACGGCATGCCCGGGATCTCCTGCGGCCGGAACCCCCACGGCGTCGTGATGAGCACGCGGCGGCAGCGGCGCACGAGCTGGTCGGTGAGCGCGTACGCCTCGGGTTTGTCGAGGTGCTCGATCACGTCGAGGAACAACGCCAGGTCGTAGTGCGGCGCGTCGGCCGGCAGCAGCGCGTCGATCCGGCGCAGGCCGCCCAGGTAGACGTGGTCGTAGACGGGATAGCGCGGGGGGTTGGCGTCGATCGCATCGACCCGTGTGACCGGCGCGTACTCGCGCGCCAGCACGCCGTACTTGCCGTAACCCGCCCCCACGTCGAGCACCGTCTGGGGCGCGAGCCGCGCGATGACCTCGACCACCTTGGGGATCTGAGCGTACTCGGAGGTGGGCATCGCGGGTCCCCGGCGCGCGGCGCTCCATGCGCGGCGCACGAACGCGCGCCGTAGGCGGCGGCTGCGACGGGGGTCAAGACGAGGCGGCCACGGCGCGGAACAGCGCGGTCGCCGGTGCGGGTCGCGTTCAGCGCGCGAGGATCATGCGCTGCACCTGCGTCTCCTCGCCCGCGGTCAGGCGCAGCACGTACGCGCCCGAGGCGAGCGGCTGGCCGGCGGCATCGCGCGGCTCCCAGTCCAGCCGGTACTGGCCCGCCTCGCGCAGCCCCGAGGCCGGTGTCGCCACCCGCCGCCCGGCGATGTCGAACACCTCGAGCCGCACCTGCGCGCGCACCGGCAGCGAGAACTCGACCGCCGCGCGGTCGGTGACGGGATTGACCACTTGGAGAGACCACGTCATGGGCACCTCGGCGAGGAGGGTGAAGGGCGTGGAGAACCGCGGGCCGGTCGGCGTGTCCCACGCGAGCCGATAGGCGATGCGTTGCGCGCTCGAGAGCCCGCACTCGCTCCAGCGGACGCGCCCGAGCCCATCGGGGAACTGCTGCGACACGCTCACCCAGGGCGAGCCGTCGTCCGAACGCTGCACATCGAACGACGTCCCCGCCGACTCGGTGGTGGACCACTCGACCCGGGCGCAGCCGTCGCGGCGAGCCCCCGAGACCGCCGTGACCGCGATGGCCGTGACCGTGCCTCCCAGCGTGCCGTCGGCGTTGATGTGCTGCGCGTAGATGTCCACCTCCGGCGGCCCGGCCCGCTGGTCCTCCCAGACGACGAAGGCGCCGCCCGAGCCATCGGGGGCGAGGCTGGGGTTCTGCTGGTCACCGGGGGCGGTGCTGACGGGCACGCCTGAAGCGCCCCAGATCGCGCCCCCGTCAGAATCCACGCGAGTCGCGACCAAGTCGAGTCGACCGTCCGTGGAGCCTGTCAATGTGAGTCCGACCAGAATCGCGCCATCCATGGAGTCCGAGACGACACCTTTGAACGCATGGCCACGAAGCGGCCAGACCAACCTTCCGCCGGGCTCCCAGAGACCGCTCCCGCTTCGGTCGAACCGCTGCGCGTAGGTCCCGGATGGTCGAATGTAGAATACGAGAGTCTCACTTCCGCCCGTCGGCACGATTCGAGGAAGACTCTCTCTCGAACTGGTGGAGCTCACACTGCGTCCGGACTCCCACCCAGCCACAGCCGAACCGTCGGGCCCGAGCCTCAGCATGGTGATATCTCCATTGATGTCCACTCTGCCGTCCTCCAGCACGACGAAGCAGCCGCCTGAATCGTCCTCGAACACGCCGGTCGCTGTCGCGATTCTGCCTGGTGCGCAGTCCACGATGCGCCTCCCGCCACTCGACCAAAGCGAGATGCCGTCCGAAGTGATTCGCTGCGCGTAGAGATCGTTCGTGAGGTTGTCCCGAAGGTCACTCCAGATCACGATCGTCGAGCCATCGGGGAGTACGTCGAGCAAATGGACTTCCCTCGCTTTGGAAGACGTCGTCATCGGTTGACCAACGCAAACAGGCACATCTGCCAGCCACTTCCTTGCGCCGGCTGAGTCCAGCCTCATTGCGAGAAAGTCGAGTCTCCGCGAGTCCCCCGCTAGCGGTAGGACCTCCCAAACGACCGTGATCGAGCCGTCCGGTCCAACTCGAGCGAGGGCCGCGCCGACTTGGAGCTCGGAAGGCGTGCTCACGACCAAGCCTCCAGTCGGCCACAGTGGCTGCCCCTCGGTGTCCAGTCGCAGCGCTCGAATCACGTTGAGCTGCGGCCCTCCGCCTCCCGTGTCGACCACCCCGGGCGCGACGAGCAGCACACCGCCCCCAGGATAAGTGCTTCGGTGAGGACGCAAGAGCCCTGTACCGAATCCTCCTTCGACTCGGGTGCCCCCGGTCGGGAATCCTGGAAGAGCGCTTCCATTCGAATCCAAGGTGACATGGAATGGTCGGTAGGGGTTGGTCGCTTCTTGAGACCACAGCACATGAGCGCGCCCGAGAATTCCGGTGGCGACGAAAGGAGACACTTGAGATCCTGTGGTGTCGGCGATCGCGATATTCGTGCTGGGGAGTACGGGCCAGGACCGGACCATCGTCGTTCCGGCGAGCAACAGCGTCGCCGCCAAGACTGGGCGCGCGGCTCGCGGCCCGATGCGGGGCCGAACCGAGCTCGGGACCCGAGTCATGAGAGATCCGCGATGTCGTGCCAGGCGTTGCCGTAGCGCAGCTGAAGTGCATTCGTCGTGGAGTTGACGATCATCTCTCCACTCACCCAGCCTGCACGCTGGTCCCGCTCTGTTGAACTCAGGACTGGGCAGGCGTTCGCCAGTCGCCAGCCCGGATCACGCCCTCCCCAGAATGACATGAGTGCTCCAGCTTCGGGAGCCGATCCGCCCAAGTCCAACTGAGCCAGCACGAGCGAGCCGTTCTGTCGGTGCATGCTCTGGTCAGGAGGTGGGCTGGATGTCCTTTCCAGCGCGTCCAGAGAGCTGACTGTCAGCTTTGCCGAGTCACGCGCATGCATGCTGCACTTGTGTGGGATCGTCGAGTAGAGAATGGGAGCGAAGACGGACCCTGGCGCCTGCACGAACCCGCTTCCCGAGACGACGATGTCTTCGTTCGAGTTGTCATTCGCGGCACCATTCAGAGCAATCGGGCTCGTATCGAGGTAGGCTCCGCTGGCGACGATGGACGACTGAGAGATGGCCAATGGATTCTCGATGTGAAGGCCCTTTGCACCTCCCGAATCGCAGTAGACCAGCTTCAACAAGCCTTGGTTCGACCCGGCGCGGACCATGTGCAGACGAAGCAAGCTCGTCGAGAGATTGGGG
>JAYWEM010000113.1:0-8752 GCA_043779265.1 bacterium | reverse complement strand
TGAGGGCCTTCATCATCACCTTGGCCTGCTCGAACTGCTTGATCATCTGATTCACTTCCGGCACCGACGTACCGCTGCCGGTCGCGATCCGCTTGCGTCGACTGCCGTCGAGCACCCTCGGGAGGCGGCGCTCCTTGGGCGTCATGCTGAGCAGGATCGCCTCGAAGCGCTTGAAGGTGTCCTTCTGCGAACCGATCTGCTCGACCGCCTGTTTCGGGACCCCGGGGATCATCTTCATGATGTCCTCGATCGACCCCATCTTGCGAACGCCGCGGATCTGCGCGAGGAAATCCTCGAGCGTGAAATCCGACTTCTTGAGCCTCTCGGCGAGTGCCTCGGCCTCGTCCGCGGACACGGCCTGCTGCGCCCGCTCGACCAACCCGACGACGTCGCCCATCCCGAGGATCCGGCCCGCCAGCCGCTGCGCGTCGAACGCCTCGAGTCCATCCAGCTTCTCGCCCACCCCGAGGAACAGGATCGGCTTGCCCGTCACCTGCCGAAGACTCAGCGCCGCACCGCCGCGCGCGTCTCCGTCCATCTTGCTCAACACGAGTCCGTCGATGCCGATGCGCTCGGCGAACGTCTGCCCGACTCGCACCGACTCCTGGCCGATCATGCCGTCCACGACCAGGACGACCTGGTGGGCCCGCACGATCCGCTTGAGGTCGGCGAGCTCGGTCATGAGCGCGTCGTCGATCTGCATTCGCCCGGCGGTGTCGAGGATCAGGAAATCCGCACCCCGCTGCCGCGCCTGCTCGAGAGCGCCGGCCGCGATGTCACGCGGATCGGTTCCCTCGCTCGCACGCCAGAACATGGCCTCGGCCGAGCCCGCGACACGTTCCAACTGGTCGATGGCGGCTGGTCGATGAACGTCGGCGCTCACGAGAAGCGTGCGCTTGGACCGATGCTTCAGCCAACGCGCCAGTTTCCCCGCGAACGTGGTCTTGCCCGAACCCTGAAGGCCGGCGAGCAGGACCACCGTCGGAACGAAGGGCGACCCGGCGAGTGAGACCGGGGCATCTCCGAGCAGTTGGACCAGCTCGTCGTGGACGATGCCGACCACCTGCTGACCGGGCTTGAGGCTCTTGAGAACCTCTTCACCGATCGCCCGCTGTTCGACGCGGGCCACGAATTCCTTCGCGACCGACACCGGGACGTCCGCTTCGAGCAACGCTCGCCGCACCTCCCGCAGACTCTCCCGGATGTTGTCCGGCGTGAGCCGGGCCTGCCCCGAGAGGTTGCGGATGATGCCCTGGAAACGGTCTGCGAGTGCTTCGAACAAGGTATCCCTTCGGTTGTGCGAGCCGGGGACACTAGCACAGGCTCGAAAGGGCTTGCCAATGCGTCAGATGGCGTCCAGATGGCGTCAGATGGCGGCCAGCACGCCCTACCGACCGACGGCGATGAACCCCGCCCAGCGCGAGGGATGCTCGTCCCCGTGGGCCGCTCGGATGGCGGCCAGCCGGGTGCGTGAGGCACTCCGGACCGCTTCGGGTACCGATCTCCCCTGGCCTCGGGCGCCGTAGTAGGCCCCCATCCACGCCTTCGCATCCTCGTCGCGGACCGGCCACAGGCTCATCACGAGGCTGCCCGCGCCCGCCAACTTGAAGGCGCGCTGCAGCCCGAACACACCCTCGCCGACCGCGACCTCCCCCGTGCCCGTGTCGCAGGCCGAAAGCACGACCTCGCCCACTCCCGACAAGTCGAGTGCCGAGATCTCCTCGCTCGTCAGGATGCCGTCCTCGGCATCCGCCGCGGCATCGCCACGTCGATTGGCGCCCGCCAGGGCAAGTCCCGCGAGCCGCATCGGATGCTCACGGCTCATCCCGACTCGTTCGTGCTGGAACAGATCCGGGGACTCTCCTGCCACCGGATTGCGTCGCGCCGCCGGGACGAGTCGGCCGACGCCACGCAGGCCACTGCCCGCGCCGCACGCCTCGCCGAGGAGGAAACCATGGGTCGCCAGATGCAGCGAGGACGCGCCTTCGGCCGCCTGCTTGAAGGCGGCCTCGGTCGCCGCCTCGCCGGTCAGCCAGCGCGGCGACTCGCCGCGTGCGATGAGGCGCTCGACCACGATCTCGCCTTCGGCGCGTGCGCCCGGGAGCGGCTCGAAGTGCACCTCCGAGAAGCGTGCACACGACGACCTCGCGCCGCGGAACGAAGCCGCGATGAGCGGGACCTCGTCCGACCTCTCGAAGTCGGGCGCCCCGACGACGAGCGGCACGCCGCGAGCTTCGCGCGGCTGGAGCAGCAGGTCGCGCTCGGAGGACAGCCGCGCGAGCAGCGCCCCCTGCTCGATCAGCCAACCGCCACGTGCGGCGGGCAGCAGCGCGAAGTCCACCATGTGGAGCGGTCCATCCGCGACGATCACGACGCGCGAGGCCCCTTCGACCAGGGGAGCAACGCGATCCCAGACCAGGTGTCGCAGCGAATCCCCGGTGCGCTGAGCCTGCTTCCTCGTTCCACCCGGCGCCGCCGCGTCACGCCATCGCATCACGAGCGACTCGATGTCGCCGGCCGCGGCGAGATCGCGCGCCTCGACTGGCCGACCCGGCCGTGCGACGAACGCGATCATCCGATCGCTCTCGCGCACGCCGACACCCAGTGTCCGATACGAGAAGAATGAAACGAGCGCCTCGTCGGGGGCCAATGCTCCCGACAACTCGGCCACGCCGATCGCACGCGTCGGCGAGATGCCGACCACGAGGTCGGACATCCGCTGCTCCCAGCGCCTCACCTCGCTGCGCGAGGCGCGCATCGCCGAGTCGGGTTCGATCAGCGCCGAGGGCGCGCGCACCATGCTGCGCGCCAGTTCCGATCTCGCCTGGGCGAGCGAGTCGAGTGCGGCGCGTGCGACCGGCGTCGCGGCGAGTCGCAGTTCACGAGAGCGTGCGGCGATGGTCTCGAGCACGAGCCCTCGCGCCGAGGCCACCGCTGCGAGCGCTGCGCCTCGAGAGCCTGCGTCCAAACGGCCATCGGCGGCCAGGGCGAGCAGCGGATCGAGTCCGAGCCCGTCCCGGCGCGCCACGAACAGCGCCTCCTGCTCGGAGAAGCCCGAGGCGAGCGCCAGCAGATCCTCGCGCCGACTCGCCGCCACCGAAAGCGCCGCCTCGACGGCGGAGGGGTCGTGCGTGGCAGCGAGGGCGCGCGCGTGGGACAGGCGCATGCGCGTCACGGCGGGATGGCTCGGACCGTAGCGCTCGGCTGCGGCGGCGACGGCCTCGCCGAGTTCTCGGACGACTTGCTCGGGCCTGCCGGCATCGACCAGGGCGTCGGCGTGGAAGCGGGCCGCCTCGGCCTGATACGAGTCGGTCGGATCCAGCGACTTGCGGCCCAGCTCGCGAGCACGGCGTGACCACGCGAGCGCCGCGGCCGTGTCGCCGCTCGCGCGAACGGCGTAGGCGCGCGCCAGCACATGGTAGGAGTCGAGCGAGCTGTCGCCCGGGAACGAGGTGAACGCCGAGTCGAGCGAGGCGCTGGCCTCGGCGGCGAACCCCAGCGCGGCGAGGGCGCGGCCCGCCTGCACGAAGGGGCGCGAGTACATGGGGTTGGCGGCCATGATCCGGCCGCGCTGGAGCCGGATCGCGAGCTGCGCCGAGGTCAGCGCGCTCTCGTAGTCCCCGACATTGTTGCGCAACTCCGAGAGCGTGGTGTGGGTGCGGGCGATCGCCAGCGAGTCGACCGGCTGGTGCGACAGGGTGAGTGCGAGCGTGGCCTCGAAGTGCCGCCGCGCGCTTGAATGATCCCCATCGTTCATCGCGAGGATGCCGAGCGCCCGCGTATAGCGCGGCAGGTCCGGGTGCGTTTCGCCCATGGCCTTGCGGATCACCGCGATCGCGCGCTCGCCCTCGATGCGCGCGCGTGCCGGATCGCCGTTCGTCAGCAGCTGCGAGGTCATCTGGTATCTCAGGAATGCCGTTCCCGTGTCCTCGGGCCCCATGCGCAGTACCTGGATGCGGATCGCGCGATCGAGGTAGGGCATGCCCGAGCTTCGGCCCGCCTGCTGCCGCAGCGTGGCGATGGCGACGAGGACGGCCGGCAGGTCGACGTGGTCGACGGGCAGGCGGCGTTCCATCATCGCGAGCGCCACGTGGAGCGTGGAGTCCGCCTCACGGTATCGGCTGCGATATCGGTGCAACTCGCCTTCGTGGTAGATCGCGCGCAACAGGAAGAGCGAGTCTCGCGCCACGTCGCGACGGGCGATCGAGACGGCGCGCGCCAAGAGGGCGTCGAACTCCGCGTAGTCGCCCGGCACTCCAAGACCCAGTCCGACACGATCGAGCAGAGCGCAGGCGATGGTCAGCGAATCCACCCCGGATCGTGACTCCAACGACGCGAGGATCGACCTCGCCGTATCGGCCGCCGCGATCGACTTCCGCGCCTTCAGCAGTTGGGTGTAGGGCGCACGCGTCCGCGGTGGTCGGTCGCAGGAGTCCGGCATCGTGGCCGACCCCGCATGTCCCGGCACCGCCTGGAAGGAAACCAGCGCGGCGAGAAGAGTCGCGAACCACCACTTCCGTCGCATGGGATCTCCGTGAGGGTGACGAGACGCGGAACGCACTTCATCGAACCACCCGCCGGAAGCGCTCGCAAGCGGTTTCCCGGCCGCCCTCAGGGATTCACCAGCGTCAGCCGCCTCACCCACACGCCGGGCTCGCCGCGTGCGATCAGATCGCGTGCCAGCCGGGTCAGCCGACCCTCGCCCGATGTGGCCGGCGCCGGCGCGAGTCCGCCGATGCCTCGAAGCGCTGCGATCGTCTCGTCACCGACCCGTGCATACGTCACCTGACGCCCCGATTCGGCAGGAGCGAGCGCGGCGACTCGATCCTCCAAGGCGGCCACCGGTCGGCGCGACGCGACGATCAGCACCTCCTCGCGCCCACCCGCGCTCGTGACGACCCAATCGAACGAGCGTCCGTCGAATGCGCCCGGTAGACGATGCTCTCCTGCTGCCACCGGATTGGAGAGCTCCCCGCCCGGCACCGGGAACAGGGCGAAGGTCTCGCCGGCCGCGTCCTCATCGAGCACGTAGACGTGCAGCGGCTCCGCGCTCGTGAACTCGAGATGCAACCGATCCCCGGGCGCGATCGCACTTTGGTCGGCGAGCGGCACCCGGCGCCCTGCACGGACGCGCCACAGCACGGCTTCGGCGCTGATCGCGATCATCGCTGGCGCGGCTTCGCTCCTCGCGGCCGATGGCGTGGCAGCACCGGGTGCGGCGACGAGTGGGGGCGATTCGATCGGCCCCTGCTGCGGCCGGAGCTTCGCGGTGGGTTCGGTGGCACGCGGGCCCGGCAGCATGCGCCAGGCGAAGAGCGCGATGGCGATCGCGGCCGCCGCGCTGACCCATGGCCACACCACAAGTCGGCGAGGCGCAGCGGTCGCGAGCGGGGGTTCGCGCAACGCGGACTGCGCGCTCGCCAACGACGGGGCGAGTAGCGCGTTCTCGAGTTCCCCGGCGGACTCGAAGCGAAGCCCGGGATCGGAACTGAGCGCCCGCTCGACGGCCGCGACGAAGTGCGGCGGCAGATCGGGGCGGAGCGCACGCAGCGACTTGCGATCTCCACGCGCCGACTTGTCGCGAAGCTCCGCGAGCGACGAGGCGTCGATCGCATGTTCACCGCTGGCGAGGCGGAACATCAGGCTGCCCAGGGCATGCAGGTCCGAGGCATCCGTCGGTGCGAGACCTGCGAGCACCTCGGGCGCGAGCGAGAGCGGCGAGCCCGTGAGCCGCGAGGATCGCTGGCCGGAACGCGCCGCGCTGCCGAAGTCCATCAACACGATGCGCCCGCCCTCCTCGCGCATCACGTTCGCCGCCTTGAGGTCGCCGTGGACCAGGCCTTGCGCATGCACTGCAGCGAGCGCGCGGCACAGATCGAGCCCGATCAGCGTCGTCTCCTCGGCACTCATCCGGCCGCGCGCCGAGATCACCGCTTCGAGCGTCTCGCCCTCGACCAGCTCCGACCAGAACCCCGCACGCCCGTCATGCACATCCGCGCCGAAGACGGCGAGCACGTGGCGATGGCGCACCTGCGCCAGCCTGCGCGCCTCTTCCAGCGCGCGGCGCGCGCCGATCTCATCGCCGTCGGCCGCTCTCAGCTTGAGCGCCACTTCGCGCTCGAGCGTCGGGTCATGGGCACGGAACACCTCGCCGAACGAACCCTCGCCCAGTTTCTCGCGCACTTCCAGATCGCCCCACAGGAACAGTGGCGCCTCCCCGAGCGCGCCTTCCTCTTCGGGTGAGGTCATGCCGAGACTGCGCCACGCCGATGCGATGCGCGCCACGCGCTCGAGACCGTCGAGCGCTCCCATCAGTTCGGGTCGCTCGCGCCGCCTCGACGCCCAGTCCACTCCCTCCCCATCGGCGATCAGCGCCGCGGAGTCCGTGAGCGACTGGAGTCCGGTGCCATCCATGAAGGTCTCCCCGATTCGGATGCCGGCTCGGCATGTCGCCGAGCGTGACTGCCTCGAAGTGCTAACGCCCCACCACCCCGCGAACGCACGAGGCCCTGCGTGCCGCGAGCCGGCCACCCGAGACCGCTGACCTGGGCCCTGCTTACAACTCTATCCATCCCTTACGGTTACACGGTGGCTGCACTGGATCGGACTCAGGGCTTGTGCCTCTCCATCGCGGCGGCCAGATCGACCAGGGCCCGCGCCACCAGCATGCGCGCCGCGTTGGCGGAGTTCCGCCCCATCGCATCCGCGATCTGCTGGTAGGCGTAGCCGAACTCGAGCCGCATGATCACCGCCTCCTGCTGCGGCGGAGTGAGCGCGCTGAGCGCCGCCTCATAGGATTCCATCATGTCGCGGCCCACCTGCTGCTCCAGCATCGAGGGGGCATCCTGGGCGATCTCATGGTGCTCGATCGACTCGGCCGGACGGCGGCGCGCGCGCCGCACCTCGTCGCGGAGGGCATTGAGCAGGATGCGTCGCAGGTAGGCGAGAAACGCGCCCTCACGTCTCGCCTCGAACGAGTCGACGTGGTCGAGCGCTCGCATCAGCGTCACCTGGACCAGATCGTCGGTATCGGCGAGCCCTCGCGCATGCGGCGGCAGGCGGCCGTGCCCCCACCGCCTCAGAAGCGGCAGGAAGCGGACGACGAGCGCCTCGCGTGCAGCAGTATCCCCGCCACGGACACGTTCGAGCAGCACCGCGGTGGCATCGAGGGATGGCGCTGTCGGCGGATCGTCCAACCGGTGCCTCGCGGGAATCGAGTGAGTGGCAGACCGTCCGGCGCGAGGCTACGCGCGCAGCGAGCACGCCTCAAGCGCCGCCCGCTCAGGCGCCGATCGCCTCACGAAGTCCGGCGAGCGCCGCACGAGGGTCCGGGGCGCGGAACACCGCATTCCCCGCCACGAACACATCGGCCCCGGCAGCGCGCGCCTCCCGGGCCGTGGCCGGCGCGATGCCGCCGTCGACCTCGATCACGAACTTCAGGGAACGGCGTGTGCGCTCGGCGGCAGCGGCGCGGACCTTGTCGAGCATGTCCGGCATGAACGATTGCCCACCGAATCCAGGCTCGACGGTCATCACCAGCAGGAGGTCGAGATCGGGAAGATAGGGGGCGACCGCTGCGTAGGGCGTGGCCGGCTTGATCGCCAGGCCCGCCTTCGCACCACTCTCGCGGATCTGCCGCAGCACTTCGCGTGTCTGGGACGCCGCCTCGAGATGGAAGGTGATCAGGTCGGCTCCCGCCGCACGGAAGCCGTCCACCATGAGCCAGGGCCGCTCGACCATCAGGTGCACGTCGAGGAAGGCGGGCGTCAGCGCATCGGCGGCCTTCACGATCATCGGGCCGAACGTGAGATTGGGAACGAAGTGATGATCCATCACGTCGCAGTGCAGCCAATCGCGCTTGGGATCGAGGATCGACAACTCGTCACCGAGCCGCGCGAAGTCAGCGGACAGGAGGCTCGGCGCGGCGATGGGAGAGGTCATGGTCATGCGACCATGGTAGGCGAACTGCGTCGCGCACGGCGAGTCGGGTGGGCGGAGCCACGTGCAGGGACGGCGCGCAGGCTCGTTCCGGGTGTCAGGATGCACGCGATCCTCGCGGCTCGGATGCCGCGAGGCGAGACTCGAACCCGGAGGCGCGATGAAGGCGAAGCCGAAGAGCAGCGCCAAGACGAAGCCCAAGGCCGGCGCGAAGTCCAAGGCCAGCCCCAAGCCGAAGCCCAAGAGCAAGACCGCGATGTCCGCGAACATCAAGCTCCAGGTGTGGTTCAACGCGCGCGACGGTCGCATCCGTCTCGTCTCGCCGGGCAACTTCATCACCACGGTCACGGATCAGGAGGGGGCGCGCTGCCATCGCCATCTCTTCACCAAGCTCCGGACGCTGCTGAAGACGCGCGGGAAGTGGTTCGAGCTGGCCTGAGTTCGAGCCGGCTCTAGCGCCAGTCGCCGGCGGCGACGAAGCCCGCCCAGTGGAATGGGTGCGTGCTCTCGCCCGCTCGGCGACGGCGTGAGAGTTCGTCGCGATTCGCGAGGTGGCCACGCAACTGCTCCAGCAGCGGCGCGATGCGGGTGCCACTGGCATCGCGCCCGTCCCATGCCACCTCGTGACGCCCCGCGGGCCGCCAGCCCTGCCGCTCCAGCACCCGTCGGCCCTGCCGCCTCACCGCGTCACCACCACGCGTGCCGTGACGCTGCGGCCGTCGGTCTGCGCGCGCACCAGGTAGATGCCCGGCGCGGCCGGCGGCGCATCGGCCCGCGGCCACTGCCACGCATGCCGCCCCGGCTCGAGCACGCC
>JAYWEM010000112.1:0-20495 GCA_043779265.1 bacterium | reverse complement strand
GCACGTCGATCGCGGCGCCGCCACCTCGCCAGACCTCGGCGAGCGCCGGGACGAGAGCGGAGGGCTCGATGCCCCAGGGGATCGCACGCTCATCCCTCGAGAGGCGCTGAGGAGCCGCGCGACGCGCCCGGCCGAGTTCCTCGAGCAGCGACGCTTGCCGGTCCTCGCGCTCGAGGTGGCGCTGCAGCGACAGGACCTGGTCTCGCGGCTCCCAGGTCAGGAGCCACGCGTTGACGGCATCGCCGCCCGCGGGATGCACCGCCCAGCGCAGGAGCATGCGCTCGAGCGCATCGCGGTCAGCCTCGGCCGCGAACAATGCCGAGAGGATGCGCGCGGGTGGGACTGCGGCATCGGCGGAATGAGCGGGTGTGCGGGAGGGTCGGTCCATGGTGGTGGGGCCAGGGGTCGAACCACCCCACGGCTCCTGCTTGTCATCGGCAGGGACGGCCTGCGTCTTGACCCGGCCGAGCACGCTCCGCCAGCATGGGCTCCCGCCACTCACCGAGGAGGACGTCGTGCCCGAACAGCCGTCACAGCCCCAGCAGTCCATCGAGATCGGTCTCGGAGAGAATGAGGCTCAGGGCATCTACTCGAATGTGGTGTTCATCACCCACTCGAGCGCCGAGCTGATCCTCGACTTCGCCCGCCTGCTGCCGGGCCTCCCCAAGGCACGAGTGTTCTCGCGCATCGTCATGACGCCGCAGGCCGCCAAGGGAATGCACCGGGCGTTGGGCGAGAACCTCGGGAACTTCGAGAAGCAGTTCGGCGAGATCCGCTTGCCGGCCGAGACGGGGAAGAAGAACGAACTCGGCTTCACCGGCCGGGCGGAGTGATCGCGCCGAGCATCTCGCGGCCAAGCGCGTCCTCGATCACCGGCGCCCGGTCGAGAAAGGCCCGCAGCGATGCGGGGGGCCGCGTCGGCTGCCCCTTCGAATCGACGACACAGTGCTCGGTGAATCCGAGCGCGAGCGTCGCGCCATCCTCGCCGATCAGGCGATAGCCGAACTTCATGGTGGCTCGCCCGCGCGTGAGTATCCCGGTCTCGATCGTGACGGCCTCGTCGTAGCGAGCGCCGCGCAAGTAGCGACAACGCGCCTCCAGCACCGGCAGCAGCACGCCCTCCTCACGCTCGATCTGTGCATAGCTCCTGCCGAGTGAGCGCATCATCTCGGCTCGGCCGACCTCGAAGAACGTGAGGTAGCGGCCGTAGTAGACCCATCCCATCTGATCGACGTCGGCGTAGCGGACACGCTGTGTGAATCGGTGCATCACTCGACTCCTTCCGGGGGCCGCGTCTTCCATCGACGATGCAGCCAGAACCAGTGCTCGGGCGCCTCGAGCACGACGCGCTCGAGCAGTCGCGTGTGCTGCTCGGTCAGGGCGCGGACAGCAGCCTCATCTCGAGCATCTCCCTGCGGGAACAGCGGTGGCGCGATGACGACTCGGTGGAGACCGTTCGGCTGCCGGCGGATCGAACCGAACACGATCGGCGCACCGGTGGCGAGCGAGATGCGTGCCGGACCTGCCGCCGTGCTGGCGGCTCGCCCCAAGAACGGCACGAACACGCCGTCGCTCCGGGCATTCTGATCCCCGAGCAACCCGACCCAGCGCCCGGCGCGCAGTGTCTGGAACACGCGCTTGATCCCGCCACTCGTCGAGACTTGACCCAGGCCCGCTGCCGCCCTCGTCGCCAGCAACCAGCGGCCGGTTCCGGGATTGCTCGGTGGCCGGAACACGGCATCGACGGGCTGCATCCGTCCGATGCTCGCGCCCAGCAGCTCGAAGTTGCCGAAGTGTCCGGTCATCAGGAGCACGCCTCGGCCGTGCGAAGCCGCCTCGCGCAGATGCTCCTCCCCCTCGTAGCTTGAGAAGACCTGCTCGCGAGGCGCGTAGGCGAGGCGCGGCAGGTGCGCGTACTCGCCGGCGACACGTCCAAGCTCTCGGTAGTGCAGCGCGAGGAGCGCCTCACGCTCACCCTCCGAGCGATCCGGGAAGACGAACGCCAGATTCTCCCGCGCGACGCGCGCACGAAGGCCCGACACATGCAGCAGTCGCCCGATCGAAGCACCGACCGAGACTGCCGCCTGCCATGGCAGCGCACCGAAGCCGCCGGCCACGGCGTGCAGCAGGGCAGTCTCGATCAGGTGCGAAGGCTTCATGCGCGGCTCGCCCAGCGGCCACCCGGCCGCGGGCTCGCGACACCCGACCACTCGAGCGCGAGCAGCAGTGCGATCGCCTCCTCGCTCGGGATACCCGCCGCAGCGGCCAGCCACTCGAGCGTGCGCGCTTCGCCCGAGAGGAGTCCCGCGAGACGGGCGCGTGCATCCCCGATGGGTGCTCCGAACCCGAAACCCACCAGCGCCGCGCGCACGTCTCCGGCGTCCGCGCAGACGAGAGCGCCCTGACGCAACAGGCCGAGCGGGCCTCTCGACGTCGGCCGATCGAGATCGCCGGGGACGGCCAGGACGGCGCGCCCCAGTTGCTTCGCGAAGGAGGCCGTCGTCAGCGCCCCGCTGCGCTCGCCCGCCTCGACCACGACCGTCGCTCCCGCGAGAGCGGCGATGATGCGGTTGCGCTTCACGAACGCGCCCCGGCCGAAGGGGCCACCCGATTGCACTTCACTGACCAGCGTGCCCTGGCGTGCGATCCGAGCGGCCAGTCCCGCGTGCTCGTGAGGCGTGATCGTATCCAGCGCACTCGGCAGGACAGCGATGGTGCGGCCACCCGCGGCGAGCGCGCCCTCATGCGCCGAGGCGTCGATTCCGCGAGCGAGGCCGCTGACGATCGTGTAGCCGCTCGCAGCGAGGTCGTGTGCCAGTCGGTGCGCGGCCTCGAGCCCGTATCCGGTGGCAGCTCGTGCCCCGACGATCGCGACGGCATGGGCGGGCAGCGGAAGTTCGGAACCCTCGGCGAACAGCCGTGCGGGCACATCCGACAATCGCTCGAACGCGGCGGGCCACGATGCTCCGCCGCGCACGAGACACCGCCGCTCGGCCGGACGCGGCGTCTCGCGCACGAGCGGCGCCGGCGTCACGCGTCGCTCGTACCGGGACCGGAGGACCGCGAGACCGGCGGTCCGGTGATGATCTCCCACTCCACCCCCTCCTCACTGGCGCGGACGATGGGACTGTCATCGCGCAGGGCATCGGGGGCTTCGGATGACATCAGTTCCTCGTTGCGGATCAATCGCTCCAACCGCTCGCCGAGCGGGCGGTGCAGAGCGGAGAAGCCCGAGAGCCGCCCGCGACGTTCCTCGGGCGTCAGTCGCACGAGTTCCCACGCGATCCGCACGGAGCCGCCCCGCTGTGCGAGATCCGCGAGTGATTCGCGGGCCGCGAGCGCCACGGTGCCGTTGTCATCGCCGCAGAGCCGCAGCATGCCCGAGACCGCCGGTCCATAGCCCAGCCGACCGAGCACGCGTGCCGCGCTCGCGCGGGAGTACCACAGGCCGGTCTCGAGGATCGGCACCAGCGCATCAGCCGCTCGTTCGCCCATCCGCTGCAGGGCCACCTCCGCCAGTTCGCGCAGGTACCACGATTCATCGCACAGGCACTCGACGAGCAGCGACAGGGACTCGGCATCGGTCCGCTGCTCGAGCGAGCGCACATAGTCGCGCTTGCCCGCGAGCCCGCGCGCGTTCATGGCGTCCTGTGTGCGGCTCGCATTGCGATCATCCATCGGACTCGTTCTCCTCTTCCAGCTTCTCGGCGGCGATGATGTGGGACCAGAGCGCCTCGAGCATCGGGCGGACTCCGTCGCCCGTTTGGGCGCTCATGACCAGGGCCTGCGGCATCCCGGCCCGCGCCGGGGCATCGGCGCGATCCTCCGGAGGGAGCAGGTCCGCCTTGCTGAGTATCACGAGTCGGGGCTTCTCGGCCATGGTGAGGCTGAAGGACTCCGTCTCGCGCTCGAGCAGAGCGAGCGTCGCCGCCGCATCCTCGCTCGAGGCATCGATCAGGAATGCCAGCACACGCGTGCGCTCGACGTGGCGGAGGAACTGGTGACCGAGCCCCTTGCCCTCGCTCGCACCCTCGATCAGACCAGGCAGGTCGGCAACGAGGAAACTGCGTTCGGCATCGAGCGCGACGATCCCGAGGTTCGGCTCGAGCGTCGTGAACGGATAGTCGGCGATCTTCGGTGTCGCACGAGTGATCCGCGAGAGGAGCGTGGACTTCCCGGCGTTCGGCAGGCCGACCAGCCCGACGTCGGCGATCAACTTGAGCTCCAGTTCCACTTGGAGCTCCTGACCGGCCTCACCCGGGTCCGCGCGGCGCGGGGCCTGATGCGTCGAGGTCGCGAATCGGGCATTGCCACGTCCTCCGCGCCCGCCCTTGGCGACACAGACCTGCCGGCCCGGCTCGACCAGATCCACGATCACCTCGCCGGTCTCCATGTTCCGCACGATCGTCCCCGGCGGCACCTTGATGTGCAGGTCGAGGCCATCGCGACCTGTCTTGTTGCTGCCCGAGCCGTTCTTGCCGCCCTGTGCCTTCCAGCGCGGCTGCTCACGGCAGTCGAGCAGCGTCCGCTTGTGGGGATCGACCTCGAAGAACACGCTACCGCCCCGGCCGCCGTTGCCGCCGTCGGGGCCACCCTTGGGGACGAACTTCTCCCGGCGGAAGCTGATGCACCCAGCGCCCCCCTTGCCGGCGATGCAGTGGATGCGTGCGAGATCGACGAGCACGTCAGCCCCCTGCCTGGCGCATGGCCGCGATGACGGCGTCGGTCATCTGCTCGGTCGTCGCACCGTCCGATTGCCTCGCCGGTTCCAGTAGATCGCGCGTGACCGATGTGCCCTCACCCAGCACACGCTCGACGGCGGCTTCGAGTCGCCGTGCAGCGGCGCCTTCCTCGATGTGATGCAGCATCATCGCGGCCGACAGCATCATCGCAGTGGGATTCATGAGCCCCGAACCCTTGAAACCGGGGGCGCTGCCGTGCACCGGTTCGAACACCGCGGCATGTTCTCCGAGATTCGCGCCCGGCGCGACGCCGAGGCCACCGACCAGCCCGGCACACAAGTCGCTCAGGATGTCGCCATAGAGATTCGGCATCACCATCACATCGAACTGCTGCGGACGCTGCACCAGATTCATGCATGCCGCGTCCACGATCATGTCGGAGAACTCGATGTCGCGATGCGCTCCGGCGACCGACCGCGCGACTTCGAGGAACAGGCCATCCGTGTGCTTGAGGATGTTGGCTTTGTGGATCGCCGTCACCTTCTTGCGATCGTGCTGGCGGGCGAATCGGAACGCGTACTCCACGATCCGGCGCGACCCCGTCACCGAGATCGGCCGCAGGGCGACGGCGGAATCCTCGCGAAAGCTCCTGCCGACGTGCTTCTGCGCGAAGTCGCGCAGTTCCGCGGCCTCGGGGGAGCCGTTCTCGAACTCGATCCCGACGTACTCGCTCTCGGTGTTCTCGCGGATGATGACCAGATCGACATCCTTCGCCGACTCGGGGATCCCCAGGTAGGTCCGCGACGGCCGAACACTGGCGTAGACATCCAGCTCGGTGCGGATGGCGACGTTGACCGAGCGGAAGCCCGCACCGACCGGTGTGGTCAGCGGACCCTTCAGTCCGACGCCGTTGCGGCGCAGCGACTCGAGCACGCGCGCCGGGAGCGGCGTGCCCTCGTCGACAGTGACATCGGCGCCCGCCGTCTGCACATCCCACTCGATCGCGACGCCGGTCGCTTCGATGGCACGCGTGGTGGCGGCCGTGAGTTCCGGTCCGATCCCATCTCCCGGGATCAATGTGATGCGATGCGTCACTCGGTTCTCCCTCCTCGCTCACGCTCTCGCGCAGCGGTACAGGTCGCGAGCCATCCGCCCTGTCGGGCGATGGCCACCAGCGGCGCATCCAGTTCGGCGCGCGCAGCGAGCGTCACCCCTCGTGTCAGGTCGCGCACGCTGACGCGCGCGCCGGACTCGAGGTCTCCGCTTCGATTCGTCACTTCGAGTTCATCCCCGACCTGGATGAGCGGCGCCTGTAGGCGGTGCTCCCAGGTCAGCGGCAGGACACCATGCAGGGCGAGCTGCCTCGCGGGCGCCGCGGCGATCCGGTCGGCGAGCACGATGTTCACGCCCAGCGCCGCGAGCGCCCGTGCGGACAGGGCATCGACCTCGTCGCCCGACATCGCCGTGCCCGCGAGCACGAAACCACCGCCATGCGCCATGGCCCTCGCAGCGGCCCCCGGATCCTGTTCGCGGAGCACCCATTCCGCAAGGGCGCCGCCCTCGGCGCGCACCGCGTGGGTACGAGGCCCCTTCGGGACCCACGACACGCCGGCGCCGTCCGCCACTCGCGACACCGCGACGCCGCGAGAGCGCTCGCGATGGCCGCGGGTCGGGGAGGGGATGCGGTGGCGCTCACCCGGAAGGGGCTCGCTCCCTGCTTCGGCGGGTGGCACGAACGTGTCCGAGGCGAGCGGCGTGCCGCGCTCGAGCCTCGGAGCCGCCATCCACTCGAGAACGGGATCCACTCGAGCGTGTCCGAGCGCGAACGCGACCGCACCCGCGGGCGAGACCGAGTCGGCGATCGACGCCGCATCCGAACCGAGCCAGGCCGCACCTCTCGGCTGCACGTGGGCCCCGACGTCATGCACGAGGACGCCCAGCGCCTCGAGCGCGGCGAGCGTTCCGTCGGCGCGAAGCAGGTCGCGCTGGATCCGGCCGCCCGGGACCCATTCGAGGACACCGAGTAGCGAGCGATCCGCGCGCTCCAGTCCGAAGCGGACGCGGCGCACCGCATCGTCCTCGGCCTCGGACCCGATGATCACGCGCTCCACGATGGGCAGCGCCCGCGGGCGAACGACGGCGAGATCGAGGCTCACTTCATGATCGAAACCGCGCGAACCTCCCTCGAAGCGGCGCCAGTCCTCGTCGCGACCCTGCGCGCGAAGAGTCGCACGCGTCCGGTCATCGGCCGGGAACACCGCGGCACGAGCGCCGCCGCGCGGAACATGCGCGGCGAACGCGACGCGGTCGTCCATCTCGATCGACGCGATGCCGTCGCCATGGCACTCGAGCACCGCGCCGCGGGCGAGTGGCCCCAGCGCATCGAGCACGGCGACCAGCACGTCGAGTCCGCTCACGCCGACGGGCGGCGCGCCATCGAGGCGCACGCCGATGACGGGAGGTCGTGCGAACGGCAGCGCGTGTCCGGCGAGTGCGGTGGCGCACTCGAGGGCTCCCACCGACCACGCCAGCATGCCGTAGGCACCGGCTCCCGCGACTGAGTGGCCGAGGCCGCAGACGGCGCTGCCGGGCGCCGCGAAGGCGCGTCGATGCAGGGCACCACTGGGAGCCGAACCGGGACGGGCGAATGCGATGCCGGCGTGTGCGGCCATGGCCTGCAGATAGCGCAGGTCCTCACTCGCATCGGGACCCGAGGGCGCAGCTGCGCTCGCGAGGAGCGCACGCTCGCACGCGATCCGACCGCCCCCCAACGCCTGATACGCGAGCAGCGCGACCGTGCCATCGTGCTCGTCGAGCACGACGTGGTCGGCGCGCGGCGGGCGCCAGGAGCCGGGTGCCCCCCAGGGGGACTCGTCGGCCCGCAGCAGTTCGGCAGTCAGATGGCTCGTGCTCCGACTCACGCTTCGCCACTTCCCTTGGCGGGCGGAGGCGGGCTCGGCTTGGCCGCCTCACCTCCGGCTGCGGCAGCCGGCTTGTCGCCAGCGCCGTCGGCCTTCGCCTTCTTCTGATAGCCGCTGCTGCGGTAGTCGGTGATGTAGAAGCCCGTTCCCTTGAAGAGCAGGCCCGCGCCTCCCGCCGGAACGCGCTTGGCCACGGCGCCGCACTCGGGGCAGTTCCGCGGCGACTCATCCTTGATGCTGTGCGCGAGCTCGAAGGTGTGCTCCTCCGGGCAACGATAGACGTAGGTCGGCATCGATCCTCCTCGATCGGACGCTTAGGGGGTGCGCGCGGCGGCGAGCGCACAGGCGATGGTGGAGACCTCCACCACGTCGTCGCTGCTGCAGCCTCGCGAGAGGTCATTCGCCTGACGCGACAGGCCTTGCAGAATGGGGCCATAGGCCGCAGCGCCCGCGAGGCGCTGCACCAGTTTGTAGCCGATGTTGCCGGCATCGAGATCCGGGAACACGAGCACATTCGCATATCCGGCCACGACCGAGTCGGGGGCCTTGCGACTGCCGATCTCGGGAACGAGCGCCGCATCCGCCTGCAACTCGCCATCGATGTGGAGGTCGGGGCGTCGGGCGCGGGCGATCGCCGTGGCCTCGCGCACCTTGATCACACGCGGGTGCTCCGCGCTGCCGCGCGTCGAGAACGACAGCATCGCCACATGCGGCACCTCCTGCGTCAGCTGCCGATGGTGATCGGCGGCCAGGCATGCGAGTTCGGCCAACTGCTCGGCCGTCGGATCGGGGAGAACGCCGCAGTCGGCGAACGTGAGTGGGCGCTCCTTGCCGGCCCCCTCGTCGAGCACCATCAGGAAGAACGAGCTGACGCTCTTGACGCCGGCCGCGAGACCGATCAGCCACAGCGCCGAACGCAGCACATCAGCCGTCGTCCGGACCGCGCCCGCCACGAACGCATCGGCCTCCCCCGCCTTCACGCGTGCGGCGGCCTGGAACACCGGGTCGGCCGCGGCGCGATCGAGCGCCTCACCCGTCAGTCGTTCGCCACGCGCCGCGACGAGCGCGGCACGCGTGGCAGACAGGATCGTGGAGTCGGTGGACTCGACCAGTTCGACCCCGCGCAGATTCGCGTCCGCCGAGCGTGCGGTCGCCCGCGCCACCGTTGCGTCCCCGATCAGGGAGACGCGCGCGCGACCTTCACGCGCCAGACGTGCAGCCGCCCGCACCACGCGTGGATCGTCCGCCTCGGCCAGCAGCAGACGCTGCGGCCGCGCAGTGGCGAGCCTGCGGATGCGTTCGAGCGTCGCACTCACCGAGCCGACCTCGCCTCGGCACGGAATCGCTTCTGAAGCGCGACCTCCACGTTGCGTGGAACGAGCCCCTGGATTCGGCCACCGTGACGCGCCACTTCCTTGACGAGCGTCGAGTTGAGATACGTGTACTCCTGACTCGGCATCAGGAACGCCACTTCGAGATCGGGGCTGAGCCTGCGATTCATCAGCGCCATCTGGAACTCGAACTCGAAGTCACTCACCGCTCGCAGCCCGCGAACCATCACGTGCGCGCCGACGCTGCGAGCGCACTCGACGACGAGCCCGGAGAAGTGCATCGCGGTGACCCCGCGCGTGCCCTTCAGTGAACCCTCGATCAACTCGACTCGCTCCTCCGGCGTGAACAGGCAGGACTTGGCCGGGTTGTGCGCGACCGCGACGATGACGCGATCGAAGATGGCCGCCGCACGGCGCGCCAGGTCAAGATGGCCATTGGTGAACGGATCGAAGCTGCCGGGAAACAGCGCGACGCGCTGCCGTCTCATGCGAGGTCCTCCCGAGTCGGCGCGCCCTCGCGCGCCTCGTACAGGTCCACGACCGTCTCGCCGTAGCGTCGCTCGCGTGAGCGAACGAGCACTCCGACCGTCTCCGGCACCACATCCTTCGCATGCCGCTCGAGCACCACACGAGTGCCCGGCGCCAACACGCCCTGCCTTCCCAGTCCCTCCAGCACCGCGCGAGCATCGTCGCCCCCATAGGGCGGGTCCGCCAGCACGAGCCGAGCCGCTGCGAGCGGTTCCGCGAGATGCTTGAGGCCGCGTGGAAGCTGAAGCATCCAGGCCTTTGTGCGGCTTGCGATTCCAAGCTTGGCGATATTGCTCTCGGTGATCGCTCTCGACTGCCGATCGGCGTCCACGAAGTGGGCGAATGCCGCCCCGCGGGACAGCGCCTCGATCCCCAGCGAACCACTGCCCGAGAACAGATCCACGACGGTCAGCCCATCGAGCGGCCCGAGGGCCATGAACAAGGCCTCGCGCACCCGGTCCGAAGTCGGACGGGTGTTTCGACCTCGCGGCGCCTCGAGTGGGCGGCCTCCGAACTCTCCGGCGATGACGCGCATGAGCGGGAACGCAGGATGCGCGAACGCCCGCGAGGGCGTCAACTCAGGGCAGCCGCACCTCGACCACCCCGGGCGGGGCCTTGAGCGTGAAGGCCGAGGCTCCCTTCGCGGCGAGAAAGCGCCACGAGGACAGCCGATAGAGTGCCGGGCCATCGCCCGAGGGCAAATCCAGTCGAGCGGGCAGCCCCTGGGCATCCAATTGGACGAGGGCGCTGTCGGCTGGCACTCCCGCTCGAGCCGGCAGGATGAGCCACCAGCGGCCCGGGCTGTCGCGTCGCTCCCTGACCTCACCGCCGCCGCCGAGCAACACGCGCCACCACCGGAGTGCCGGGGCGACTCGCGCCGGAGAGAGCCTCACCAGCTGGCCCGCCGCCGGGTCCAGCCAGTCGCCGCCATCGGCTCGCACGGCGATCGTCTCGCCGGTGGTGGCCACATCGAGTCGAGCGCGATCAGGGGGCTCGAGGGCGAGCGTCCCGCGGATCGGTCGGCCCGGCTCGCCGGGAACTCCCTCCAACGTGTAGCGCAGAGTCGCCTCGGCCCGGCCCTTCGAGCGCAGGCCGGCCAGCAGAGCGCGCGAGGCCTCGAGCGGCGCCGCAGAAGCGACGCCGATGCCGATGCCGAACATCGTGAGCAGGATCGAAGCCACCAGAATCGAAAGCACGCGCATCAGCCCCCCCCTGCGAACACATCGAGCCACTCCCGGAGCTCCTCCCAGCCGATCCGGCGCGCATCGCCCGGCAGCCGCAGTTCCAGCCACTCCGGTCGGATGCGAGGCGGGAACGTGATCGACTCGAGCGTCAGCGCGCACGACAGCCATCCCTCGAGATCGGCGAGCGTCACGCGATGCGGCCAGCGGATGCCCTCACTCGAACGCCACTCCCCGTAGGTGGCCGAGAGGCCGCTCCCGTCTCGCCACAGCCGCGCTTCGCGTGCCTCCCCGGCCGCATCGAGCGTCAAGGACAGCGAGTCCGTCCCTTGCTGCCAACGCAGGAGGAGTAGTTCGCCTTGCTGCACGGCGCTGCGCCACGCCTCGCTGGGTGGCGACCACGTGGCCGAGAGGACGCGCGCGACCCATGACCCGGCGCTGCCCACGCCCAGCGTCTCCCCTGCACCCGCGAGCGAGAAGGCGAGCCGCTCGGCCGGCACCCAGACGACGAGGCTGTCGCCACGCAACACCACATCCGCCGCGGTGCCGAGCAACCAGCGCGCGCGCAGACGGAAGCCGTCGTCGCCTGCCAGCGTCGTCTGCGCGATCAGCGCCGGGAGCCTGCCCGTCGCGCGACCATCGAATTGCACGCGGCCATCGGCCCGCATCGCACCCAGCCGGGCCTCGCGGGCCGTGACGCCGCGCTGGTGCTGGACACGGACCGCCTCGCGTTCGCCGAGCCGGACGTCGCGCGCGCAGCCCGTGAGCACGAGCACGCCGGCGAGAGCGAGAAGCGCGTGGCGAATCAACACGCACTGGCCCGAGCGCGCTGCACCTGCTCCGCCACCTCGTCGATACTCAGCCCCTCGGTCGCGACGCGGACATGGGCGACCTCCGCGTAGTGGGGCGTTCGCTCTGCGAGGAGGTGGGTGAGCCGCTCGAGAGGATCGGCGCCGGCGAGAAGCGGGCGCTGCCGGGCGGGATCGCCCTGTGCTCCACCGACCCTCGCCAGCGCCGTCTCGGGCGAGACCTCGAGCCAAGCGACGAAACAGTCCGAGCGGAGCCGCTGGCGACGTCCCTCGTCCAAGACGATGCCACCGCCGGTTGCCAGCACCTGGATGCCGGCATGGATCAACTGGGCGAGCAACTCGCTCTCACGGCGACGGAACCACGCTTCGCCCGAGCGCTCGAACAGCGCGGCGACGGGCAGTCCTTCCTGCGCCTCGATCATCGCATCGAGATCGGCGACCGAGGCTCCCAGTCGCTCCCCGAGACAACGCGCCACCTCGCTCTTTCCGGCACCCATCAACCCCACCAGCGCGATCGGCCTCGATGCAAGTCTGCTCATGTGAACGACCCTCGCACGTGGGACCGAGCGGCCGCAAGCGGAACGGCCGCCGTCCCGTGAGGGACGGCGGCCGCGATCGCGTTGGGATTCGGGTGCGTCAGTTGTCGGCCGTCGTACGGATCAGGCGCGGTGTCACGAAGATGATCAGCTCGCGGTTCTGGTCCACCGTGGTGGTCGAGCCGAACAGCGCACCGATGAGCGGGAGGTCCTTGAGGATGGGCAAGCCGCGTCGCACCGTCGACGAGTTCGTGCGGATGAGGCCGCCGATCACTGCAGTCTGGCCATCGTCCACCATCACGCGCGTGTCAGCCTCGCTCGTGTTGATGATGATGCCGCCCTGCACCGTGGACTGCGTCGAGAGGTCGCTGACCTCCGGGTGCAGATCCATGATGATCTTCTTGTCCGACGTCAGATGCGGCGTCACGCGAAGCTGGATGCCGATCGTCGTCAGCTGCGTGACCGGGTTGCCGGCCACGTCCTGGATGATGAGCGGGATCTTCTGGCCGACGATGATCCGGGCCTCACGATTGTCCACCGTCGTGATGCGCGGATTCGAGATGATGTTCGCCTTGCGATTCTCCTCGAGCATCGAGAGCTGAGCTTCGATGAAACCCCAGCTCTTGGCGATGCCATAGGTGAACGTGTGCGACGGGCCGGCGATCGACGTATTCGCCTGGCCACCGAGCCTTTGATCATTGTCGTTGCCCGGCCTCAGGAAGTTCGGCGGCAACGGTGTGCCGTCGAAGAACTCCGCATTCGCCCCATCCGTCGGCCCGACGTTCCAATCGATGCCGATTCCGCGGAGCGCCGAGGCGTCCACGTCGACCAGCTTCGCCGTGATCTCGATCTGCGGGATCTCGGAGTCGAGCGTCTCGGCCATCGACGCCAACCGGTCGAGATTCGCCGGCAGGTCGGAGATGATCAGCGAGTTGGTGCGCTTCTCAACCTGGATCACGCCGCGCTTGGAGAGCGAGCCGCTCAGCGGACCGACCATCTCCGGAGCGTTCGCGAAGTTCAGCTTGAGGATGCGCGTCTCAAGCGGCAGCAGTTCCAGCGTGCGGGCGTTGGCGGTCTCGCGCTCCACCTTCTCGCTGTTGAGCTTGGAGGTCTCATCCACGCGGATGATCGAGCCCTCCTCGACGTAATCGAGCCCGTTGCTGCGCAGGATCGCCTTGAGCGCGTCCTGCCAGGTCACGTTCTTGAGCGACACCCGCACGATGCCCTTGGTGTTGGCCGAAGGCACGATCGAACGGCCAGCGAACTCGCTGATCGCCTTGAGGACGGTACGGATCTCCGCCCCCTCGACATCGAGGCTGAAGCTCCCCGAACCGGTGCGCTGGATGCCCACCTGCGACATCGCCGTCGACTGCTGCGCCGTGGCCGGCGCGGCAGACATCGCCAGCGTGAGGCTGGCCATCAGAATGAGTCCCAAGAGGGACTTGTCAGCGCGCATTCGAATCTCCCTTCCGCTCGAGCGGGATCGACACCGTCTGGCTCTGCCCATCAGTCGTCACGGTGACGAGCACCGCGTCGCGCTTCAGGCTCTCGATGTAACCGTTCTGCACCTTGTCACCCTTGCGCAGCACGTAGCTGTTGCCACGCACGTCCTCGACCATGGCGAACTGGTCAGTCGCACCCCACACGATGCCGACGACCTTCATGCCGCCCGGATCCGGAGGCGCATCGCCGCCGACATCGGCACCGATGAAGTCCCCGCCCACGAGCGCATTGAATGGATCCCGGCGGCCGAGCGCGTTGTACTGGTAGGTGAGATGGGCATCGAGATGTGCGGGCACTGAGGCACGCTTGGGATCCGGCTTGACGGACGACACCACGGGGGCCGAGTTGCTCGCCGTCGAGGCGAGATCGGCCATCGGCTGGGTCGTCGCCGGGGGATTGATCTGCATACCCGCGATCGGGGCCACGTTGGGGTTCGCATGCGCCACAGCACCGGCTGGCGATGCGGCCTCCTCCGAGTCCGTCTCCTGGGCCGCCACGGCCGACGAGGCGTTGGCCCCCGTCGAGCTCGGGCTCTGGCCACCGAGTCCCCACTTCACACCGCCCACGATGACGGCGGTGATCACGAGAACGACGGCGCCGATCACGCGCTGGACGACGGCGCTCTTGAGCTTCTCGCCCAGACCGCCATCAGGACTTCCGGCCACTGGCGTCCTCCTTCTTGGCGGCCGGAGCGACCGGCGCGGTGTTGAGACTGTAGGCCGATGCGACGAACTCAGCCGTGGTGCTCGATCCGTCCTGCTTGGTGTTCGTCAGCAGGCGCAGATTCGAGACCGTCACGATGCGGCGCATGTTCGACAGCTCGGCGAGGAACGAACCCACCTGGTGGTACCCACCCGTCACCGAGATCGTCACGGGCAGTTCGGTGTGGTACTCGAGCGGCTTGGAGCCGTTCGGCTTGAACATCACGAAGTTCACGCCCGACTGCTGACCTGCGAGCGTGATCTTGCGAAGCAACGCTGCAGTCTGCTTGTCGGTGGGCAGCAACTCGGAAGCGAGCTCCCAGCGCTGCGTCAGCTGCTCGTACTCGGCCTCGAAGCGAGGGAGATCCGCGACCGATGCGCGAGCGCGCGCCAGTTCCGTGGACTTCTTCTCGTAGTCGCCCTTGAGAACCGAGATCCGCTCGTTCGCGTTCTGGTATCCGAACGGAACCAGGTGGGTCCCGAAGAACACCCCGAGCGCACCGCCAGCGAACAGGATCGCCAGAAGGGTCTTCTGGGTGGCGGGGCTGCGAAGATCCATCTTGCTCATTGTCTCCACCCTCCTTTCAGTTGGCCTGCTCGTCCGGCGTCACCGCGCAATTCACGCGGAACCGAACGACTTGTTTGTCGGTGACCAGGCCGCGCTCGGCCACATCGAGTTCGACGTTCGCGAACATCGGCGAACGCTCGAGACGCGACATGAAGTCCGACACGACCAGGTTGGAATAAGTGACCCCCTCCAGCGTGAGAGATCCCCCGCCATCCTGGCTGGTACTCGTCATCCAGAGGTGGTCCGGCACGCAGCGGGCGAGTTCATCCATGAGGCGCACGCTCTGCGTCCTTCCTCTTTCGAGCTTGTTGATCACGCCCATGCGGAGATCCAGCTCCGCTCGCTTCTGGGCGAGCTGATTGACTCGCGCGATCTGCGGCGCGAGCGCACGGGACTCCTGCTCCACCTGCGCGATCGACGTCCCCAGTTGCGAGGAGCGCGACTGCTGCGACATCGCCGTGCCGGCGATGACCAGCGCTGCGGCGCCCAGCACCACACCCGGGACGACCATGTCGCCGATCTTGAAATCGAACGACATCGAATGCTGCTGGGCCTTCTCCTCACGCGGCAGGAGATTGACGCGGATCATCGCTTGTCCCCCTGTCGGCGGAGCGCCAGGCCGATTCCGACCGTGAGAAGGGGCGCAACCTTCATCACGTCCTGCCCCGCGAAGAGCGAGGGGTCGTACTGGATTCGCTGCAGCGGATTGACGAGGTCCGTCGGCGCCTGGAAGCGGCGCTGCAGGAACTCGAGCACGCCCGGGGTCATCGAGCTTCCGCCACACAGGAGGATGCGGCTGATGTTGCCCGCCTCGCCGGCCGTGCGGAGATAGGCCTGTGCACGCTCGAGTGCGGTCGCGATGCCCTCGCACGCCTGCTCGATCACCGGAGACACCTCGAGGCCAGAACCGGACTCACCCCGCACCGCTGCGGCGGCCTCGGCCTGACTGAGGTTGAACTTGCGCTGGGCGGCCTCGGTGAACGTGTTGCCGCCCACCTGGAGATCCTTGGTGAAGTACGGCACGCCCGCCTGCACGATGTTGATGTTGGTCATCTCGGATCCGATGTTCAGGATCGCGACGACCTCCTCCGGGGCGAAGTCGTAGTTCGCCTCGATGGCGTTCTGCGCCGCGAACGAGTCCACGTCCACGACGCTCGGCTGCAGGCCGGACTCGCGGATGAGGTCGCTGAAGGACATCACCATGTCCTTCTTGGCTGCGACGAGCAGGACCTGCATCTGCTTGTCGTCGTTCGGCGCGTCGCCGAGGATGTTGAAGTCGAGTGACACGTCGTTGATGTCGTACGGGACGTGCTGCTCAGCCTCCCAGTAAATGGCCTGCTTGGCGTCATCCGCAGAGAGCTTGTTCATCGTGATCTTCTTCACGATGACAGCGCGTCCACTGACGGCGGCCACGACGTTCTTGGCCTTGATGCCGCGCGACTCCATCAGATTGGAGATCGCATCGGTCACCAGCTGGCGATCCATGATCTCGCCGTCCACGATCGCTTCAGCGAGCGGCTGCGAGATGCCCCAGTTCGTCAGCTTGTAGGTCTTGTTGGACAGCTGCTCGAGTTCCACCACCTTGACGGTGTGGCTCCCGATGTCCAGACCGACGAGCGACTGCTTCTTGCCGAAGAGCATGGTTCACTCCCTAGGATGCGGTGCGGGTCCTGGGCGACATGCTCACCGGCGAGCATCCGGAAGCTTGCGTCCGCGACCTCGAGGGCATCGGACCGGAGCGGTCCCCACCCTGCCTGCCTTCCCTGCTTTCGTCCCTTCCACTTCCGTTCTGAAGCGCTTTCTTCACGGGGCCTTGCAACCTGCCCGTACCGCCGCGTTTCACCTCGACTTGATGAGCACGACCGGGGTGGTCAACCGGGAGACCGCCCGCTCGCGGCGGCCGGTCACGATGGCCTCCTCGATGCGGTCCATCTCGCGCCGGGCGATGTCCTGGAGCATCGGATTGACCGAACCGTCGTGGATGCCCTTCCAGAGCTGATAGGCCGCGGCCAGGTCCCCGCTGTGCTGCCGGGCGAAGGCCGCGAAACGTGCTGCGTTCGGGGGTCCACCCGGCAGCCGCGCGGCCTGCTCGAAGTACTCGGCCGCCTGGGGCAGGTCTCGCCCTCCGGGGCGCACGTAGTGGAGGAACCCCATCTCGAAGGAGAGACGGCCCGAGCGCGGGTTCTCGGCGATGCCCTTCTCGAGCAGCGCATAGGCGCGATCGAAGTCGCGACCCTCCTGTGCCAGAGCGAACGCCCCGAACACGTAGGCGCTCTCGAAACCGGGCGACAGCGACGTGAGGATGTCGAAGACGTGCGCCAGATGTTCGTAGCGGTTGTCAGTCAGCCGATGCTCGCCGTAGTACTGGACGGCGCGGATCCATGCGAGATCGGCAGCGGACTCCGCGTGCCCCAGCGTCGCCGGACGCAGCGCCTGCCCCGAGGGGTAGTACGCCAGTTCATCAAGCGGCGAAGGCCGCGGCAGTGCCCGCGCCGAGTGGGCGGCGATGAGGAACGCACCGCTGCCGAGGACGAGAGCAACGGCCCACGCGGTCAGCATGCGGCGGCGGACGACGGTCACTTGAAGTCCCTCGACTCGAACGCCGCAGCACCGAGTGCGAGCACACAACCGGAGTAAAGAAGCGCATAGAGCGTCGCGAGCCCCAGGTGCTCGGGACTCGTGAGCGCGCCTTCGGCCGCGAGCGTCCGCATGTTGAACAGCGTCAAGTTCGGGACGAGGTTCGCCATCGCCTCGAGCGTCCAGCGAACCACGTCCGGAGCCTGTGCAGCGAACGCGCGCAGATCCCCCGACCACTGCCCGGCCAGATAGGCGCCCAGCGTGTAGAGCGCGGAGAGCACCGGCGTCGACAGCGCGGAGAACATCGTGGCGATGGCGGTGATCACACTCAGCTCGAGGCTGGCGAGATAGAGCGCCTGCGCCAGCGAGGCTCCGTAGTCCCCCTGGCCCTGCACCGCGAGCAGCAGCCAGAGCGCGACGCCGAGGCTCGTCGAGACGGTCCACAACGAGAGCGTCAGGCCAGCCCACTTGCCGACGAGGTACACCGGTCTCGGCAGAGGACGCGACAGCAGATTGTAGATCGTGCGCCGCTCGATCTCCTTGCCCACCAGGCTCGTGCCGACCATCAGGACGACGATCAGACCCAGCAGCGAGATGCTCGAGAGCCCGAGGTCGACGGTCAAGCGCAGTCCCTCGCCCATGGCAAGCGGCCGCGCCAACTGCGTCAGAGCCAGCAGCACCAGCCCCATGACGATGACTCCGGCGAGGACGCGGTCGCGAATGGCCTCGCGGAAAGTGTTCTGCGCGATCAGCAGTGCCATCATGCCGACCTCCGCTCGCCAGCTGCCGGCTGCGCCTGGATCGCCGCGCCCTCGGCTGCGGCCATGAACAGCTCCTCGAGCGATCGGCGATGCGGAGTCACGGCCCGCACCTCGACGCGCTGCCTCAGCAGATGCTCCAGGACCTCCTGGAGACGCCCCGGCTCCTCGAGCACGAAGATCGTCTCGCCCGGACCATCGCGACGCTCGAGCTGCAGCTGCCATTGCTCGGGCCATTCGGCGATCACGCCACTCGCGCAACGGATCTCGACGCGCCCTCCACTCTGCTCGGTCAGCTCGCTCACCGTGGCGACCCGCTCGAGACGCCCCTTGAGCAGGATCGCGACGCGGTCACACAGGAGCTCGACATCGGGCAGGATGTGCGAGGAGAACAGCACCGTGACGCCCCGCTGACGCTGCTCGAGGATCAGGTCGCGGACATCGCGGCGGCCGAAGGGATCGAGCCCGCTCATCGGTTCATCGAGGATCACCACATCGGGTGCGTGGACCAGGGCCGCGGCGAGTCCGAGTCGCTGCAGCATCCCCTTCGAGAACTTGCGCAGCGCGAGCCGCTCTCGGCCGCTCAAGCCGACGCGCGCGAACCAGCCTCGGGCCGCGTGCGTCGCCTCATGCGCGTGCATGCCCGAGAGTCGTGCCGCGAACTCCAGGTACTCGATGCCGTTGAGGTGGTCGAAGAAGTAGGGCTGCTCGGGCAGGAAACCGAGCCGGGCGCGACTGCTGACGCGTTCGATGGACTCGCCGAGGAGGTGGGCCTCCCCCGCCGAGGGCTTCAGCAGTCCGGTCAGGATCTTGAGCGTGGTCGTCTTCCCGGCGCCGTTGGGCCCGAGATAGCCGAACACCTCGCCTCGTTGCACCTCGAGGTCGAGCGGCTCCAGCCCCACGACGCTGCGCATCGTCCACGGGTGGCGATAGACCTTGGTCAGTCCACGGATCCGGACGGCCGGAGCCTGCGCCGCGCCCACGGCCGCGGACGGCGCATGGCCAAGGACCTGCCGCTCTGAACTGGGATTGATCGAGGGCATCGGCTCTCCGGGACCACCGGCGCCAATGGCACCGGTACAACTCCTTGTGCGACAACCCTGTCGCGGCACATCCCGTCGTGGGGCGAAAGCACCGGAGTCCGGATTGCAATCTGCGTGCCGCTCACGGGCGCCCTGCTCGCCACGCCCTGCGCCCCAAGGGCGCAGACGTCAGTTGGTGCCGAGCAGCAGGAGCGGCAGGTCGCCCGTCTTGCCCCGACCGGCGATCTGATACTGCATGCCGGCCGAGTCCCCGTAGGCGACGATGCCGGCCCGGGTGGAGCCGACTGCGAGCGGCAGGGTCCACGCGGCCTGATTCCGGTAGGCGTTGTTCACGCCCGTCGTGCGGTCGAACGGGTTGCGGAAGTTCCCGCCCAGCGCGCTCGATCGGCTGACCACCACGGTGGCGCTGGTCGCATAGCGGCTGTCGTACTGGACCGCGTAGTCCTCCGCCGCCAGCTGGAACGTGTGCATGTTCGACTTGACGGCACCTTCTCGCGCGCGGTCCTGCATCGAGATGAAATTGGGGATCGCGATCGCCGCCAGGATCCCGATGATCACGACGACGATCATCAGCTCGATGAGCGTGAAGCCGCGATGGTCCAGCGAGCGGTGCATGTCGGATCCTCTCGGGATCAGTTCGTCCCGCTGGTCAGGACGATGTTGAAGTCATTGTTCTTGCCGTGCCCGACGATCTGGTAGATCCGCTGTGAGGAATCGGCATAGGCGACGATGCCGGAGCGGCCCGAAGTCGCGATCGGCGAGGCCCACGTGCCCTGGTTCTCGTAGGAGCTTCCGGATCCCGCTGTTCGATCGAACGGGTTCACGAACCGATAGGTGACACTGGGGAGTCGGCTGGCGACGCTGTCCGCGTGCGTCGGGTAGAACGAGTCGTGGTCGACGCCCCAATCCTCCGCCGCCAACTGGAAGCTGTGCATGTTGGACTTGGTGGAGCCTTCCTTCGCGCGATCCTGCATCGAGATGAAGTTGGGGATGGCGATCGCCGCGAGTACACCGATGATCACGACGACGATCATCAGCTCGATCAGCGTGAAGCCGCGCTCTTGGCGAACCATCTCTGAACCTCCTCGCAGGCGTGCATGGGATCCTGGCCGGCGCCCCCTCTCGGGCCGGGGAAGAAGCAGGGAGGGTGGCTCTCGCCACCCTCCCTCTGGATTACTGACCGCTGCTGAGGACGATCGACAGAGCAGCCGTCTTGCCGCGGCCCGCGATCGCGTACTTGAGCGCTGCCGAGTCGGCGTAGGCGACGATGCCCGCCTTGGCCGCCGGAGCCGGCGCAGGCACATACGTGGCGATGTCCTCCCACGCGTTGCCCGTGCCCACCGTGCGGTCGAACGGA
>JAYWEM010000111.1:0-20498 GCA_043779265.1 bacterium | reverse complement strand
ACGAGCCCGGATGGCGCGGAGATGGAGTACACCCCGGAGATGGAAGCGTCGCCCGAGAGCGACGACGATCCGGGGCTTGCAGCGGCCGAAGCCGCGGAAGGAGAACCCCGTGGCGACTGAGCCGTCGGCGAAGAAGCAGCGAGTCTACGAGGTCGCCAAGGAACTCGGGATGTCGAGTGATGTCATCCTGCAGATCTCGAAGAAGCTCGGCATCGAACTGAAGAATCACATGAGCACGCTCGCGTCCGATTCCGTGGGCCGCGTCCGTGCCGAGTTGGGCAAGGAGAAGGCGGCCGTCCGTGAGGAGGTCGTGCGCCAGCAGGAGCACGAGGCTCAGCGTGCGCGTGAAGCCGCGAAGCCCGCGCAGCCGCACGCGAGCACGGCTCCGTCAGCGACGCCTCGCTCGACGACGGCGCCGAGCGGGCCCTCCGGTTCGCCGGGCGGTTCGGGCTCGAGCGCACCGCGTCCGAGCGGTCCGCAGCGTCCTGGCAGCGGTCCCGCAAGCCCGAGGCCCACGTACACCGGCCCTCGTCAGGGTCTCGTTCCGGGTGCACCCCGTCCTCCGGGCCTCGGCGCGCCGAGGCCGCCCTACGGCGGCGGACAGGGCGGTCCTCGCCCTGGCGGCGGTGGGCGTCCCAGTTACTCGGGTGGTCCTGGTGCCGGCGCGCCGCGCCCCGGCGGACCGGGTGGTTCGCGTCCGAGTTTCGGCGGTGGTGCCGTCCGTCCTGCTGGCGGTGGCGGTCGTCCCGGCGGCGGCGGTGGACGTCCTGGTTTCGGTGGTGGGGCGCCCTCGTCGGGTGGCCCCGGCGCAGGTGGACGCCCGGGATTCGGTGGCGCCCCCAGTAGTTCGGGCGGCCCCGGTGGTCCGGGGGGTCCCGGCGGGCCTGGTGGCCGCGGACAGCGGCGTGACCGCAACAAGAAGAAGCGCACGGCCGCGGATGATCGCCAGACCGCTGAGAGCGTTCGCCGTACCCTCGCGAGTCTCGATTCCGGCGGCAAGGGTCGTAAGCACCGCCGCCGTGAGGATGAGGCGGGCGGCACCGGCACCGAGGAGAAGAAGTCGATCAAGGCGGCCGAGTTCATCACCGTCGCCGAACTCGCACAGCTGATGCAGGTGCGGCCGCAGGAGGCCATCACGGCGCTCATGCAGCTCGGCGCCATGGCCACGATCAACAAGCGACTCGACAAGGACACCATCACGATGGTGGCCGACGAGTTCGGTTTCGATGTCGAGTTCAGCGCCGAGTATGGCGAGGAGCCGGTTGAGGAGATCGATGACGTCGTGAGCGAGGGACTCCTGGTCCCGCGACCCGCCGTCGTCACGATCATGGGCCATGTCGATCACGGCAAGACCTCGCTGCTCGACTACATCCGTCGCACGAATGTCGTGGCCGGGGAATCCGGCGGGATCACGCAGCACATCGGCGCCTACGAAGTGACGCTGCCGACCGGGGAGCGGATCGCATTCCTCGACACGCCGGGTCACGAGGCGTTCACCGCCATGCGTGCGCGCGGCGCCCAGGTCACGGACATCGTCATCCTCGTGGTGGCGGGAGACGATCGCGTCATGCCGCAGACGCTCGAGGCGATCGATCACGCCAAGGCCGCGGGCGTGCCGATCATCGTCGCCATCAACAAGATGGATCTGCCGACGTCCGATGCGACGCGCATCAAGACACAGTTGGCCGAGGCCGGCGTCGTCGTCGAGGAGTACGGCGGCAAGTACGCCAGCGTCGAGCTGTCCGCCAAGAAGGGCATGAACGTCGACAAGCTGCTCGAGATGGTGCTGCTCACCGCCGAAGTGCTCGAACTCAAGGCCGATCCGAATCGTCCGGCCAAGGGCGTCGTCATCGAGGCCAAGGTGGAGCAGGGCCGTGGAGTCGTCGCGTCCGTGCTCGTCCAGACGGGCACGCTGCGTATTGGCGACGCCTTCGTCTCCGGTCCCCACTTCGGTCGCGTGCGCGCCATGTACGACGAGCGCCGGCGTCCGGTGAAAGAGGCTCCGCCTTCGACGCCGGTCGAGGTCGTGGGTTGGAGCGGTGTCCCGAGCGCCGGTGATCAGTACATCGCCAAGGCGGACGAACGTGAGGCGCGGGAGCTCGCGACCAAGCGCGCGGCGCTGCGGCGCGAGAGCGAGATCAACCAGGTCGGCAAGGTTCCGTCGCTCACCGAGTTCTTCTCGCAGATGGCACAGGGTGGCACCAACGAGCTCAAGCTCGTCATCAAGGGCGACGTGGACGGATCCGTCGAGGCGCTCGCCGAGACGCTCCAGAAGCTCTCCAACAAGGAAGTCGCGGTGCGTGTCATCCGGCGCGCCGTGGGTCAGATCTCCGAGTCGGACGTGCTCCTGGCGCAGGCCTCGGGTGCGAGCATCGTCGGCTTCCACGTGCGGCCGGACGTCAAGGCGCGCGAGATGGCCGAGCGCGAGAAGGTCGAGATCCGCCTGTACGACATCATCTACAAGGCGGTCGAGGACGTGACGAGCGCTCTCGAGGGCCTGCTCAAGCCGGAGATCGAGGAAGTCGTGCTGGGCAGCGCCGAGGTGCGTGCGGTCTTCAAGCTCTCCAAGGGCCTCAGCGTGGCCGGCTGCATGGTGCTGAACGGCACCATCAAGCGGACCGAGCAGGTCCGACTGTTCCGCGGGGAGACCAAGGTCTGGACGGGCCGCCTGAATCAGCTCAAGCGGTTCAAGGACGACGTGCGAGAAGTCGAGAAGGGCTTCGAGTGCGGCATCACCCTGGATGGCTACAACGATGTCCTCGAGGGTGATCGGATCGAGGCCTTCACGATCAAGGAAGTCGCACGGTCGCTGTCGTGACCCGTGGACCGCGCGAGGTCCCCACCTCGCGCGGTCCCGGGCTCACGTGACGCGAGCGAGGTCGTGATCATGGTGGTGGGCATCGTCCGCATCGAACTGCATGTGCCTGCAGCGCAGTCGCTGAAGGACAAGCGCCAGGTCGTGCGCAGCCTCAAGCAGCGCATCCGCGACCGGGTCGGGGCGGCCGTCGCCGAGGTGGATCACCACGACCTTTGGCAGCGCACGGCCATCGGGTTGGCGGTCGTGGCCGCCGATGGAGCGCGCGTGCGCGAGCAGCTCGCCGATGTGCGGCGGCTGGTGGATCACACGTTCGAGGCTCAGGTCCTCGACTGGCAGGAGGATGTTCGATGAGGATCCGCCCCGAGAAGGTGGCGCACCTGATGCGCCGGGAGGTCGCCGACATCCTGCAGTCGAAGCTCCGCGATCCGCGCCTGACCACGATGATCTCGGTCACGGACGTCGAAGTGACCTCCGACCTGTCGTTCGCCCGCATCTTCGTGAGCGTGCTCGGCGATGACGCGCAGCGAGCGCACGCCGTGTCCCGGCTGCAACACGCATCGGGCTTCGTGCGGCATGAACTGGGCGACCGGCTGGGGCTCCGCGAAGTTCCTGATCTCCGATTCGTCCTGGATGACTCGCTCGATCGCGGAGCCCGCGTCGATGATCTCCTGCGGCGCATCAAGACCGGTGAGCCGATTCCGGATGCTGACGAGGGCGATGCTTGAGCGGCGGGCGTAGCCGCGTTCGAGCGCAAGCCGGGGGGGCAGTGCCGTGGGCGGGGTTGTTGCCCGTCGACAAGCCCGTCGGCATCACCTCGCATGATGTCGTGGACCGCGCTCGGCGCCGTCTCGGCATGCGGGCCATCGGCCATCTGGGAACACTCGACCCGGGCGCGAGCGGTCTGCTCGTGCTGGTTCTCGGGGCGGCAACGCGTTGCGCCAGCGTTTGGCAGGGCGGGGCCAAGACCTACGAAGGCGCTGCCTGCTTCGGCGTCGTCACCGGTTCGCAGGACCTGCAGGGTCACGTGCTCGAGCGGCGCGAAGTGCCGATGCTCGATGAGGTGGGTGTGCGCGAGGCCTCCGACGCGCTGACCGGGGACCTGCTCCAGGTGCCGCCGATGGTGTCCGCGTTGAAGCATCGAGGCGAGCGTCTGCATGCGATCGCCCGCCGCGGTGAGGAAGTCGTCCGCGAGCCACGGGCGATTCACGTCGAGCGGTGGGAGTGGCTGTCTTTCGATCCCGCTGCCGCGCGGTTCGTCGTGCGCTGCTCCGGCGGCACCTATGTGCGCACGCTCGTCCACGATCTCGGGGCGGCGCTCGGGACCGGGGCCGCGCTCGCGTCCCTTCGGCGCCTGGCGAGCGAACCGTTCCACATCGACCGCGCCGCGCCCTGGGCGTCGCTCGAGGGCGAGCCGCGCGACTCGATCCTCGCCGAGTATGGCATCGCACTCGACGATGCGCTGCGAACGCTGCCGCCGCTGGCGCTCGATGCGGCACAGGTGGAGGCACTGGGGTACGGGCAGTCACTGACCCTGTCCGAGGCGTGGCCGGATGGTGTGACCGCCGAGCGATCCGTCGTGCTTCGAGGACCCACCGGTCGCGCGCTCGGGTTGGGCGGCATCCAGCACGGGGAGGACGGACGATGGCGAGCGAAGCCCGATGTCGTCTTCCCGTGGGCGGTCCACGGGGCCGAGTCCGCATGAGCACGGTCGTCGCAGTCGGCGTCTTCGACGGGCTTCACCTCGGGCACCGAGCGCTGCTCGAGCGTGCACGCGCGCTCGCGGGCGATGGACGTTGCGTCGCGGTCAGTTTCGATCCTCACCCCGACGTCGTGCTGGCGCGTGAGTTCAAGCCCATGCCGCCTCTGACGCCGATTCCCGAGAAGCATGAACTGCTGGGCGCGATGGGGATCGAGTTGCATGTGATCGCATTCACGCGCGAGATCGCCGCGCTCTCACCCGAGGCCTTCGTCGAAGCGCATCTCGTTCGACCGCTCGTCCCCTCCGCGCTCGTCGTGGGGGAGGACTTCGCGCTCGGACGCGCGCGCGCCGGTGACGTCACGCGGCTCGGAGAGATCGGAAGCCAGCACGGTTTCACCGTGTCCTCGGTTCCGTTGATGTCGGTCGGTGGCGCGACAGTCTCGAGCACGCGCATCCGGAGCCTGCTGAACGAAGGTGATGTCGCGGGGGCGGCCCGATTGCTCGGGAGATTCCACAGTCTGACCGGGCTGGTCGTCCGGGGAGAGGGTCTTGGCCGGGAGCTCGGATTCCCCACGGCCAATCTCCGGCTGCTCGAGGAGAAGGTCATCCCGGGACATGGCATCTATGCGGTGCACGTGCGGCTGGCCGGGACTCCGGACTGGCTCCAGGGCGCGATGAGCATCGGCGTGCGGCCGACGTTCGGCGGGCAGGTCCGCACGCTGGAAGTGTTCATCCTCGACTACTCGGGGGATCTCTACGGCAGCATGCTCGAGGTCCGCCTTGTGGGTTTCCTGCGACCGGAGCTGCGTTTCGATGGCGCCGAGGCGCTCGTCGTTCAGATGGCGGTCGATGTCGAGCGGACCCGGCAGGTGCTGGCCGGGAGCGATGCGGGCGCAGCCATCCCGTAGTCCATACGCCCGAAGCGGCGCTTGGAGGCCCGGGTGCCCGGTGCTACATTGCATCGTCGCGGAACCCCATCGGGTCCCGCTCTGTCCGCTCCGACCGTGGAGGCCTGACACTCCCGGCCCGGGGCCATTCCGTACCACCATCTGGCAGGAGAGCCCCGGTGACGCTCACCAAAGAGCAGAAGCAGGGCATCATCGAGAAGTTCAAGACGCACGAAGGCGACTCGGGATCACCGGAGGTGCAGATCGCCCTCCTCACCGAGAAGATCAATTACCTCACTGAACACTTCAAGATCCACAAGCGTGACCACGCGTCGCGCCGCGGCCTCCTCCGTATGGTGGGACAGCGCCGCCGACTGCTCGACTATCTGAAGTCGACCCGCGTCGAGCGCTACCGCAAGGTGGTCAAGGATCTGGGACTTCGTCGCTAGGATGGACCTGGCGGCGGTGGACGCGGCCCACGTGGGCCGCGTCCCTCATAGGGCGGGGTTGGTCCCCGCCCGGCCCGCCGGCCGACGCAGGGCCGGATGGGTGGTCGCACGCGGGAAGGCCTCGCGTGCTTGCGAGAGACGGGAAGTAGAATGAACGAACAGAAGGTTTCCGTGGATCTTGGGGGCAAGTCCCTCACCATCTCCACGGGCAAGTGGGCCAAGCTCGCCGGCGGCTCCGTCGTCGTCCAACTCGGCGACACCGTCGTCCTCGTGGCCTCCAGCGCCGCCAAGACCGCCAAGCCGGGGATCGACTTCGTTCCCCTGACGGTGGATTACCGCGAGCGCACGTATGCGGCAGGCAAGATCCCCGGCGGCTTCTTCAAGCGCGAAGGCCGTCCGACCGAGAAGGAGACGCTCAGCTCGCGCCTCACCGATCGGCCGATCCGCCCGCTCATGAGCAAGCAGTGGCCGTACGAGACGCAGGTCATGGCGACCGTTGTGTCGTCGGACCAGGAGCACGACGCAGACGTCCTCGCCCTGATCGGCGGGTCGGCGTCGCTGATGCTCTCGGACATTCCGTTCCCCGAGCCGTTCGCCGGTGTGCGCGTCGGTCGTGTGGACGGCAAGTTCATCGTCATGCCGACGTTCACGGAGCTCGATGAGAGCGACATGGACATCATCGTGGCGGGCACGGCCAAGGACATCATCATGGTCGAGGGCGGCTGTCGCGAGGTGGCCGAGGCCGACATGATCGCCGCGCTCGAGTTCGCGATGGGTCACGTCCGCAATCTCGTCGCTGCTCAGACGGAACTGACTGCGAAGAATCCGCTGCCCAAGGCCAAGCGCCCGGTGGTCGAGAAGATCGACGTCAAGGATCTCGAGACGGATCTGCGCAATGCATTCGCTGCACGACTGCGCGCGGCCATCCGCATCCCCGGCAAGGAGCGTCGCCTCGAGGAGATCGGCATCATCTCCACCGAGGCCAAGGCGGGCTTCGCCGAGAAGCACGGCGACAAGGCTGTCTACATCGGCAAGCTGTTGCATGAGATCGAGCGCGATGAACTGCGTGAGATGGTGCTCGCCGAGGGGCTGCGCGCCGATGGCCGCAATCCCGACCAGATCCGCCCGATCACCATTGAGGTCGGCATCCTCCCGCGCACGCATGGCTCCTGCCTGTTCACGCGTGGCGAGACCCAGGCACTCGTCGTCACGACGCTCGGCACCAAGGCCGATGAGCAGCGCGTCGAGGAACTCGAGGGCCAGTCCTGGAAGTCGTACATGCTGCACTACAACTTCCCGCCCTTCTCGGTCGGCGAGGCGCGCCCCATCCGGGGTCCGGGTCGTCGCGAGATCGGACATGGCGTCCTCGCGGAGCGCTCGGTGGAGCCGGTCATCCCGGCCGACACCAGCTTCCCGTACACCATCCGCATCGTCTCGGACATCCTCGAGTCGAACGGCAGCTCCTCGATGGCCTCGGTCTGCGGCGCCTCGATGGCGCTGATGGACGCCGGTGTGCCGATCAAGGCGGCGGTTGCAGGTGTGGCCATGGGACTCATCAAGGAAGGCGACCGTGTCGCCGTGCTCACCGACATCCTGGGCGTCGAGGATCACCTCGGCGACATGGATTTCAAGGTGACCGGAACGCGTGAGGGCATCACGGCCTTCCAGATGGACACCAAGATCGGTGGCATCTCGTTCGAGATCCTGAAGAACGCGCTCTCGAAGGCGCACGCCGGCCGTCTTTACATCCTCGACAAGATGGCGGCCTGCTTGGCTGAGCCTCGTGCCGAGATGTCGCCGTTCGCTCCGCGGATCACGATCATCACGATTCACCCGGACAAGATCCGCGAGGTCATCGGGCCCGGTGGCAAGGTGATCAAGAAGATCACCGAGGAGACCGGCTGCCAGATCGACATCCAGGATTCCGGCGAGATCCGCATCGCGGCCATCAGCCTCGAGGGCGGCAAGCGCGCCGAGGAGTTGATCCGCAACATCACCGAGGATCCCGAGGTCGGACGTACGTACCAGGGCAAGGTGCGCAGCATCGTCAACTTCGGCGCGTTCGTGGAGATCGTGCCGGGTCGTGACGGTCTGCTGCACGTTTCCGAGATCGATCACGCTCGCACCGAGCGCGTCGAAGACGTCCTCAACGTCGGCGATGTCGTGATGGTCAAGGTCATCAGCGTGGACAAGGACGGCAAGATCCGACTGTCGCGTCGTGCTCTCCTGCCCGAGCCCGAGGGCGCGGTCGCAGGTGGGGACCGTGGCGGGGATCGTGGTGGGTTTCGTGACCGGGGCGACCGCGGAGATCGTGGTCCTCGTTCCGGTGGCGGGGATCGCGGCCGCCGTCGCTGATCCACCGTAGGCGAGAACGGGCGGCTCCTTCCCGGAGCCGCCCGTTCTGTTCCAAGGGGACATCATGGCGTCGCACGAGGTCCAGAAGAGCGTCCTGCCGGGAGGGCTCACCCTGCTCAGTCAGGCGATGCCCGATCGGCGCAGCGTCTCGTTGGGGCTGTGGGTGCGCACCGGCTCGCGGGATGAGTCCGTCCCCGGTATGGCTCACTTCACCGAGCACATGATGTTCAAGGGTACCGAGTCTCGCGACGCGAAGGCGATCGCGGCGTCGCTCGAGTCGCTGGGCGGCCATCTCGATGCCTTCACGACGCGAGAGCAGGTCGTGTACACCGCCCGCGCCCTCAGCGAGCACCTGCCGCAGACGATCGAGGTGCTCTCGGATCTGACTGGCAGGAGCCGGTTCGATAGCCCGGAGATCGAACGCGAGAAGAGCGTCGTCAAGGAGGAGATCCTCTCCTACGAGGACAACCCCGAGGAGCGAGTCGGGGATCAGTTGTCCGAGCAGATGTGGGGGAGTCATCCGCTCGGAATGCCCATCCTCGGTACGGCAGCGTCCGTCGATGGCTTCACGCGCGACGCGCTCATCGAGGAGGTCTCGAGGCGCTACCGTGGCGATCAGATGGTCCTCGCCGTGGCCGGCGGACTCGACCACGCGGAACTCGCAGGACTCGTCACGCGCTGGTTCACGCCGCCCGATGGCCCGAGTCCGGACCCGAGCACATCGCCCGCCGACGTCGCCCCGGTCGTGCGACAGACCGTGGATGATGTGCAGCAGATGCATCTCTCCCTGGGAACGCGCGCGATCTGCTACACGGACCCGCGGCGTCCGGCGCTCATCGTGCTGGAGACTCTGCTCGGCGGGGGCATGAGCTCACGCTTGTTCCAGGCGATTCGCGAGGATGCGGGGCTCGCCTACAGCGTGTTCAGCTCGATCGACACGCTGCGCGACGTCGGCATGCTCACGATCCACATGGGGGTCTCGCCCGACAAGGGCCGCAAGGCCCTGCAGTTGCTGCGCGACGAGCTGAATCGCCTCATGGACGATGGTCCCACCGATGAGGAGGTCGCCTCGGCCCAGATGCAGCTGAAGGGCTCGGTCACCATCTCGCAGGAGAGCGTCTCGAGCCGCATGTACCACATGGCGCGACAGGAGCTCTACACGGGGCGCTATCTGCCGCCCGAGGCCCAGGTGGAGCGCGTTCTCGCCGTCACGCGGGACGATGTGACCACGCTGGCCCGGGAGTTCCTGCGGCCCGAGCGGTTCACGCTCGCCGCCATCGGCCCGGAAACCGATGGAGCGCTTCGGGACGAGGACTGGCCGACCACGGCCAGCTGACGCAGCGGTTCCACCTCACTCGTAGCGGAACCCGGCCTTCGCGATGCGTTCTCCCGCCTCACGGCAGCGCGCCTCGGTGTCACAGAGCGCGATCCGGACGTAGCCCTCGCCCGCCTGGCCGAATCCGGAGCCGGGCGCCACGACAACCCCCGTGCGCTCGACCAGCTCGGCCGTGAACTCGAGTGAGCTCGCAGCACTGCGCGTAGTGGGCATCCACAGGTAGAGCGATGCCCGTGGCAGCGCGACGGGGAACCCGAGTGGCTCGATGGCCGAGAGGAACGCCTCGCCGCGGGCGCGATACATCGCCGCCGCCTCGCGGCAGTAGTCCTGCGGGCCGGTCAGCACGGAGAGTCCCGCCCGTTGGATCGCCATGAAGACGCCGAAGTCCATGTTGGACTTGATGCGCGTCATGTTGCCGATCACATCTGAGTTGCCCGCCGCGAACCCGAGCCGCCATCCCTGCATCGAGTAGCTCTTCGAGAAGGAGTGGAACTCGACCGTGCGCTCGCGATCGCGGTCGACCTCCAAGAACGACATGGCGCGATAGGAGGGGTCCATCGGGAGGTCGCAGTAGGCGATGTCACTCACGATGAACAGATCGTGCGCACGCGCGAAGCTCAGGATGTCCTCGTAGAGGGCGCGCGTCTCGACGCCCCCGGAGGGGTTGTTCGGGAAGTTGATGAACAGGACCTTGGCGCGCTTGGCCTCTTCGTCCGGAATCGCCGAGAGGTCGGGCGTGAAGCCGCGTGACGCGACGAGCGGCACTTCGACGACGCGCACCTGGGCCAGCGCAGCCTGCCCGAGGTAGGCCGGATAGCAGGGCGTGCACAGGAGGATCGTGTCTCCCGGATCGAGATGGGCGAGGAAGAACTTGGCGATGCCCTCCTTGCTGCCGATGAGAGCGAGCGCCTCGCGTTCGCTGTCGAGCGAAACGCCGAATCGCGTGCGATACCAAGTCGAGACGCCGGCGCGGAACTCGGGCAATCCGTTGAATGACGGATAGCGGTGGTTCTGCACCGCTTCGTCGCGCAGCGCCGCCTCGAGCGCGTCGATTCCGTGCTGAGGCGGACGGATGTCAGGATTCCCGACGCCCAGATCGATCACATCGACACCCTGGCGCATCTTCTCGTCGCGATTCTGGAACACTTTGGCCAGCGCATAGGGGGGCACGTTCTGCAGACGCTGGGACGTCGCAAGACGATGTTTGACAGTCGATTGGCTGCTGGACATAGTCCCTCCGTGAGCCTCGATCGCCGCTTCCGGCATCGGACTTGCGATACGGTGTGGGTATGAACGAACTCCATCATCCTAGTCCTGCCCGCCTTCGCGGGCCAGTGGGCACTCGAGGACGTCTGAGCCACCGACTCAAACTGGTCATGATCGGCTTGTTGACGCTCGCGAGCCCGGCGCGCACTCAGGACGACTCGCCCGAGCTGCCGGACAGCTCCCAGCTTCGCGTCACGCGTGAGGTGCTGCCTGCTCTGGCGACCCCGTTCCGGCCCGGGGAGTCGCTGCGCTTCAGCGTGCAGTACGGCTTCATCAAGGCTGGCCGCGCCTGGCTCGAAGTGCCCGAGGTCGTGGACTGGGCGGGGCGGCCGAGTTGGCGGCTCGTCGCGCGCGCCGAATCGAACGGCTTCTTCGATAAGGTCTACAAGGTTCGGAACCGGATCGAGTCCGTGTGGGACCGCGAGGGGCTGTTCAGTTGGCGCTACTTCGAGGACCGGCGCGAAGGGAAGTTCCGCGCGAACGACACGATCTCGTTCCTGCCCGACTCCTCGCAGGCCCGATACAATGACGGCCGCACCTATGAGATCCCGCCGCACGTCCAGGACGCGCTCTCGTCGTTCTACTTCACGCGATTCCAGGCGCTGCCGATCGGGGGCTCCATCAAGTTCGACTACCACGCCAGCCGGAAGAGCGCGCCGATGGAGGTGCGGATCCTCGGCCGCCAGGAGGTCGACACGCCGGCCGGGCGATTCGAGTGCATCGTGATCGAGCCCATCCTGAAGGCCGGCGGCATCTTCAAGAACAAGGGACGGCTCATGATCTGGCTCACGGACGACGAGCGGCGGATGCCGGTGCTCATGAAGTCCAAGGTCATGATCGGGTCGATCAGCGTCGTGCTCCAGGAGATCAAGCCCGGCTGAGGCTGATTCCCGGCGCCTGGCCGCAGCGCCACGGGCCGCCGCACCTGGCGCGGCCCCCCGGCTCCAGAGTGGACCCCCCTTGATTCGTGGGCTCAACTGGCCGAAACCCAAGGGAAGGGTCCCGATTGAGAATCGGAAACCGTGTTCCCGGTGGCTGCAAGTCGTTGACAGTGATTCTTCCGCCTTCCTATACTTCCCCCAGTCCGAGTCGCCATCGTCGGCGGCCGGCCCTGATCCGTAGGCGGAGGACGAGCCGAGACGCATCTTGCTACTGCTTCGGGAATGGCCAGTCCGTGAGATGGCCGACCGTCGAGTCGTCAGCCGGGCCCTGATGGGCTCGCATGCGTCTGTCCGAGCCACTCCGTCACCCCGACTGGGGTGAGTTCCGCGCTCGGGATTCGCACGCGCCCTTCAGCCCCTCCATCCGCTATCGGAGTCCGCGTGTCCTTGAGTGTCCGTTTCTCGCTGTCGACCCTGATCCTCGCATCGCTCTGCCTCGGCTCCGCCCCGGCACGCGCGATCTCCCCGGTCACGTCCTCGGACTCGACGGCGATCGATTGGAGCCGTGTCCCCGAGTACCGGATCGTCCCGGGCGATCGGTTGAATCTCGACTTCGGTCCGAGCGGCGACGGTCCGACGAACATGGTGCGTGAGACGCGCGTGCGTCCCGATGGTCGCATCACCGTGCATCCGGTCGGCGATGTCGTGGCGGCTGGGCTGACACCGATGGAACTGCAGCAGGCGATCGTCGCGTTGCTTTCCGCCGAGCTGCGGAACCCGCGCGTGACCGTCCACGTCGAGGAGTTCGCCGGGAATCAGGTGCATGTGCTCGGACGCGTCGACAAGCCGGGTTCGTATCCCGCGGCACCGTTCACGACTCTGCTCCAGACGATCACGGCGGCGGGCGGTTTCAAGGATGATGCGGCGCGCAACAGTGTGCTCGTGTTCCATCGCGATGGCGCGCGCACGCTGCGCGTCACGCGTGTGCGCGTCGACCGACTTCTCAAGGGCTCGGATATCGATGACATCCCGCTCGGTCGCTTCGACATCGTCTACGTGCCGCGCTCGACGATCGGCAATATCGACGTGTTCGTGCGCCAGTGGTTCGGGGAGACCTCGTCTGCCCTGTCGAGTGCGCTCATCGGATGGCAGCTGTTCAACCTCGACCGGGTGTACGTGACCCGCGTCATCGCGGAATGAGGCCCGACATGTCCATGCCTCCCGAGCATTCGTCCACCGCACCGGTCGCCCGCACGGCCACCACACGCGAGCTCTTCGCCGTCCTGTTCCGACGCAAGTGGCTCATCCTCGGGTTGCTGCTGGTGACGACCATCACCGTGCTCTCCCTTTCGGCCTCGACTCCGACCTCCTTCGCCAGCTCGGGCCGCGTCCAGGTCCTGCGAGGCGAACGTCAGAGCGCTCTCTCCCCGAATCGTCAGGTGTTCAGCGATTGGGAGGAGGCGATGGGCGGTGAGATGGAGGTGGCGCGCAGCGTCCCGGTGGTCCAGCGTGCGCGTGAGCTCCTCGAGGCCGAGACGCAGCAGGGCGCGCCAGCCGTGTCGCTGGAGTTCGCCTCGGTCGACATCGAGGTGATCGGCAAGAGCAACGTCATGGGAATCGGCTATGTGCATGCGGACGGCGAAGTGGCGCGGCGCATCTGCAGTGCGCTGATCTCCGCTTACATCGAGTTCAGCCAGAACAAGCTCGCGCTCGGCCGTCCCGAGAGCTTCTTCGAAGCCGAGCTGACCGAGGTGAACCAGCAGATCAATCGGCGGCTCGAAGCGCGCAGGCAGTTCGCCACGTCCTCCGGAGTCGTGGACGCAGAGGGCCAGGGGCGCGCTTGGACCGATGAACTGGCGCGCGTCCAGCTGAACTACCAGGAGACGAGCGCGGCCATCGCGGAGGCCGAGATCTCGCTCCGGTCGATGCGCGAGCTCGAGAAGAACCCGGACATCGACCTGCCGACGTTGGGAATGCCGTTCACCAACGAGTCGGCCCTGGTGTCGCTCAAGCAGAAGCTGCTCGAGCAGCAGGCTCGGATCGCCACGCTCCGCGAGCGCTACCGGGACGAGTCCAATGAGGTGCAGAACGCTCTGGCGACCCTCGAGACACTGCAGGGACTGCTGCAGCGCGAGGTCTCGGCTCGTATCACGATGTCCGAATCGCGCATGGCGATGCACCGCGCGAGGCTTCGCGTCTATGAGACCGACCGTGCGACCATCCAGGCGAGGCTGGCCACGATGCCGGGCAGTCGATTGAGCCTTGACGAGCTGGACAGCGAGTTGAAGACACTGCGCGTTCGCTATGAGGAATTGGCGATGGCACGCGACCAGGCTCGCATCACGGCGAACACCTCCCAGGGACGCAGTGTGATCCTGCTCAGCCCCGCCGGCCCGGCGAGGCCGGTCAATACGCGAGACTACGTCCGCCTCGCCTTGGCGCCGGCGTTCAGTCTCGTCGTCGGGATCGGACTCGCGTTCTTCCTCGATGGCCTCGATCTGACCGTGCGCAATCCGGCTCAGGCCGAGGAGTATCTCGAACTCCCCGTGTTGGCGACGCTCGGCGAGCGCCCGGGCCGACGCGATTGATGACCGCACCGCGAGAGGACCGACGTCCATGACCCGCATCTTCGATGCTCTCAAGAAGGCCGAGTCCGCACGCGGGCACGCCTCCGGCACCCCTCCGGCGGTGCCGGCCCCATCCGCGCATCCGGCGGGTGCCATTCGGGCCCTGCCCACGGCTCCTCGTGCACACGCCGGCGCGTATCGCGCGGCGTTGCCCTTCTCGGGCACCTTGGTCGTCCCTGACGATGTGACTCGCGAGATGAGCTCGCTTCGAGTGACCCTCGAGGCGATGCTGGGAGATGCCACCTCCCGCACAGTGATGTTCGTGAGCCCGCAGGGAGGCGAGGGCACCAGCAGTGCCGCGCTCCAGTTCGCGAGCGTCGCAGCGCGCGATCCCCAGGCGCGCGTGCTGATCGTGGATGCTCATGCACGTCGCCCCGTCTATCACGCGGATGCGACGTCGGGCGCTGCGGTGGCCGACCCGCGCGTCGCAGGGCCCGGTTATCGCCCCGGGGGCACTCTGGCGAACAACTTCTTCGTCGTCCCGACGCCCGAGGAGGTCATCCAGGCGGGTGTGTTCCGTCCCGTCGAGCTGCGCTCGGTGCTGGATGCCACGTCGGCTGGCTTCGACTGGGTGGTGCTCGATGGTCCGCCGGTTCTGGAGTCGCCGGATTCTGCGGCCCTCGCCGCGCAGGCCGATGTCACGCTGTTGGTGGTCCAGGCTGGCCGCACCAAGCGACCGGTGATGGCGCGTTCGGGCGACCTGCTTCGCAAGTCGGGTGCACGGCTCGTCGGCAGCGTGCTCAACCGGCGCGTCCTCGAGATCCCCGAGTTCATCTACCGCCGCATCTGAGAATCAGGAGCCCCATGCGCCGTCCCCCCCGCAAGCCCTCGGCGACGTTGTGCACGTCCCGGCGCCACCCGAGATGGCTGCGACGAACGGCCTGAGCGACTCCCGCCCCTCGTCCGAGCCCGTGGACGCGTCTCCGTCCACGGGCTCGACGCTCTCCCCGGGACTGCACGTCGTGGCCGAAGGCGTGAAACGGCGTGCCGCAGGCTCGCTCCAGGCGCTGCTGCTCTCGGGCAGCCACGCCACGGGCGAGGCGGTATGGACGATGGTCGAAGGTCGGAGAGTCTGCCTCTCGGATCTCGATCTCTATGCGATCCTGAAGGACGAGCCAGCCTGTGACGCAGCACGATCGGGGGACTGGACGCCGGTCGAGCGCGATCGGATGCGTACCGAGGGGATCGACGCGCCGGTCGAAGTGGCGTTTCTGACGCGGCAAGGATTGTCGCGACTTCCCGCGCGGCCCGGGACGCTGATCCTGCGTGCCGGTGGACAGACGATCGAGGGGGACCCGGGGGTTCGCGACGTGATCCCGAACCACTCGGCAGCCGACGTCGATCGCGAGGAGCGGATCGCGCTGCTCGAGAATCGCGGTGCGGAGTTGCTCGGCGCCCGAGCGCAGGCGGCTTCCGGTGGCGAATCGGGCCGGTGGTTCGCGCGCCATGCCACACTGAAGGCGGCACTCGATATCGCCGGGGTGCTCGCCCTGGAGAACGGGCGCTGGCCCACTGGCGCTGCCGATCGTGTGAGAGAGGCCGAGGCGAGGTTGAAACTCGATCGCGGTGCGGCGGGGAACGAGGCGCTCGGGGTGGATCACGAACAGTTGAAGCGCTTGTGGAGTGAGGCGGTGCGATGGCGCTCGGGTGGCGCCCATCTCCCCGCCGTCTCGGTCGTGGAGGCGGAGTGGTGCAGCGTGGTTCAGGCGTGGTGCTGGGCTTGGTGGCGCATCGCGTCACCGGTCTCGGCGAGCGCGACCGAGCCCTGGGCCGCCATCGCGGGACTCGCTCGGCGGGCTCCGCTGCCGCGGCGGATCCGCCGTGCGATTGAGTTCCGACCGCGCTCCGGGACCGGGCCATCGATGAGGGAGAGGCTCTTGCATGCGAGTCGCGGTACGCCGACGCATCGCCTGATGGGCAGCGTGACCACGCTGTTGTTCAGCGCAGCGCTGTCGCCTGCCTCACCCGCGCTGACCTCGGGGGCCCTGCGACTGCTGGACGGACTCGGGGTGATCTCGGCGCGCGAATGGGACGCGGCGGCGATCGAGGCGCGGCGATGCTGGGGACGCTGGGTGGCGGGACTCGACGAGGAGCGCGGCTGATGCGCCCGATCCTCCTCATCGTGCTCGTGGATGCGCTCGGCTGGAAGCTCGCGGCCACGCGCAGGGGGTTCCTCCCGCAACTCCCGAATCGTCGTGAGCTGGGCACGATCCTGGGGTTCAGCTCGGGAGCCCTGCCGACCGTGTTCACGGGGCGCATGCCCTCCGAGCATGGGCGATTCCTCATGTACCGGCGCGCCCACGGACCGACCCCGTTCGCCGGGTTCTCGCGGTTGCGATGGATCCCCGAGCGGATCCGCGGCAGTTGGCGCATGACCAAGCTCCTCACGCGGCTCGTCGCCTCCCGGGGAGTCGAGGGCTACTTCAACCTCTATGAGGTGCCACGCGAACGGCTCGAGGGCTTCGATCTGCCCGAGCGCGCGGACATCTTCGCGCCGGGCGGTCTGCCGTGCGATTCGATCTGGGACACGCTCGAGACCTCTGGGCTCCGTTGGAGGGGCTGGAACTGGAGGACGGCACAGCGCGACGCCTTCACCGAATCCCTCGCGCGACTCAGCGAGGGTGACGACGACGTGCACTTCGTCTACACCGCCGAGCTGGATGCGCGACTACATCAGGAGGGCAGTCGCGGGACCGGCGTCGCCGAGTGCCTGGTCTCGGTCGAACGATTCATCGCCGATGCGTTCGAGGCGGCAGGCCGCGCGAGACGGCCGCTGTGGTGCCACGTGCTCTCGGACCATGGCATGGTCGACGTCCGGTCGCATGTGAACGTGAAGGCCCGGCTCGACTCGCTCTCCGTGCGCGCGGGCCGCGACTACGACGTGTTCCTCGACTCCACGATGGCGCGGTTCTGGTGGCGACGCTCCGCGGCGCGCGATGCGGTGGTGCGGGCCCTCGCCACCGAACCACGGGGTCGTTGGCTCGACCGCGCGACGCTGGAGCGAGAGGGCGCCTGGTTCGACGATCACCGCTACGGTGAGGATCTCTGGTTGATCGAGCCGGGAGCGCTGCTCGTCCCGTCTTTCATGGGCTCGAATCCCGTTGCGGCGATGCACGGCTATGAGCCGACTCATCCGGACATGACCGCGTTCCTCGCCTCGAATCGCCAGCTGCCCGATCATGTCGGGCACCTTCGGGATGTGCGTGGCCTCCTCGAGCGCGAGTGCGCTGCGCTGCGCGAGGGGGTGGCGGCGTGAAGCGCGGTGAGATCGCCCACAATGTCAGCCGAGGGGCCGTCTACCTCGCGATCGAGAAGGGCGCTGCCGTTCTTTCGACGATGGTGTACATCGCCCTGCTCGCGCGCTGGTTGGGCCCCACCAAGTACGGCGTCTTCTCGCTGGCGTTCGCGATCATCGGACTCGCGACGGCGCTGAGTGGTAATGCCGAGGTGTTCCTCGAGCGCAACACGGCGGAGTACCAGGCGCACGGACGGCTGCGGCTGCTCGCGCGCGCGTTCCGTATGGCGCTTGGGATCAAGACGGCGCTCGGCATCGTCGTCTCGGTGCTCGTGCTCGCAATTGCTCCGTGGCTGGCAGATCACTACCGCATGCCCGAGTTGCGCATGTTGCTGCCCGTGCTGACCCTGTTCATCGCAGCGGACGGGCTCGCGACCACAGGCCGCGCCGTGCTCTACGGATTGCAGCGTTTCGAGTGGATGAGTGCCGTCTCACTCGTCTTCAACGTCGGCAAGACGATCCTGGTCGCCAGTCTGTGGTTCGCGCAGAAGGGGCTTGTCGATCTCGCCGTCGGACTCGCTGCGCTCAATCTCCTGCAGGCCGTGCTCGTCTGCGCCGCAGCGGCCCACATCGTCGCGAAAGCCCGCCAAGCGGCTCCGGTCGTTCACGATCCGGAGGAGGACGCTCCCGTCTTCCAGCCCATGCTGCGCTACTGCCTGCCGCTCCTCGGTGCTCGCGCCGCGTTCCTCTCGGGGCAGAACCTCGGCAAACTCGTGCTGGCGCGCGTGCTCGATGCGACGACGCTGGGCTACTACTCCTTCGCGTTCCAGACCGTCGAGCGTTTCGTCGAACTGGTACACACACTGCCGGCATCGCTGCTGCCCTCGCTGACCCAACTCGTCGCTCGCCGCGAGAACGACCGGCTGCGACATGTGTTCGACCAGGCTTTCCGTCTGATCCAGCTCACCGCCTGCGTGCTGTCGTTCTTCCTCTTCGCGTTCGCGCACGAGTTGACGCTGTGGCTCGGCAGTCCACTGTTCGAACCGGCGGTCCCGATGCTCCGTGTCCTGGCACTGGTGCCGATCGTGCGAACGGCCCAGCAGCCGCTGACCATGCTGTTCCAGGCATGCCGTCGGCCGGGTTACGTGCTGGCGCTGGCCCTCGCCAAGCTGGGAGGGGAGGTGGCCGGCTATCTGCTGTTGCTGCCGCTGCTCGGGGCGATGGGGGCCGCGATGGCCAACCTCATCGGCGCGGTCGTTGCCTACATCGGAGCGCTCTGGCTCATGCGACGCGCCTTGCCGGAAGGTGCATCGGGACGGCTGGGTGATGTGTTCCGGGCGCTTCTGCTGCTGTTCCCCGGACTCGTGCTCGCACTCCTCGCCGACCGATTCCTGTCGCCCGAGTTGGCGATGCCTTTCCGCGTCGCTCTGATCCTGCCCGGCGGCGTCGCGATCTTCGCGCTCGCCCTTGTGACGAGGCACGACCTGGAGAAGCTGGCGGGTCTGCCATTGCCAGCCGCTTGGCAGCGACGGTTGCGCGATGCCATCGTAGTCCGCTTGGACCACCTTGCTCGGGTGTTCGAGACCCGGAGAGCCGCATGAACCCGACGCGCGTTCTGATCATCATCCCCGCCCACAATGAAGAAGCCAGTCTGCCCGCGACGCTCGCCGAAGTGCGCGAGAAGGCGCCTGGTGTCTCCGTGCTCGTCGTGGATGACGGCTCACGGGATTCGACGAGCCAGGTCGCGAAGGCCGCCGGAGTGCCGGTGGTCCGGCACAGCGTGAATCTCGGAGTCGGAGGTGCCCTCCAGACCGGATTCCGCTGGGCGATCGAGCATGGCTATGACGTCGGCGTGCAGCTCGATGCGGACGGGCAGCACGACGCCTCGTATCTGGAGACGCTGCTGGAGCCCGTACGGTCAGGACGCTGCGATGTCTCGATCGGGTCGCGCTACGTCACGCGCACCGGCTATCGTGCGCCTCTGCATCGGCGACTCGGGATGGTGCTGTTCTCCGGTGTCGTCCGTCTCGCCCTCGGCCAGCGCATCAGCGACACGACTTCCGGTTTCCGCGCCTATACCAGGCCGGTGATGCAGGTGTGCCAGCACGAATTCCCGAAGGACTTTCCGGACGCGCCCCTGCTCATCACGCTCTCGAGACACGGCTTCCGACTCGAGGAGGTCGCCGTGGAGATGCGCGAACGCCAGGCGGGGCAGTCGTTCTACACGCTCGGCAAGCAGCTCTACTACCCGTACAAGAACCTGCTGGCATCCCTCATGGCGCTGCTGCGCCGTCCCGTCTGAGAGGTACTCCCATGTTCTTCCTGTCCCGGACCCAGGTCATCGTCGCCGTTGGAGCCGTGCTCCTGGCGCTCTACGTGCTCGACCTGGTTCGCCGCCGCCGACTGTCGGAGGAGTACTCGCTCCTCTGGGTCATCGCCTCGGTGGTCATCGCGCTGCTCGGCTTCTCGACGCCCCTGCTCACGTGGATCACGCGTCAACTGGGCGTGCTCGGCGAGTCCTCCACGGTGTTCGCGTTCGGCTTGGCCTTCGCGGTGGCGATGCTGCTCTACCTGTCGATCAAGCTTTCCCGGCTGGGGTGGGAGAACCACATGCTGACCCGCGAGATGGCCCTGCTCCGCCATGAACTCGAGGCGCTTCGCGATCGCCAGGACGGCGGGGGGCCGGCATGATCCGCGCACTCCAGCTGACGTTGGGCCTCGTCATCTCCGCCGTCTGCGTGTGGCTCTCGATGAAGGACATGCGCATCGCGGAGGTCTGGGCCGCCCTGCGCCAAGCGAACTACATGGGGTTCGTGGGGGTGTGCATGGTGACTCTGTTCGGATTCTGGCTGCGCGCGATCCGCTGGCGCCTGCTGATCCGGTCCCCGCAACGCATCTCCACGGACAGCCTTTTCAGTGCCACGATGATCGGCTTCATGGCCAAC
>JAYWEM010000110.1:0-8833 GCA_043779265.1 bacterium | reverse complement strand
GTGGATGCTGTGGCGTGGCGCTCTGAACGTGCACGGTCGGCTCCCTCGCCTGTCTCGCATCGACGTGAAACCCACGGGGGATCTGGCATGAGCGGCGTGCTCGCGATCCGCGGCCTCGGCTTCGTGACCCCGGTCGGACTGTCGTACGCCGCGTCCATGGCGGCGCTGCGCGCGGGCGTGCCCCAGCTGCGCGAGTTCGAGGGCTGGATGGATGGTGGCGCCCTGCCCGATCCGCCGGTCGTCGGAGGGCGCGTCCCACTCGAGTGGCTGCACGGCACCGTCGAAGAGGACTGGCCGGGCCACGAGCGATGGAAGCTCGCGATCCCCCGGCCGCACGTGCTGATCCCTCCCGGGCCCGAGCGCCTCGTCGAGTTGGCGATCCCGGCCGCCGAGGAGGCGTGGGCGATGAGCGGGTACTCCGCGCGCTCGGCAACGGGCGTCGGGATCTACCTCGGGTTGGATGAGATGGATGCGGCCGAGCCGATCGCCGAAGCAATCGGCAAGGCGATCGGGCTCCAGTTCTCGGTCGTGCGTGGCGACCGGCTCGGACGCGCTTCGGGACTCGCCGCGCTCCACCGCGCCGCCAGACATCTGGCCGAGGGCCGCATCGGTGTGGCCGTCGTGGGCGGAGTGGACTCGCGCCTGCGCCGCGATGCGCTCGCGCGCATGCTCGAAGCGGGCATGGTCCGCATCAAGGATGTGCCCGATGGCGTCCTGCCCGGTGAGGCCGCCGGCTTCGCGGTCCTCACGGCGAGCGATGGCTCTCGCGCGATGTCCTACGTGGACGGCAGTGGCGTCGCCGAGGAGCCCACGACCGGCACGGACGATCCCAACGTGGGTGTGGGGCTGACGCTGGCGCTGCGGCGGGCGCGCGAGGCCGCGGTCCGTGACATGACCGACTTCCCCTGGGTCGCCTGCGACCTCGAGGGCAGGAGGTATCGGGTGCATGAATGGGTCTACGCCAAGGCGCGCGTGCTCGGCGACGTGCTGACGCGCGAGGGCGGCCCCGCCGAGACCGCCATGTGGCATGCTGCCGACTGCATCGGCGACACGGGTGCGGCCAGCGGACTGGTGCATCTCGGCTGGGCCGTGCACGCACTCAACGAGGGCTACGCGGGCATCGACCACTCGCTGGTGTGGGGTGCCTCCGATGGCATCCTTCGCGCGGCGGTGCGCGTCGTCCGCCGGGATCCCGCCAGGAACTGAGAGGAGGCGTCATGCCAGCGACCGTCAATGCCAACATGCTGACGCTCGTCCATGCGAGCAGCAACGGCATCTCGACGTGGTTCCCGGACGTGTGCAAGACCCCCACGCCGGGCGGGCCGATCCCCATCCCCTACCCGAACATCGCGATGTCGAGCGATACCGCCGATGGCTCCTCCACCGTGAAGGTGGACGGCAACCCCGTCATGTTGAAGGGCTCGAACTTCAAGATGAGCACGGGGGACGAGGCCGGCAGTGCGATGGGCGTGGTCTCCAACAAGATCAAGGGCAAGGCCGAGCCCGTGAACTACTCGTTCGACGTCAAGATCGACGGGAAGAACGCGTTCCGCCTCACCGACATGATGACGCAGAACGCCGGGAGCAATCCCAACGGCGGCCCCGGCACCGATGTCCAGCCCCCCAAGCCCGCCATCCCCACCGATGGGCCCGAATGCGAGCGCACGCATGCGGAGAAGGCGGCACAGGAGAGCAGCAGCACGAGCTGGGGCGAATCGGGAGTGATCGGACGGCACAAGCCCAAGATCCAGGCGGTGGCGACCGAGGAGAAGGTGGTCATCTACATCCGGCAGACCAAGGCCATCTGCTCGCCCTTCATCACCGCGAGCCATCAGCCCAAGCCCCACAGTTGCATCTCGGGCACCACCATCAAGGGCGAGGACAAGGGCAAGGTCCAAGCGTGGCTGGATGACTACTTCAAGGGTCTCAATGAAGCGGAACGGGCCGTCTATCCGGAATTCGCGAACCCGATGTCCACGAACCGCTTCTACAACAGCAAGGCGCAGGCCTATGTCGGGATCATCGGCGTGCCCGCGGGGGAAGGGAAGATCCAGCCCAAGAAGGGCGGCGGCCGCCAGACGGTCTCCTACACGGGCAAGTGGATGACGGGCGACTACGACTTGTTCGAGATCGTCGGTGCCGGTGACCAGTGCACCAAGGTGACCGGGGACTGGTTCGCGAAGATCAAGAAGGAGATCAACAAGCGCTGCCGCTGGGATGCGATCCAGCATCCGGCGCAGGCCCAATGGGTGCCCAGCAAGAAGGAGCTCAAGATCAAGGGCCAGCGCAAATTCAACATGAACGTCCTCGTTTCCAGCGTACTGAGCGGCAAGTTGAAAGTGGACCATGCCATCACTTTCCACGCGGACCGCAAGCCCATGTCGGTCCTCGACAAGCCACTCACCGTCGTCGCCGGCTCGGGCGTCGTGACCTTGAAGGAGCAGAACAATGTAAAGGACGCGCTCGTCTGCCAGGGCTGCGCCAAGTGAGGAGCCTCGGATGAGCGAACCGATGAATCGCACCGAACGGAATGCCCTCGTCGAGCGGATCCAGGCGATCGAGGCCGAACTCTACCCCGAGGACGAGGAGCGAGAGCCCAAGCCCGTGCCGAGGGCCCGACTCAAGGACACCCTGTACGCCGTGCTCGGTGAGTACTCCGACCGCCTCCCGCGCATCCCGATGAGCACGTGCCCGTTCACCGGTGCGCGACTGCTTCGAGCCTGGGATCCCTATGGATTCGATGGTCCGTGGTGGCACAAGGACCGCGTCTTCACGCCCGAGGAACCCGCGCCGCCCGACAGCTTCCGCGTTCTGCTCGGCGCTCTCGACTTGTGCGGTCGTGAACCCGCCGAAGCCGTGGAGCTCGTGCTCGCCGGGCCCGGCGCACCCTACGTGGTGCCGAGCCTGCTCGAACATCCGGGCATGGTCGCGGTGATCTCACGGATCGAGATGGCGACGGGCGACATCGCGTACCCGATCGCCTACTTCTCGCGTGAGGAGATCGACTCGGACGATCTGCACCAGTTCTGGACGCGTCCCGAGCTGTGGTTCAAGAACCCCGAGACCGGCGAGGATGGCTGGATCATCGTGAACGACTCGTGGGACTTCGAGCTCGGGGGCTACCTCGAGAAGGGGAATCTGCGCTGGGTGGCGCCGGACGATCCCAAGGGGCGCGTGCTCGGCGCCGGCGATGGCCCGTGTCCATTCGTCGGGCTCAAAGGCCCGCGCCAGCCGCAGGTACTGGCCGAGGGCATCTGCGAACTCGAGGACCCGCCCGACGACACCGTGCCCCAGCCATTCGACGACAATTGACTCGAGGCCCGGAGCCGACTGCTCCGGGCCTCGAGTGTGTAGAGGCGACTCAGTTCTGCGCGATCTTCGAGCCCTTGAGCACGACATCGCTGTCGCCCTTCACGTTGATCTTGGCACCCTTGATCAGGATGTCGCCGTTCTTCTTGAGCGTGATCTGGGCGCTGCCCGCTTTGAGGATGAGGCTGTCCGCCGCCTCGATCACGATCTCCTTGGCCTCGACACCATGGTTCTTCTTGACGGTGAGCTTGTGCACGCCGTCCACCGTGGTCGTGCAGTCCTTGGTCACGGCGATCGTCATCGCCTGGGTCACCTTGATGCCCATGTTCTTGCCCGTGGAGATGTTGAGGTTGTCGGAGATGCCGATCGTGCCGTTCTGACCGACGGACAACCCGAAGTCGCCGCCGATGGCCTCATTGTGATTACCGCCCACCGCGAGCATACCGGTACCGCCGAACGTGATGGCGCCCGCGCCGCCCACCGACCACGCGGCCATTCCGCCCACCGTGACGCCCTGGATCCCGCCGATCGTCTCGGTGTGGTTGCCGCCGATCGTGATGGTGCGGTCACCGTCGATGCTCTCCTGCTCGCTGCCCTTCACTCGCAGGGTCATGTCCTGGACGATGTCCTCGGTGTGGTCCTTGTGCACTTTGATCGTCTTGAAACCTTTGACCTCTTCGAACTGGTCATTGTCCACGGTCTTGCTGCGATCGTGCCCGACCCAGGTGGTCTGGTCGTTCTCGACCTCGGTGCTCATGTCCTTCTCGGCGTGCTGGAAGAACATCTCGGTGCCGGTCTTGTCCTCGAATCGAAGTTCGTTGGCATTGGCCGCTCCGCCACCCTTGCTGCTGCGTGACAGGTAGCCGCTCTGCGTGGCTCCGCCCGGGAGTCCGAAGGGCGGCGTGTTGGTGCCGTTGTAGAGCCGGCCCATGATCACGGGGCGATCGGGGTCGCCCTCGACGAACTCGACCACGACCTCCTGGCCGACGCGCGGCAGGAACAGCGCGCCCCAGCCACCGCCGGCGATGGGCTGTGAGACGCGCACCCAACAGCCGCAGTCGTCCTTGCCGGTGCTGTTCACGTCCCACGGAAAGCGCACCTTCACGCGTGCGAACTCATCGGTCATGATCTCGTCGCCGTCCGCACCCACCACCAGCCCGGCATGCGGGCCGGCGATGATGGGCCGCGGGGTCAGGCGCGCCGGGCGGAAGGTGATCGTGTTCGGCTGCACGATCATGGTCATCGTGTAGAGAGGCGCCTCGTCCTCATCGTCGTCCTCGGCCGCGTCATAGCCGGGAACGTTGGCCTCATGCCGGACGCTCGTGATCAAGTACTCGATGTTCATGTCCTCGCGCGAGTGCTCGGTCAGTTCGAACGTCGCACCCGCCAGCATCCAGCGATGATCGCCGGTCGCCTCGATGCGCTCGCACTCGGTCTGCAACTCCTCGAGCCGGACGCGCGCGAACAACTCGGCGCGCGCCTTGGCACGCGGATCGCCATCGGAGCCCTCTTTGACGTCATGGGCGTCGACGAATCCAGCGAGCGGGTCGTACTGCTTGAACTCGGCACGCGCATGCGGCCTCGCCTGCGCGAACGCCGAGCGGAGGTCAGCGCGCGGGGTCTCGAAGTCGTAGTCGTTCACGGTGAACGTGCCGCTCTGCACGGTGCGGGCGACGGTCAATGCCTCGATGTGCGCCTCGCGAGGGGTCTCGCTGACATGCGGCGGGATGTACGGGATCTTCTCGGCTCCCGGCATCGCCTTGTGGCCGGCGTTGCTGTCCCTCAACACGAGCGTGTGGCGGTCCTTCTCATGGAGGAAGTGATAGGAGATGCCCTCCTCCTCGAGCAACCGGCTCACGAAGTCGAAGTCCGACTCGCGATACTGGACGCAGTACTCGCGGACCGAGTGATCGTCGTCGAACTGGCTGTCGATGTCGGAGTAGCCGTGCAGGCCGAGCACCTCCTTCACGACCTCCGGGACCGAGAGCCCCTGGAAGATGCGGCTGTCGGAGGCGCGCGTCAGGAACCACAGGAACGGGCGCAAGGTGGCGTGGTAGCGCGTGTAGCGGCCCAGCACACCGCCCTGTCCGAATCGCGCGACGTGCCCGTGGAACAGCCTCGGCTCGTCGGTTCCGGTCTCCATCTCGATGGTCATATCGAGGCCGAGGACGTCCTCGAGCTTGATGGCGGGATCCAGGCTCAGGAGCTCGAGATCGTACTGATAGGGCCTCGACATCTCCTCATGGAGGGTCAGCCGATAGGGCAGCAGAACGCCGTCATCGAGCGGGGTCGTGAGGCGGATGTGGCGGGATTCGGCCATGGCGACGAGCCCCCTTCGGGAGGTGGCGGCGATCGAGCAAACGGACCGCCGCAGCATAGCCGTCCGGGGGAACCCGGGAAAGCACTTCGGCTCGGTACTGGCGACCGGCCCACGCAGCGGGCATCCTGTGACCATGAGCGACGAACTCTTCCAGGAGGCGAGGACCGCGCATCATTCCGGCGACGCCGCTCTCGCACGCGAACTCTATGCGCGTGTCCTGCACACCGATCCGACTCACTTCCGAGCGCTGCACAATCTCGGCTCGCTGTGCGAGGACGCCGACGACCGCGAGGAGGCCGAGCGCTACTACCAGCGTGCGATGGAGGCGGCGCCCGCGGAGGCACTGCCGCGCTACAACCTCGCACGCTCGCGCCACCTGAGTGGTGACCTCGATGGCGCCGAGCCGCTCTATCGGCAGGCGATCGAGCGCGACGCCCGCTTGACCGAGGCCCACTTCAATCTCGGCCGATTATTGCAGGAGCGAGGCGAACCGCTCGCGGCCGAAGCGTCACTGCGAACGGCTGTGAATCAGGACGATTCCCAAGCCGGACATCACAGCCGACTGGGGGACGCGCTCTTCACGCAGGGGCGGCTCCTCGAGGCGCTCGTCAGCTATGCCCGGGTTCTGGACATCGACCCCAAGGCCGCCGCCGCCCACTACGACCTCGGTAAGGCGCTCGAGTCGATGGCCCAGGGCGAGCAGGCCCTGGAGTGCTATCGCCGCGCGCTCGACCTGGAACCGCGTTCGGACGCGACACGCGAGGGCTACGCACGCGTGCTCGCGAGGCTCGAACGTCGGGGCGAGCTGATGGCGTTCCTCGAGACGTGGCGGGCCGATGAGCCCGGCCGTGGCTACGCCGAGCATCTGATCGCGTCCTTCGGTGGCGCTCCCGCGCCGGAACGGGCCTCCGACGGCTACGTGCGCGGCCTGTTCGACCGCTTCGCCTCCGGCTTCGATGCAACGCTCGAGCGGCTCGACTATCGCGCGCCCCATTTGGTGACCGGGGCGGTGGCACTGCACCTGGGCGAACCGGGAGGCGATCGCGTCATCCTCGATGCGGGTTGCGGCACGGGATTGTGCGCTCCGCTCATCCGGCCGTGGGCGAGTCGGCTGGATGGCGTCGACCTCTCCCCCGGCATGCTCGAGCGGGCGCGCATTCGAGGCGGCTATGACGCGCTGTTCGTGGCCGAACTGACCGAGTTCCTCGTCTCGCATCCGGGCACCTACGACGCGATCGTCTCCGCGGACACGTTCTGCTATCTCGGTCCGCTGGATGCCGTCACCCGCGCTTCGGCCGCCGCGCTCCGACCCGGAGGCCTGCTCGTGTTCACGGTCGAGCTGTGCGAGGCGTCCACGCATGAACTCGGCGATCACGGACGCTACAAGCACAGCGCGGCGCATGTGTGCGAAGCGCTCGCCGCGGCGGGCTTCGCCTCGCCGGTGATGGCGCTCGGGACACTTCGGCGAGAGGGCGGCGAGCCCGTCGAGGGGTCCATCGTCTCGGCACTCCTCGCCTGAACGAGAACGGGCCCCGGAGCGTTCGGCTCCGGGGCCCGTCTTCGTCACTGCGAGGCGCTACTTCACCTCGAGCGTCACCTTGTCCATGCCCATGCGCTTGGACGTCTGGCCGCTCTGCGAGCCGAACGACTCCAGCTTCTTCAGCACGTCGAGTCCTTCGATGACCTCGCCGAAGATCGTGTGCTTGTCGTCGAGCCACGGCGTCGCCACGAACGTCAGGAAGAACTGGCTGCCATCGGAGTTCGGCTGGCCCGTGTTCGCCTGCGACAGCAGACCCGGACGGTTGTGGCGCTGCTTCGGCGAGTGCTCGCCGTTGAAGCCGTAGCCGGGGCTGCCGGTTCCCGAGCCAAGCGGACAGCCGCCCTGCGCCATGAACTTGGGGATGACGCGGTGGAACACGATGCCGTCATAGAACCCGAGGCGCGTCAGGTACATGAAGTTGGCGACATGCATCGGCGCCGTCTCCGGGATGAGCTTGATGAGGATCGTGCCCTCGGTCGTGACGACACGCGCCAGGTACTGCTTGGCCGGGTCGAACTTGACCACCTTCGGCATCGGGAGGCGCGTCTTCCAGCCCGCAACCTTCTTGTCGATCTTGGCCGCTGTGATCTGCGCGTCGATCGCCATCACGGCCGGGTCCTTGTCCACCATGCCGGCAGCGGGGGCCATGGCCTTCTTGGCCGGCGTGGCGGCGGTGGTCGCTGCGGCCTCATGCTTGTGGCCGTGATCGCCGTCCTTGCTGTGATCGTGATCGGCAACGGCGAGACGCGGGGAGAGTCCGAGGGCGAATGCAGCCAGCGCGGCGAACGCGGCGGAACGGATCAGGTGACGAAGCGACATCGGCACGACCTCCGTGGTTCCTGGGAAACTGCCGGTCCGGACGGATGGCAGTGGGGAATGCAGGGGAAGACGGTAACCAACCCCCGCCCTGCGACTGTCAGATGGGAGAAAACTCCGGAAACCGTTCGCCGCACACGACCTGCGACGCCGAACGGCCCGGATCGAAGCACCCGGATCGGGCTCAGAACTCGTAGCCGAACTCCCCCCCGTCGACCACGACATGCACCTTCGAGAGCGTCTCGCCGCGCATCAGGCGCTGCAGGAACTCGGTGCTGATCGAGGGCAACACGGTGTTCGTGAGGAGCGCGTCGATCATGCGGCCGCCGCTCTCCAACTCGGTGCAACGGCTGACCACCAACTTCACCACCTCGTCCGTCCATGTGAAGGGTAGCTTGTGATTCTGCTCGACACGCTTCTGGATGCGGCGCAACTGCAGCTTCACGATCTCGCCCAACATCGAATCCGAGAGCGGATAGTAGGGGATCGTGACGATGCGTCCGAGCAGGGCCGCCGGGAACACCTGGAGCAGCGGATCGCGCAGCGACTTGGCCATCGCCTCGGGATCCGGCAGCAACTCCGGGTCCTTGCACATCGAGGTGATCATCTCGCTGCCGGCATTCGTCGTGAGCAGGATGAGCGTGTTCTTGAAGTCGATGTAGCGCCCCTCGCCATCCTCCATCCAGCCCTTGTCGAAGACCTGGAAAAAGATCTCGTGAACGTCGGGGTGGGCCTTCTCGACTTCATCGAGGAGCACGACGCTGTAGGGGCGGCGGCGCACGGCCTCGGTGAGGACACCGCCTTCGCCGTAACCGACGTAGCCGGGCGGCGAGCCCTTGAGGGTGCTC
>JAYWEM010000109.1:0-8871 GCA_043779265.1 bacterium | reverse complement strand
GCAGCCAGCCCCAATCCCAGCCCGATGATGCGATTGGCGAGGAGGGACTCGATCGTTCGTGCGACCAGGGCGACGCCCTCTCCCACGGCGTGAACGCTCACACCCAGCGCATCACGCGCGGCCGACGGGACCGCCTCATAGTAGTCGCGCCAGGCGGCGATCTCGATCCGCTCACAGGCGAGTGTGGCCTCGGTGGGGAGCATGCGCGCCACGCTAGCATGTCGGGAGGCGTCCAAGACGGAGTGGTCAAAAGCCTGTCAGCTTGCGGTTCGTGCGACATGCGAGCCGCTCCGGTCGTGCTAGGCTCGCGCCCCGCATGCGACGACACTGGTCACGCCTCGCCCGATTCCTCGCATCACTCGCCCTGGTTGCGACCCTCGCCCAGGTCTCGAGCCGCGCTCAGGTGCCGCCGGTGCTCATCCCCTCGGCATCGGCCGACAGCGCCATCACGGAATCGGAAGCCGCTCCGCTCATCGTGCCGGGCCGAACGGCGCTCGACTCCACGGCGCGCACACCGCAACAGCGTGCGGCGGCCGAGTACCAGAAGGGTCGCGCACTCGAACTGCAGGGCTTCCCGGCCGCGGCGATCATGGCTTACACGAACGCGGTGCGGACGTTCCCGGATCAGCGCGATGCGCACTATCGGATGGGATCCCTGTTCCTCGCGAGGCAGCAGTGGGTGCCGGCCGCACTCTCGTTCGCCGAGGAGGTGAAACTGGATCCCTCGAACCGGCGTGCGGGCCGCGAGCTCGGCTGGGCGCTCGCCAATGCCGGGGACAGCGCGCGGTCGATCCGTCAGCTCGAACTGCTCGTGCGCCAGAATCCCAAGGATGAGCCATCGTGGCAGACGCTCGGGTTCGCCTATGCACGCTTCGGGCGAGCGGCGGATGCTGAACGAGCGCTCCGGCGGGCTCTGGCACTCGACCCCAAGGACGCCGATGCCTGGCGTGACCTGGGCGTCGTGCTCTCGGGCTCCGGTCGGATCGCCGATGCGCGCACCGCCTATCGGCGCGCACTCGCGGTGGCCCCTGGCGACGAGACCGCGCTCGTCAATCTCGGGAATCTCGAAGCCCGTGCCGAGCGATGGGGCGAAGCGCTGCAGGCCTATCGTCAGGCCGAGCGCGTCGACTCGACGCAGGCGCTCGCCTATCGCGGCCAGATCTCGTGCCTGGTTCCGCTCGGTCGCGAGTCCGAAGTCGGAGCGGTCTATCGTCGCTGGCTCGTCGCCATGCCCGAGGAAACCGAGTTGCGGATGGAGGCCATGGGGCACTTCGAACGCGCGGGCCGACACGACATCGCCATCGAGATCGGTCGCGACGCGGTGCGTCACGATCCCGCTTCGGCCGATGCGTGGCTCGCGCTCGCGATGGCGCATCGGACGGGCGGCGAGTTGCGCAGTGCCGTGATGAGTCTGCGTGAGGCCGAGCGCGTGCTCCGCGAACCTCTGCAGCGCAACCGCCTGCGCGCGCTCATCGGCGCCATGCGTGCCGGTGCCCCCGATTCCCTGCGCGCATTCTTCCGGATCGACAGCACGACCTACGAGTCGGCCTCGCGCTGACACGAGGGGGCTGCGATCAGCGCAGGCGCGTGATCCGGTGCGTGCGCACGTCGGAGCCTGCCGTCAGGCGCGCGAACACGACTCCTGCAGCGGAGCGCCCGCCCGTGCCCTCGTGCCCATCCCAGCGGATCGCATGCGGGCCTGCACCGAAGAGGCCGTTGGCGAGGACGCGCACTCGGCGGCCGCTCGCATCGAACAGTTCGAGCCGGACCTCGCGCTCCTCGGGCAGCGCGAAGCGCAGGAGCACGAGCCCCGCGGACGGATCGGGAGAGGGGCGTGCGAACTCGAACGACAACTCCGTCGGCGCGACATCGAGCGTCGTCCCGGAGCGCACCCACGCTTCCATCCCCTTATTGCCGTTGTCATCGAGCGCGAGGACCTTGTAGAAGGCGGGGATCGAGTAGGCGAGCGTGAGCGAGGTGTCCGGCGTCGCGGCGATGAGCGTCGAGGAATCGGCGGGGAATGCGCTGAACGTGCCGCGATGCACGCGATGGAGCACGGCATCGGGACTCGGGCTCCGCTGCCATGCGAGACGAGTGATCGGCCCGTCGATGAATGCCGAGAGGGCGAGCACGGCCTGAGGGCCGATGTTGTCGAGTGAGGAGCCGCTGTCCGGCGCGCTGACGAACGACATCGCACCGGCGATCGCGACGATCTGCACGCGTGTGCGGGCGCTGTCGCCGGGAACCGCATCCCGGAGCGTCGGCACCGTCGCCTCGAGGATTGTTGCGCCCTCGCCGAATTCGACCGTGATCGAACCCACCACCATCGGAACGCCGACGTCGAGTCGTTCGACCCGATAGCTGGTGACGGCCGACCCGAGTGCGGGGTCCTCGAATCGGCTTCGCGAGAAGCCCACGCGGAGGGCCCCACCCTCATCACCCGGAACATCGAGCATCGAGACGATGATCGGCTCGGGGCCGCCGAGCAGGCCGTTCGCCATGACGCGCTGCCCATAGAGATCGGGAGCGAAGGACCGCTGGTCCTCCCACACGATCACCGCGCCGCCCGCGCCATCGGAGGCGATCACGGGGAATCGCTGGTCGCCGCTCACCGTGCACACCGCGTGGCCGCCGGGTGTCCACAACTCGCTGCCGTCCGCGGCGAGTCGCTGTGCGTAGACATCGAGCGAGGCTCCGCGTCGGTCCTGCCACACGAGCTGCACTTCGTCTCCAGCGCCCGCCATGACATCGGGGCGATCCTGCGATCCGGGTCCACCGGCGACGAGTCGTCCATGGGCGGCCCATTGCGCCAACCCGTTCGAGTCGAGTCGCTGGGCATACAGGTCCGGGCTCGTGCCTCGACCGTCCTCCCAGACCACCGCCCAACCATTCGCGAGTCTGACGACACGGGGCGACTGCTGGCCACCGATCGCGGTGCACAGGAGTCGAGCCGAGTCCCCCCATGCCCGGGCGCCCGCCGATGTGAGTCGCTGCGCGGCGATGTCGGGGAAGCCGCTGCGCAGATCCGACCAGGCGATCACCGCTCCACCGCTGCCATCGTGTGTGATCGAGGGGCTCGTCTGCCCGCCCGCGGTCATCGCGACGCGCACCCCGCCGGCGGTCCACGGTGTCGTGCCGGTGAGCGTCACGTGAGCGGCATAGACGTCCTGGCGCGTGATCGCTCTTGTATCGCTCCACGTCACGATCGCGCCATTCGCTCCGGCCAGAGCGAGTCGTGGCCCGTACTGATCGCCCGTGTTCGAAGCGACCGCGATCCCGTTGACGGCCCACAGCCGGCTTCCGGAGCCATCGACGCGCTGCGCGTGGAGATCGGACTCGGTGACCTTGCGCAGATCGGTCCAGGCGATGATCGCGCCGCCCACGCCATCGGCGAGGATCGCGGGCTCGACTTGATCATCGCCCGCCAGGCAGACGGGGACGCCGTTCGGAGTCCACAGCGGGGTGCCGTTGGCGTCGATCCGCTGCGCGCGGATATCGGCCGCGCCGGTGCGATCGTCCTCCCACGCGACGATCGCGCCGCCCGCTCCATCGGAGCACAGCACGGGCGCCACCTGGTGTCCGCTCGCGGAGCACAGCGCGATCGCTGCCGGGTTCCACAGCGGTTGTCCCGCAGGCCCGATGCGCTGGATGTAGATGTCGTACTGACCCGAGCGCAGGTCGGCCCACGCGATGATCGCCCCGCCGGCTCCATCGGGGATCGAGACCGGCAAGTGCTGATCGGAGAACGCCGTCGAGATCGCCGAACCCGTGGGCGTCACCGGCCATGCCGAGGCGCCCCGCGATGCGGACGAAGTCAGGAGGATGAGGATCGAGAGGGTCGCAGTGACGCGCATGAAGTCCGTGCGGAGAAGAGGCGTCGCGAATCGGGGCGGCCGAGGCGGATCCCGCACAGCCGGGGGAGAGCAGATGTTACGCGCTTGGAAGAGCCATGGCCACAACGGAATGCCGCGGATTGCCGCATTCCCAGGGGTCCCTTACGCTGCGGTCCTCACCGAGAACGCGTTCTCCATTCCGCCCGAGAGGTCCGTCCGAACATGCCCGCCCGCACCCTGCTGCTCGCCGCACCGCGTGGTTTCTGCGCCGGTGTCGACCGGGCCATCGACATCGTGGACATGGCACTTCAGATTCACGGGGCTCCGATCTATGTGCGGCATGAGATCGTCCACAATCGCCACGTCGTGGAGGACCTGCGCCGCAAGGGCGCCATCTTCACCGATGATCTCTCCGAGATCCCGCGTGGCTCGGTCGTGATCTTCTCGGCTCACGGCGTCTCGCCCCAGGTCAGGCGCGAAGCGGCCGAGCGCGGGCTGCGTGCGCTCGATGCGACGTGCCCGCTCGTGACGAAGGTGCACCTCGAGGCGCTGCGCTATGCGCGCGAGGGCTACTCGATCATCCTCATCGGGCATCGTGACCATGTCGAGGTCGCCGGCACGATGGGTGAAGCGCCCGACGCGATCACGATCTGCGAGACGGTGGCGGACATCGAGAAGCTCGAACTTCCCGACCCTCAGAAGGTCGCCTACATCACGCAGACCACGCTGTCGCTCGATGACGTCCGGACGATGGTCGAGGCGCTGCGCCGCCGCTACCCCGCGGTACGCGAGCCGGCGAAGGACGACATCTGTTATGCGACGCAGAATCGGCAGAATGCCGTGAAGGCGATCGCCTCGCGTGTCGACACGGTGCTCGTCGTCGGTGCGCCCGCGAGCAGCAACGCGAACCGACTTGTCGATGTGGCGCATTCACTTGGCAAGGCCTCCTATCTGATCGAGTCCGCCGAGGACATCCTCCCCGAGTGGCTGACGGGCGATGTCGGTCTCACCGCCGGCGCCTCGACACCCGAACACGTGGTGCAGGCCTGCCTCGATCGCGTGAAGTCGCTGGGCGAATTCGTGGTCGAGGAGTTCAAGCTGGTCGACGAGCGCATCATGTTCCCGCTGCCGGGCGAGTTGCTCGCGGTGGCACAGCAGCGCGGGGTCGCCGTCGGAGCCGGCAACGAGCGCGCGGCCGAACGCGCGGCCGTGGAGTTCCGCATCTCCAAGCACTGAGGCGCGCGGCTCACCGCTCGCGGCGGGCCACCACTTGCACGACGGACGATCGGCCCGTGTGATAGCGGCCCTCGAGCACCTCGCGCTCGATCTCCTGTGCGAGTTCGAACGACAGTCCTTCCAGCTCGATTCGCAGTCCGTCCAGGGTCATCAGCTTGCCGGAGTCACCGGGGCCCCCGGTGCCGTGATCGAGTTGCGAGGGTGTGTAGGCCTCGAGCAGCAGGACGCCGCCCGGACGCAGCGCCTGCACGACGCGCCGATGGAGTGGGCGCCGCACCTCGGGTGGCACGTGCGCGAAGATGCTGACGATGCCATCCCACGCGGATTCACCGAGCACGTGGTGCTCGAGATCGGCGACGACGGTCGTGATGCGCACACCTCGCTCGAGCGCCAGTCCCTCTGCCTTGGCGAGGCCCACCGATGAGACATCGATGCCGGTCACGTCGAATCCGAGCTGTGCGAGCCAGACGGCATTGCGGCCCTCGCCCTCGGCCAGCGTGAGGACGCGGCCACTTTCCGGGATGCGCCCGCCGTGCTCGCGCAGGAAATCGTTGGGCTCGGTGCCGAACGCCCAGCCGGGAACGGCATAGCGTTCATCCCAATGGGGCGGTGGCGCGGCGGACTCGCTCATGAGGCGAGCATAGCGCGGGACGCCGCCACAGGACGCCGCCGTTGGCGCGCATTCGGCCCGTCCACTACCTTGCCTCCACATGCTCACTTCAGCCGCGTTCCTGTTCCCCAGCGTCCCCACCATGCTCATCGACGAGCAGCGGGGCGACTACACCGAGATGCTCGAGGCGCTCGTCATGACAGGCGAGCGCATCCTCGCCGAGTCACCCGCCGCCATCGTCGCCGTGAGCGCGAGGTGGCGCAGCAGCGGCCCATTCCACGCCGACGACAGTGCCGAACACCGCTCGGTCATCGACTTGCCCAGTTGGGGCGTCGAGCCACGCTACGACTGCACGGGCCACCCGGCGCTCGCTCGCGCGCTGGTCGAGGAGGGATTGCGCCGCGGATCGCGCGCCGCTGTCTCCAAGCACGGCATCGACACCGCGCTCTCGATCCCGCTCCAGATCACGGTGCGTTCGCGTCGCATCCCGGTCGTGCCCGTCTCGATCGGTGACGGCACGAGAGAGGAACACCGCGCCTGGGGTGAGGCATTGCGGCACACGCTCAATGCCTGGCCGGATCGAGTCGCCTTCATCGTCTGCGGCGCGCTGTCGTTCAGTGAGCACGACTTCAATCTGCGCCGTGTCGTCCCGGAGGGCGTCGAGACCGACAAGCACGTGCTCGAGTCGATCCAGATGGGCGCGTGGTCCGATCTCGGACGTCTCGACCGAGCCGAGGCGTCGCGCGCCAAGCTGGAAGCGGGACTGCGGCATCTCGAGGTGCTGCGCGGATTCCTGCTGGTGGACGCCCCCGGCGAACTGCTCGCCTACGAGACGTCCCCCGGCATCGGTGTCGCGCTGGTGGCGTTCCCGCTCGAGAACACGGGCGGCTGAGGCGCGCATGCGGGTCCTGCTCGTCAACGCCTTCCACTGGTTGAAGGGTGGCGTCGAGCGCACCTATCTCGATGAGTCGAAGTGGCTCTCGGCGGCCGGTCACGAGGTGTCGCATCTCGCCGCGCGAGGCGATCGCGACCTGCCGAGCCCGACGCGCGATCTGTTCGCTCCGCCCGCCGACTTCACCGAAGGCGGCTCGGCGCTCTCGCAACTGGCGCTGCTGCCGCGCGCGATCTGGTCGCGGCCGGCAGCCGAGGCGATGCAGCGCGTCATCGATCGCGTCAAACCGGATGTGGCGCACCTGCATGCGCCCAGCCGCCACCTCACGCCCAGCATCCTCGAGCCGCTCGCACGAGCGGGCGTGCCGGTGGTGATGACGCTGCACGACTTCAAGCCCTGGTGCACCAATCGCATCCTGTTCGCACACGGGGAGGTGTGCCGCCGCTGTCTCGGCGCCAAGCACTGGCAGGCGGCGCGCACCGGTTGCGTGCAGGGCTCGCACCTCAAGAGCGCGGTCGGCGCCATCGAGGCGTACGTCCACGATGCGAGGGACGCGTACGCGAGTGTCCGATTGTGGGTGTGCCCGTCGCGCTTCGTGCACGACGAGGCGCTGCGCTTCGGCGTCCCGAGCGCTCGTCTGCGCGTGCTCGCGCACGGGGTCGAGGCGGTCTCGGCCGCCGCGCCGCCCGCGGATACGCCCCCTCGCTACGCGCTGTTCCTCGGGCGGCTCTCGATCGAGAAGGGCGTGCAGCAGCTGCCCGCTGTCGCGCGCCGCATCGCGCCGACGCCGCTTCTGGTCGCGGGCGATGGCCCGCTCGCGGGATGGCTGCGTGAGCAGGCGGTGCCGGGCCTTCGACTGCTGGGGCACGTCGAGGACGCGACGCTCGCTTCGCTGCGGGCGCACGCCAGCGTCGTCGTGGCCCCGAGCCTGTTCGTCGAGCACTTCGGCTACAGCGTCGCCGAATCGCTGCTCGATGCGCGCCCGGTCGTGGCCGCTCGGATCGGCGCTCTGCCGGAACTCGTGGAACACGAGCGCACGGGGTTGTTGGCCGAGCCGGGGGATGCCGAGGGCTTCGCGGCGCAGGTCGAGCGTGCGCTCGCCGATCCGGCAGCCACCTCCTGGGGCGAGGCCGGACGCGCGCGCGTGCAACAGGTCGGCGACAGGGCCGCGCATGTGGCGGGGCTCGAACGGTTGTACGCGGAGACTCAGCGCGCATCGCTCTGACTCGCCGTGCACCCGGCGAGGGGGAGCGGTAGCCTCGGCCACGGACCCGGAGGACACGTATCCACCATGCGGATCGCCGAACAGAACTGGATGCAGGTCGAATCGAGCCTCGCGCGGGATGACCGCGCGGTCGTCGCGCTCGGATGTGTCGAACAGCATGCGCACCTGAGTCTTGCGACGGACGCCATCCTCGCCGAGCGCGTCGCCGCCGAAGCTGCCGAGCCGCTGGGCGTGCCCGTCTTCCCGGTGGTGGCCTACGGTCACACCCCCGACTTCATCTCGTATCCCGGCACGGTCTCACTTCGCTTCACCACGTTCCTCGCCCTGCTCCAGGACATCCTCGACTCGCTGGCGGCGCAGGGGTTCCGGCGTGTGCTGATCGTGAATGGACATGGCGGCAACACGCCGGCGCGTGCGTTCGTACGCGAGTGGCTCGGCTCGCACCCGGAATCCAAGGTGAGGTGGCATGACTGGTGGAGCGCGCCCAAGGTGATGGAGCAGGTGAAGGCGATCGACCCCGTCGCTTCGCATGCCTCCTGGATGGAGAACTTCCCGTGGACGCGTGTGGCGGGTGTCGTCTCGCCCAAGGTGGCAAAACCGCCTGTGCCGTATGGGGATTGGACGCATCTCGGGCCCGCCGCGATCCGCGAGCGGCTCGGGGATGGTAGCTTCGGCGGCCTCTACGAGCGGGCCGACGATGAGATGTACGCGATCTGGCGCGTCGCGGTCGCGGAGACGCGCGCCATGCTCGAATCCGGCTGGTGATCACCCACGCAGGTGGGAAGTCCGTTCAACCGAACCGAAGGAGGCGAACCATGTCACGACGACTCACGATCATGTTCCTGGCCGCAGCGCTGACGATCCCCGCGCTCGCACAAGCGCAGGGACACTCACACGGGCCGATGCCGGGCGTGCGCGGTGAGGCCTGGATGGTCACCTGGGACGCGGCCGAGAAGGCGATGGAGCTTGCGGATGCCATCCCGGCGGACAAGTACACGTGGCGCCCGACCAAGGAAGTGCGCTCGGTCTCCGAAGTGCTGATGCACATCGCCCAGGCGAACTACATGCTGCCGAG
>JAYWEM010000108.1:0-8878 GCA_043779265.1 bacterium | reverse complement strand
CGCGATCCGACAGACATTCGCCGCGCGCGTAGAGCGCGTATCCGGATGGCTGCCGGCCGGCATGACATCCACGAACGGCTCGTTTGCGTAGCGCTTTTCGAACAGCGCCTGAAAATCCATTTCCTTCGTGATCCGCCCGTACAGCGTGGCATGGATCCCCCGGATCATCGGCGTCAGGTGCGGAATGAACACCAGGCCCACGTTGCGTCCAGCCGCCTGCGCGAGCCCCTGGCGGATCTCCGGCCAGTGCCGATGTCCATCGACCTTGTAGGCGGCGAAATTATCCGACGCCTCGGCATACATCAGGTTCAGCTCGGTCTTGCGGCCCGCGCCCGACACGCCGGACTTCGCATCCGCGATCAGGTGGTCGGCATCCACCGCGCCGGCTTCGATCAGCGGCAGGAAACCCAACTGCACCGCCGTCGGATAGCAGCCGGGATTCGCCACCAGCCGCGCGCCGCGAATCTGCTCGCGATTGACTTCGCACAGGCCATACACCGCCTGCGCCACCAGTTCCGGCGCGGCGTGCTTGACCTTGTACCAGCGCTCCCATTCGGCGAGGTCCTTGATGCGGAAGTCGGCCGAGATATCGACGACGCAAGGCCCAGATCTCACTGCTCCTGGCCGAACGCTTCACACGAGCCGACGTCCCGGCGAACGATCAGGTTCTGGTGCCGACGGCGCTGCCCGAGAGGGTGCATTCGGCTGTAGTTGCCGAGAATGCAGTTTCACCTGCCCCGGGGCAGGTGGGATCTGCGAGTGAAGCGCCTCCTCCCAGCGTCGTCCCGTGCTCGGCCCGACGCTTCGAACTTCGCCTCTCACTCGACCCGGAGACACAAGCGCTCCTGCGCCACGCCCAGGCCCTGCTCGGTCACGCGATCCCTTCCGGGGACCCCGCTCTGATTCTCAAGCGCGCGCTCACCCGACTGGTCGAGGCCGAGGAGAAGCGCATCTTCGCCGCCCACTCGCGCACGCGCCCTCGCCGTGGCGCCGCTCAAGGCCGGTACGTCCCCGCCGACGTGCGTCGGGCGGTCTGGGAGCGGGACGGCCGGCGCTGCACGTTCACGAGCGAGACGGGCACGCGTTGCCCCGCCGTCTCGCGCCTCGAGTTCGATCATGTGGTGCCGGTGGCGCGAGGCGGCAAGTCGACGGCAGCCAACCTGCGGCTCTGCTGTCGCGCCCACAACCAGTACGCGGCCGAGCGCACGCTGGGCGCCGGGTTCATGGCGAGGAAGCGCGAAGAGGCGCGGGCCCGCGCTGCCTCCGCCCCCACGAACTCCGAATCGCGGATCCCACCTGCCCCGGGGCAGGTGCCTATCGAGGCGCGCCGCAGGGAGTTGATCCCCTGGCTCCGCCAGCTCGGCTTCCGACTGGATGAGGCCCGCCGTGGTGCCGCGATGTGCGACGCGATGGCGGACGCTCCGCTCGAGCAGCGCGTGCGGTACGCCTTGGCCGGGCTCGGGCGGGCGCGGTTCGAGCGGTGCACCAAGTCCATGGGGGAGAAGAGGTCGGCGCGCCAGGCACAGCCGGCCACCGCTCCGGGCTGAGCGTGGCGAGTGGCGCCGCCCCGGCTCCCGACAACCGCCAGCCCCTCGCCGTCCCGTCGCCTCCGTCCCCGACCCGACCCCCGAACCCCGCCAGAATCAGCCGGATTTGGCCGGGAGCGCTTCCTTCGTGTAGATTCTTCGGCCGCTTGGTGTACGCCCGCTTTCCGGGCGTCCGGAGTCATGAAAGGACCCCGTGATGATCCTCATCCAGAAGATCGAGAACTCGCAGATCAAGAACGACCGGCCCGACCTCCTTCCCGGCCACACCGTCGAGGTCAGCGTGCGCGTGATCGAGGGTGACAAGGAGCGCCAGCAGAAGTTCCGCGGCGAAGTCATCAACGTCCGTGGCGCTGGCATGCGCCGCACCTTCACGGTCCGCAAGATCTCCGAAGGCGTCGGTGTCGAGCGCACGTGGCCGCTCCACTCACCGTCGATCGGCAGCATCAAGGTGCTCGGCCAGAAGAAGGTCCGTCGCGCCAAACTGTTCTACTTGCGCGTCAAGCGCGGCAAGGCGGGTCGCCTTCAGGACAAGCAGATGTCGGTCCGCACGATCGGCGGCGACAAGGCGTGAGCCAGCCACGCTGGCGCAAGCTGGCGCTCGCCGAGTCCGCGATCGCGGAGGGGCGTGCGACAGTCGCCGGTGTGGACGAGGCAGGACGAGGTCCCCTCGCGGGACCGGTCGTTGCCGCCGCAGTCGTGCTCGACCTGTCGCTCGATTGGAACGGGCTCGATGACAGCAAGCAGTTGACCGAGATCATGCGCGAGAGACTCTTCGCCCGGGTGCGACAAGGCGCCCGGGCTTTCGCGTGGTCGGTGGTCGGTGCGCGGGCGATCGACGCGACCGACATCCGCCGCGCCTCGCTCACCGCGATGCGCCGCGCCGTTCATCGGCTGCGCATCACGCCCGAGATCGCGCTGATCGATGGGGACTCGCGCGTGCCCGAGCTGCGCGTGGCGCAGGTCACCGTGATCCAGGGCGATGCCACGGCCCTCTCGATCGCCGCGGCCAGCATCCTGGCCAAGGTGATCCGCGACCGCCTGATGGTGCGATTCGATTCGGTGTTCCCGCAGTATGGCTTCGCCCGGCACAAGGGCTACGGGACGCCCGAGCACCTGGCAGCGCTGCGCGCGCATGGGCCCTGCCGGCTGCACCGGTTCAGCTTCGCGCCCGTGCATGCGCTGGAGCTGCCGCTCGGCTAGTCTCGCCCCAGCCCCGAACCACCCGCCCCCGCGGAGTGCCTCATGGCCTTCGCCCAGGATCGCGGTCGTGCCGGGGAGTCGCTGGCCGCCGCCTATTTCGAGTGCCGCGGGATCGCGCTGCTCGCGCGCAATACCAAGCTGGCCGGGGTCGAGGTCGACCTCCTGATCTCCGAGGGGCCCGTCCAGGCCATCGTCGAGGTGCGGCTCCGGTCGCGGGCGGATTTCGGAGGAGCCATCTCGACGCTCGATGCCCGCAAGCGCGAGCGTCTCCGCCGGGCGGCGCTCGCACTGCACCAGCAGGGGGCGGCCCACCCCAGAGTGGACCTGCTCACCATCGACCTGACGGCCGAGGGGGCCCGGATCGAGCATCTGCGCAACGTTGTGACCTCTTAGCGCGTAGTATTCGGTCATGGTCCGCCTGCCGCCGCTGCCCCGGCTTCCACGGCTTTCGCTGCCGTCGCTGCGACCCCAATGGCGCGCTCGCCTCCGGGCGCAGCGCGCCTGGTGGAGACGTCGGCTGCGCCTTCGCGCAGGAGAGCACGAAGTGCTGTTCCCGAGAGACGGACACGGCATCGTCGCGGTCGAGTCGCTGGCACAGGGCGCCGGCCCCCGGATCGCCATCCTGCATGCGACGGCCGGTAGCGGTCACAAGAGCGCGGCGATCGCGATCTCGCGTGCGCTCGCCGCGCGCGAACCCAGCGCGACGGTGCAGGAGGTCGACACGCTGGTCTTCGCATCGCGCTTCTACCGCACGGCCTACTCCGAGGGCTACAACGCCATGGCGCAGCGGGCGCCGCAGCTGTGGGGCGCACTTTACGCTCTGTGGGCGCAGCAGCGCGTGCACAAGAGCGCGGGGCCGACGCGCGAGGCGTTCGATCGTCTGGCGCTTCGCTCGCTGGTCCGCGTCGTCGAGCGCGAGCGACCCGATGCCATCGTCTGCACCCACTTCCTCCCGGTCGAGGCGCTCTACCCGATGCGCGCCAAGGGCAAGCTGAAGGTGCCGCTGCACGTCGTGATCACCGACTTCACCGCGCATCGGCTGTGGGCCTACCCGCATGTCGATCGCTACTACGTCGCGTCGCCCGAAGTGGCCGATGAACTGCACGCTCACGGCGTGCCCCGGGACCGCATCGAGGTGACGGGGATCCCGGTGGATCCGCGATTCGCGATCACGATCGGTCGCGATGTGGCGCGCGCGCGGTTCGCATTGCCGTTGGATGCCATGGTCGTCCTCGTGATGGGCGGCGGCAGTGGCGTCGGTCCGATGGCCGAACTGGCCGAGCGTCTCTCGGAACTGCCCGGCAGGCCGCACGTGATCGTGGTGTGCGGGACGAATGAGCGGCTCCGACTCGAGATCGCGGCGCTCTCGGCGCCGACTCGCGGCCGCGTGCAGGCGATCGGGTTCACGCAGGAGGTCGACGCGTGGCTCGAGGCCTCGGACGTACTGGTCTCCAAGGCGGGTGGGCTCACCTGTTCCGAGGCGCTCATCAAACACACGCCGCTCGTGGTGTTCCGGCCCACGCCCGGGCAGGAGGTCGCCAACGCGAAGCATCTCGAGGCGGGCGGGGCGGCTGTGCACGCCGACTCGGTGGAGACCGTCGCGGCCACGGTGGGGCGCTGGCTCGCCGATCCAGCGGCGAGGGCGAGGGTCCAGGAGAACGCCGCACGCATGGCGCGGCCCGCTGCCGCCGATACGATCGCCTCGCGTGTGCTCGAAGCCGTGAGCGTTCCGGGGTAGGTCCGAGACGCTCCTTCGCGTCAGCTTCCCTGAACGCCTGCTTGAGCCTCGCCACCGACCGGCGCGTTCGCCGGCTTGCGGACATAGGCGACACAGTTCGTGTAGAGGCGGTTCGGGATCCGGTCGTAGCCCATGAGCGCGCGATCGGTGAAGACCAGCGGGTAGAGCAGGATGAGCAGGATCCGGACGATGATGCGGTACAGCGTGAAGTTGTTGAATGAGAACAGGGTGGCGATGTAGTACGTGAGCAACGGCAGCAACGCGGAACTCGGGCCGCGCTGATGACCCTGGTGGAGGATCTCGCAGCTCGCGAACAGCCCGGCGAGCCCTCGACTCGTGAAGCGCATGGTTCCGCTGCCCATGTCAGGGTAGAGGAACGGCTCGGCAGCGAAGATGATCCCGCCAGGCTTCAGGACGCGGATGAGTTCGGCTGCCGCTGCAGCGGGGTCCTGGACGTACATCAGGACGTCGGTCGCGACCGCGGCGTCACACGACCCGGAGCGAATGGGGAGTCGAGTCGCATCGGCCTGAAGGTCGACTCCCGCGCCGCGCCGCATGTCCAAGCCGATGGCGCCCGGAGTGATCCGTCGCCCGCCCGATCCGACATCGAGGATGCGCGGCTCCGTGCAACCGCTCTCCTTGAGCAGTTGGAGCAGGAGTTCGAGATCCCCGCCCTTCTGCGCCAGTCGATGCGTGCGGATCTGCTGCCGGAGATCAGTCCACTGAGTGTTCACACGTCCTCTTCCGCTGGTGGGACCGATCCGCATCGCGAGTTCGCTGTCGATCTCGTCGCACTACTTTACGCGTGGCCCGATGTCCTTGTCACGACCGGAACGAGAAGGAGACTGGTGTCGAGCGCACGCGCCCCGGGGTTCTCCGGCGCGCATGGCCTCGCGCGAGACCACTCTCACCGCGCCACTCCCCTCGAAGGGCTTCATCGCCCGTGACCGTGCGTCGCGGCTTCGAATGGGGCCCTCCGGTCGGCCCGCGTGTGCACGAGCCCGTGAGCGTGAGAGGATGGGCGCATGCGGCTTCGAATGAGCCTCGCCACGGAGTTCCCCGCGTTGGTCACGGCCGTCGCGTTGACCGTGTTCACGACGTGGATCTGGAGGCGTGCGCCCGAACAGATGGCCGTGCACTGGAACCTGCGCGGCGCCCCCGACGCCTTCGGCCCCAGAGACCAGGCGCTGCTCATGCCGCTCGCCGTCATGCTCGCGCTCTATCTCGTGCTCGCCTTCGCCCCGACGCTGGCCAAGTACGCACGCGATGCGCGATTCGAGCGCGCCTACCACCTGTTCCGACATGGCCTGCTCGCGCTGATCGCGTTGGTGCACGTGATGCTCGCCCTGCGCTCGCTCGGGCTCGCGGTGCCGAACGTCGTCACCATGATCCTGGCGCTGACCGGCATCGCCCTCCTCACCGTACGGCTCGCGCTGCGCGCACGCGCCGCTGCGCGCGGTTCGCGCTCCCCTCGACCGCGCTAGGAGTCGGCCATGCCGCGCATCCTCGGCCTCGCCCTGCTGTTCGCCCTTTTCGCCCCGACCCGAACGGCACTCGCACAGCCCATCGCCGACTCCAGTGCCGCCCTCGATCGAGGGCGCGAGGTGGGACGCTGGTTGAATGCGGGCGAGACGGGCCGGATGTGGAGCGTGATGACGCCCGAGATGCGCGCGGCCATGAAGGACTCGGCCTCATTCGCCTCGACGACGGCCGGGATGCTGCTGCAGTTGGGAACGATCGACAGCACGCTGACGGAGAGCGCAACGGGAGCCTCGGACGGGTGGAGCTATCGCGCCCTGGTTCGCTTCTCGAAGTCGCCCGAGCCGTTGCGGTTCATGGTCGCGTTCAGCGGCGAAGGGCACATCGCCGGGATGGGCGTGCGGCCACCCGAGAAGCGTCGTGAGGCGCCGAGCGCCCATCTCGACTACCAGACCCGCACGACACTGCGCCTTCCGTTCGAAGGGCAGTGGTTCGTGTTCTGGGGCGGGCGCACTCTCGAGCAGAATCACCATGCGAGCATCCGTGCACAACGCTTCGCCGTGGACGCCGTGATCCGCCGAGACGGCCGCACGCATCAGCGCGACGGCAAAGCGCTCACCGACTATCACTGCTATGGCGCTCCCATTCTCGCGCCCGCCTCGGGAACGGTGGTGTGGGTGGCCGACGGGCATCCCGATCAGCCGATCGGATCGACCGACGCCGCGAACCCCATCGGGAACGGTCTGGTGCTCGACCATGGCAACGGCGAGTTCTCGCTGTTCGCCCACTTGCAGCCGGGCACGCAGAAGTACAAGCGCGGCGACCGCGTGGCCGACGACGCGCGACTCGGCTTGTGCGGGAACTCCGGCAACACGAGTGAGCCGCATCTGCACTACCAGCTGCAGTCGGGTCCCGACCCGGTCGACAGCGATGGGCTGCCGGCCTTCTTCACCGAGTTGCTCGTCGATGGGGCTGCGAGTGCACGAAGCGAGTTGCTGCGCGGTCAGCAGGTGCAGCGCGCGCCGAAGGCGCCGAAGCGCTGAGCGGGCCGCCAGCTCCGCGTTGTCGCCTCTCACTGCGGTGTGACAGACTGCCCGCCCTGCTCTCCGCTCCCCGCCTCAGCTGGAGATCCACCATGCGCATGCGCCTGTTCGCGCTCGCCCTGACCCTGTTCGCGCTGTCCGCTGCCTCGTCCGCCGCATCGGCGGCCGAGACACGCGCGGTCCTCTATGGCATCCGCCAGGACCCTGCTGACGACGATGCCCGCGACTTCGGACGACCCGGCTGGGGCGGCGGTATCTCGCTCAAGGTGCCGCTCGCAGGGACCGAGCGTCTGCTCGCGTGGGTCGGTGGTATCGAGGCGGTGAACCTCCTGACCAGCAAGAAGGAGTTCCGCGACGGTCTCACCGGACTTCGGGTCGAGCAGAACACCAACCAGAACTACGGTCGCCTCTTCCTCGGCGGCGAGATGGGACCGCACGGCAACGGGTTCCTGCAGCCGTATGCCGGCGCCGATCTGGCGCTGGTGTTCTACAACATCAGCACGATCGTGAGCATCCCGGACGATTTCGATCGTGAGAACAGCATCAACCAACAGCTTCGCGACGAGCGCGAGTTCGCGTTCGGCTGGTCCGCTGGCGCAGGCATCGTGTTCGACCTCGGCCGTTGGGGGATCGACGCCGGTGTGCGTTATCTGGAGCAGTACGGCGTGCCGCAGCAGTTGGGCGATGGAGCCGTGAGCGTGCAACCCACTTACGTGCAGTACCGACTCGGCGTCGCATTCGACGTTCCGAATCACTGAGGAGCGATGCCCGACTATCCGATCGACGAACTCATCGCCCGCACGGTTGCGGGTGAGCGTGTCCCACTCGCACGAGCGCTGAGCTGGGTCGAGAACGAACACGCGGAGGCCGGTTCCCTGCTCGATGCCTGTTTCGAGCGCAGCGGGCGCGCGTTCCGTATCGGCATCACGGGCCCTCCGGGCGCCGGCAAGAGCACGCTCGTCACGCACCTCGCGAAGGCCTATCGCGCGAGAGGGGAGTCGGTGGCGATCGTCGCGGTGGATCCGACGAGTCCGTTCTCCGGCGGCGCGCTGCTCGGAGATCGCGTCCGCATGCTCGAGCTCTCAGGCGATCCCGGCGTGTTCATCCGCTCGATGGCGACGCGCGGCAGCATGGGCGGCCTCGCGGTGCACACGGCGCAGGTCTGCGATGTGCTCGATGCCGCTGGATTCCAGCGCATCCTCGTCGAGACCGTGGGTGTCGGGCAGAGCGAGCTGGAAGTGGCGCAGACCGCCGACTCGACCGCCGTGGTGCTGGTGCCCGAATCGGGTGACGGGGTCCAGGCGATGAAGGCCGGGCTGATGGAGATCGCGGATGTGTTCGTGATCAACAAGGCCGACCGAGAGGGCGCCGATCGTGCATCCTTCGCGGTCCGCTCGGCGCTCGGACTTCGGGCGCCGACCAGCGAGTGGAAAGTGCCGGTCGAAATGACCATCGCCTCGCAGGGCCAGGGCATCGATGCGCTCATCGATCGGTTCGAGGAGCACCTGGTGTTCCTGCGCGAGCAGGGAGGCCTCGAGCGACGCCGGCGCCAGCGGCTGGCCCAGCGCCTCGAGGACATGGTGCTCGATTCGATGTGGGCCGCGTTCGAGGACCGCGTCAGTGACGCCGAGCGGCAGGCCATGCTCGATTCGGTGATCCGCCGTCAGGCCTCACCGAGGCAAGCGGCGCAGCGCCTGATGGAACTGGCCTCGACCCGCGGCTGATTCAGGCCGCGGCGGCCGACTCGGCCCACGCGAGCGAGTCGTGATAGGCCGAATCCAGATCCGCGTCGGAGACCGGGCACGATGCGCGCATCGCCTCGACGGTTGCCCAGTCGCCGCTCTGATAGGCGCTCGCCATGCGCAGTGCCG
>JAYWEM010000107.1:0-8882 GCA_043779265.1 bacterium | reverse complement strand
GCATGAGCAGCCCCAGTTGCTGGGAGAAGTGGGCCGCCTTCGACTCCCTCAGGTGCTTCAGTTCCAATTGGTCGCGCCGATAGGCGTCGCGCTGACGGCGATGACGCAGCATCATCCGGAGCTTCGTCTGGAGATCCGCCACTTGCAGCGGGCGTGTCAGGTACTCATCGATGTCATACGTCTGGCCCGCGTTGCGGATTTCGCCAACGTCGCCATCCACGATCAAGACGATCAGGGCCTCATCCGGCCCGCTCTCGCCGCGCAGTCGTTGGGCGAGGGCCAGCGCGTGGGTCTCGCCGACCGGGTGGGAGATCAGGATCAGATCGGGAGCGTGCCGTTCCGAGAGCCGCATCGCGGTCTCGGCGTCCCCGGCCACATGGAGGCGGCACTTCGGTTCGAGCTCCAGAGCGGAACGGACCTGGGCGATCACGTTCTCGTCACGCTCGACGAGCAGGAGTGTGCCGAGTTCACTCATCAGCCACCTCGGCGACCACCTCGGGATGCAGCTTGGCGGCGGCTGCCCGCGCCGTCTCGTGCGCCGAGCGTCCAGTGCGGGCGGTCGAGTCCGGCGTGGCTCGTTGAGCGGTCTCCGCTGGCGTGAAGAGCACGGTGATGGTGACCCGACGGTTCGCTGCGGCGAAGGGATGTGCGGGATCGCGCAGTTCCCGGTCGGCGTGTCCTCGGATCTCCACGATCTGCGCGTCGTCGACACCGTTTCGAGTGAGGATGCGCCTCGCCGCGTTCGCGCGATCGGCGCTCAGGTTCCAGTTGTCGTAGCCCGCTCGGCCCGAGTAGGGGAGGGCGTCGGTGTAGCCCTGCAGTCGGACGGGGTTGGGGAGCGCACTCAGTTCCTTGCCGAGGAGTGCCAGGATCTGGCGACCGCGGATGCTCGGGTCGGGACTGCCGGAGTTGAAGAACACGCCGAGCGAGTCCTCGAAGAGCTGGATCTCGAGACCTTCCTTCGTCATCCGGATCTCGACGTTCTTCTCGATCCCCTCGAATGCAGGGATCTCCTCGATGGCGTTCTCGATCCGCTGCGCCATGCTCTCCAATCGGTTCAAGCGCATGTCGACGACGTCCCGCTGATCGAGCGGGCGTGAGACCTGCGACTGCGATCCCTCGCCTGGGACGATCGAGCTGCCGAACTCGTTCGCACGTCCGAGCGGGTCCTGGAAGTAGCCGGCGATCGCGGACTTCACGTCCGAGCTCTGATTGACGAGCCAGAGCGTCAGGAACATGGCGAACATGGCGGTCATGAAGTCGGCGAAGGCCACCTTCCACGAACCACCATGGTGGGCGTGCCCGCCCTTCTTCTTCCGGTAGATGATCCGGACCGGGACTTCACGTTCCTTATTGGGGCGTGCGCTCATGGGTCCGGCCTAACCCTTCGAGCCCTTCACCGCGCTCTCCATCTCGGCGAACGTCGGGCGGTCGTCGGCGAACACGGAACGGCGCGCGAACTCGACCGAGACGATCGGCGAGAAGCCCTTGGCGAACGCAGTGACGCCCGCCTTGAGGAACGCGTAGAAGCGCCCCTCGTTCGAGTTGGTCATCTCCATGGCCGTCGACAGCGGGCCGAGGAATCCGTAGGCGAAGAGCACGCCCAGCATCGTTCCGGTCAGGGCCGCGCCGACGTAATAGCCGATCTGTTCGATGGGGCCGGCGATCTTGCTCATCGTCACGATGATGCCGAGCACGGCCGCGACGATCCCGATGCCGGGCAGCGCGTCGGACACCTTCTGAACCACGCCGACGACCTTGGCATCCGCCTCGTGATGCACGTCGATCTCGGCGTCCATCATGCCCTCGAGATCATGCGGCGGCACGCTGCCGACGAGCACGAGCCGCAGGGAGTCGCACAAGAACTCCACGGCGTGATGCTGGTGCTGGATCTTCGGGTACTTCTTGAAGATGCTGCTGTCGTGCGGCTTCTCGATGTGAGACTCGATGGCGACGAGGCCGTCCTTGCGCGCCGTCTGGAACAGTTCGTAGAGCAGCCGCAGCGCCTCGAGATAGAGCGGCTTGCCGAACGGCGAGGGCTTCATCGTGCTCATGACCTTGCCGAAGGTCGCCTTGAGCACGGGAATCGGCGTCGAGATGAACACCGTGCCGAGCGCCGTGCCGCAGATCGAGACCAGCTCGGAGGCGTGGAACAACGACGCGACCTGACCCCCGGCCATGGTGAATCCGCCGACGACCGATCCGATCACGACGAGGAATCCGATGACGATGAACATCGAGGTGTCTCCGAACCGGGCTAGCGACGTGGGGACTGCTCCGTTGCTCAGTATCGGAAGCCGGGCCCGCGGCTGAAGTCACCATCGGAGGCCGGGAGCCTCCTTTTTGCAGAGGCTTGCGCCGGGTCCCTTCAAGCTGGCGGACCCTCAGCCGAGACTGTCAGGGGATGGACCGCGTCCCCCCGCCCGCGGTCGCACTCCCCGACCCGGAATCCGAGGTCCCGCGATGGGTATGAAGGCTCTTGTCGTCGATCACGACCGCAACGCCCGCGCGGCGGTCAAGCGGCTGCTCAGCCATGTCAACGTCGAGGTCGTCGAGGCGGAGAACGGCCTCGTGGCGCTGAGCCTCCTGGAGTCCACCGATCCGGACTTCGTCGTGCTCGAGATCGGCATGCCCATCCTGAGCGGGCCCGATTGCCTGGCGGTCATCCGGAAGTCGCCCGAGCGAGGCGACATCCCGGTGATCTGCATCACCGCCTCGGGGACGAGCGACAACGTCAATAGGATGGTGGGGCTCGGAGTGGTCGACTTCCTGCTCAAGCCGATCAATCCGGTCGAGGTGCTGCCGCGGATCAAGAATCTGCTCGTGCGCGTCGCCCAGTGGCGGCAGCGCAACAGCGAACGCGCGGTCAACGTGCTCTTGATGGTGGACCAGGACCCCAACTTCTTGTCGTTCGCCAAGCCGCTCCTGGAGTCCACCTTCGAGGTGTTCGAGTCGTCGGCCAGCACCAGCGCCGCGATGATGTACAAAGTTGCCAATCCCCGGCCGACCGTCATCTGCCTGGCCGAGGGCCTGCCGATGTTGAGTGAGGATCTGCTGGTCGACGTGGTGCGGCGTATCGCGGTCGAGACCGGCAGCCGCATGCCGCAGTTCTTCCTGATGAACAAGACAGGCGAGGGGACTCCCGAGCAGGAGCAGCGCTTCAGCGGTGTGCTGCGCAAGTCCTTCGTGCCTCAGAGTTTCATCGATGAGTTCCGCCGTGTCGTGCTCCGCGAGCAGGTCCCGATCGAGCGCCTGCGGGAACTGGTCCGCGAGGGGATCCGCGAGGAGGTCGTCACGGCGACGCAGCAGACGCTCGGCGTCATGGTCGGCACCGAGGTCACGGATCTGGGTCCGGAGGGTGCGAGCGAGGCGCCGCGGGAAGTGCACTCGGAGCTACTGCTGTCGGACCCCGAGACCGGGATCGCACTGGCGATCCGGATCCTCAGCACCCGCAAGGATGTCGAGGCGATCGCTGCTCGCGTCACCCAGGGTGAGCTTGCGTTCGACGATGGGGCGAACGAGGTCATGGGCGAACTCGCCAACACGATCGCCGGTCGCATGCGGTCGAATCTGCTGTCGCGCGGATTCGATCTCCAGATGGGGCTGCCCGAGATCCGCTCCGAGGCGCCGGCCGAGGACGTGGTGACGGATCTCCAGACGAGCTTCCGCTGCGCTGACGGTGAAGGGTTCGGCGTGGAACTGGAGGTGCGGCAGATCGAGATCCAGCCCGTGCTCATCTCGATGGCCAAGGCCAGCGCCCCTGCAGAAGCTGCCATTGCGGGAGCGGGCGCCGCGGACGACGTCCTCTTCTAGATAGAGGAGCGCGGTCCGGGCGACTCGCGTCCCGGTCCTCGGCCTGGGGCGGAGAGAGGCCGTAACTCCGCCATGGGCAGTGAGATGCAGAATCGCCTCAGTCGACACTGCATCTCGCACGGTTCCCGGCCGATGACTCGCGTGACAGTGCCACCCTGTCCCCTCCATGCGTGGCCACGCGCGTGTTCGCACGCGTGCACGGACACACTCCCTCAAGGGAGTGGACCGCATGGAGGCTTGCCACGTGATGTCGACCGAGGCTCAAGGGGCGCTCGAGGTCTGCCCCGATCTGCGTCTGCGCTCGCTTGCGGCTCTGGTGGATTCCGGCGCGTTCGAGGTGCTCAGCCTGGACGTGTTCGACACGCTCGTCTGGCGTGGAGTGCCACGCCCTGCGGACGCGTTCCTTCTCCTGTCGGGCCGTTTCCGTGCACGCGGGTGGCTCACCGACTCGACGAGTGACGCGTCATTCACACACGTCCGGCGCCACTCGGAGGAACGCGCGCGACTCGCCGTGGCCAGCCACGAGGTGACGCTCGAGCAGATCTGGCGCGCGGTGCCGACCGGCTTCTTCCAAGGTGGCACGCGCGCGGAGTGGGTGGCGGAGGAGATGACGCTCGAGCGCGAACTCGTGCGGACGTATCCGCCGATGGTCGAGCTGGCGATCCGAGCGCGCGAGCGCGGCATGAAGGTGGCACTCGTCTCGGACACGTATTTCTCGGCGAAGGACCTCATCGAGTTCACAGGGATATCCGCGGACCTCGTGCTCGCGTCGTGCGAGCAGGGGCTCTCCAAGGCCGCGGGCCTGCATAGGGTCCTCCTCGAACAACTCTCGGTCCACCCCTCGAAGGTGCTGCACGTCGGCGACCATCCGGTCTCGGACGTCGAGGCGCCACGACGCATGGGGATCGCGGCCTGCCCGTTCCCGAAGTCGCCCGAGGAGTTGGAGGACGCGCTCGCATTGGAATTGCCGCGCACGCTCGACGGTCGGGCGAGGATCGTGACCGAGCCGGATCATGGCTGGTCGAGCCTCCGAGGCCAGGTGATGGCCCAGAGCGATGATGCCCACGAGGTGTGGGGCGCTGGCGTGCTGGGCCCGGTGCTCACGGGATACTCCGAGTGGGTCGCCTCGCGGGCGAAGGCGCTCGACGCCAAATCGGTGTGGTGCCTGATGCGCGAGGGGCGGCTGCTGCGCGGGTTGCTCGCCGCCATCGCTCCGGAGCTTCCGGCACATGAGTGCTTCATCTCACGGTACGTCGCGCTTCGGGCCGCCGTGGGTTCGGCGAATGAGAGCGATCTGACGGCATTCCTCCGGCGTCCGACTCCGACCTCGACCGGTCGTTTGCTCGCGCAACTCGGGCTCCCGACCGATGCGCTGAAGGGGGTCGACCCCTGCACGCCCGTATCCGCGGGGCAGGCCAGTACGATGGCCCGCCGCCTCGGCAGGGATCCCGGACTCAAGCGCCGGATCCGCGAGGTGTGCGGCGAAGCGCGTGCGGGCCTGCTCGCTCATCTCGATGCGCTGGGCGCGGACTCGGCGGATGGCACCGTGCTGCTTGCGGACCTCGGCTACACGGGGACCATCCAGGGCGCGTTGCACCGCATGCTCGCCGAGGAACGACCGCGACTGAAGCTGCACGGCGTCTACCTCGTGACGGGCGGCCACGTCGAGCAGACGCAGCAGCTCGGTGCCTCGCTCGAGGGGTGGCTCGCACACAACGCCCAGCCGATCCGCATCAGCCACACGTTCATGCGCTCGCCCGAGTTGGTCGAGCAGGCGATGATGGCCGACTGCGGCACCACCATCGGTCACACGAGCGACGGGTCCCCGATCCTCGAGGAGCGACGGGTGCCGGACGATCAGGCCCTGGCGATCCGTGCCGTCCAGTCGGGCGTGCTGCGATTCGCTCGTTCATGGGCGGAGCATCGGGCCCGGCATGGGGCGCCTTCGGAGGCGTTCATCCGAACCCTCTCCCAGAGTGTGATCGAGCGCGCGATCGCGCGTCCGTCCGCAGCCGAGCTCGATTGGTTCGGGGGCTGGGTCCACGATCAGAACCTGGGTTCGGAGGAAACCCGGACGCTCACGGAGCCCGTCGGGCTGCATCGGTGGGAGGAGGATCATCTCTCCGCCCATCAGCTGGCGAGTCTGCCGGCGAGTCAGCTCTACTGGCCGTGCGGATACGCGCATCGACGATCCGCCCCACTCGGCGCGGCGGTGGCCGCGATCTACCTGCGGACCTGCGAGCCCACGGCCTTCGACTCGTCCGCACCCACGAGGCCGATCGCCTTCTACTGGGACTCGGGAGAGGGGTTCAAAGCCGATCAGGCGCGGGTCGAGCCGCTGAACCTGGCGAGTCATGGACGGGCGTGGAAGCGCGTCGCGATGCACGTGGCGGGGGCGAGCCACCAGCGTTACGCATTCAGCCTCGGGTTCCCCGGGGAACTCGTGCGCTGGGCCGGGATCCGAGTGACGGTGATCGAGGACGGCGAGACGCGGCGGTGGGAGTATCCCGCGGACGCACTCGAGTTCTCGGGGATGGAGCGCCTCGATTCGGATTGGTGGGTGGTTCGCCAGAATCCCCCTCTGGTCGCGACGCCGACGATCTCGCTCAAGGCGATCGACGGTCTCGTGCATGTCGATGCGTTCGTCACGATGGCCTCCCCATGAGCGGGACAATCGCACGTCAGCGCCAGGGACTCGCGCGCTTCCGACAGGGCGACTACGAGGGGGCTCGCCGAGCCTTCGCGAAAGCGGCCGAATCCGCTCCGGGCGACCCTGCGATCCGTGAGGCGCTGGCCGAGACCCTGGCCCGTCTCCACCGCTGGCCCGAAGCGGAGCGCGAAGCCCGCGCGGCACTCGCCATGGCCCCGAGGAGTCCCTCGCTCAACGATCTGCTGGCCCGTGCCGCACTCGAGCGCGCCGACCACGCCGTCGCACTCGAACATCTCAGTGCGTCGCTCACGGCTCGTCCCACCCATGCGGGGACGCTGGTCAATCTCGGCGTCGTCCTGCATCGGATCGGTGAGTGGGAGTCCGCGGTGACGGCGGGCCATGCAGCGCTCCGGCTCGAGCCGGGTCTCCTGGCCGCACGCTTGGGGCTATCGCTCTCACTTCATGCGCTGGGCCGCGAGCGCGAGGCACTCGACGTGCTCGCGGCCGTGAAGCGGCACCCGATGGCGCGATTCAATGAGGGGTTCATCCGCGCTCATTCCGGGGACCTCGAACAGGGCCTGGCCTTGATGGAGGCCCGCCTCGAACTGCGCGACCCCGGCACGGGCCATGGCCCGCGATGGCAGGGCGATCCAGTCGAGGGGACACTGCTCGTGCTGCCCGAGCAGGGCCTCGGCGACGTCCTGCTCATGTGCGGTTTTCTGCCTTCACTGGCAGCGCGTGCGCGCACGGTCGTCGTCCAGGCGCCGCCGCCGCTCGCCCGGCTGTTCACGACCTGCTTCCCGGATCTCCGCATCGTGTCGACGCTTGTCGACGTGAAGGCGGACGCGCACGTCTCGATGATGAGCCTCGCGCACTTGAGCGGCGTGCGCTCGCACGCCGACTTCCCAGTCGGGCCATGGCTCTCGATGGGCACGCCGCTCCCACGCGATCGTCGCCCGAGAGTCGGGATCAACTGGGCCGGCAATCCGCGCTACGCCTACGACGCGATCCGCTCCACGTCGCTCGGCCAGCTCTCGCCGCTGTTCGAGGAGACCAGCGTCGAGTGGGTCTCACTGCACAAGGGGGTCCGCGAGGAGGAGGCGAGAGCCGCATCTCTGCCCACGCCGCTCGAAGCCGCGAGCGACTTCCTCGACACCGCCGAGGTCATCCGAGGACTCGACCTCGTGATCTCGACCGAGACCGCGATACCGAATCTCTCGGCCGCACTGGGCGTTCCCACGATCGTTCTCACCCATCCTGCTCCCGACTGGCGATGGATCCATGGCCACGCCGGCATCACCGTCGCCGCCCAGCATTCGGTCGGCGACTGGTCGAACCCCATCGCCATCGCGCGCACTGCCGTCCGGTCCCTCGCGACCGCACAGGCCGCCGCATGAGGTGCTCATGCTGACGCTGACGCTCTCCGAGCGCTATCAGAAGCTCTACGCAGGTCTGGTGTACGACGCGATGCAGTTCGATCTGCGAATCGCCCGCCCGTTCGTGATCCACCACCAGGTGCGATCGGTGTGGCCGATCGGTTCCCGCGTCGTCTGCGGCCCTGCCTTCACGTGCCGAGGCGAGCCCGTGCGAGACCCCGATCACGTGCGCGATCTCGTGCGCATCGAGATGTTCCGCTCGTTCACGCCGGGATGCGTCCAGGTGATCGACACCGGTGGTGATGACCGTGTGGCGCACTTCGGTGACATCTCGGGTCGACTGGCGCGTGAGCATGGCGCGGTCGGTGCGGTGATCGACGGGTACACGCGCGATGTGCGGTTGCTCGAGCGCGATGGCTTCCCCGTCTTCTGTCGTGGTGCGCAGCCCATCGATGCATTCGGTCGCTGGCAGATCGTCGAGACGCAGCGACCGGTGTTCCTCTTGGGGATCGAAGGCCGCGTCTGCGTCGAGCCCGGGGATTGGATCTTCGCGGACGCCGATGGCGCGATGGTCGTTCCGCGCGCCCACATCGACACCGTATGCGACATGGCCGAGGCGCGGGCGGTGCAGGAGGAGGAGGTGCGCCAGCGTGTCGCGGGCGGCGACCCCGAGCGGCTCTATCACGAGTTGGGGAGGTGGTGAGCATGACGCGCTTCGTCGCCGAGTTCACCACGAACCACATGGGCAACCTGAACGTGCTGCTGCGCATGACCGAGCGCGCGCACGCGGCTGGTTGTGACCTCATCAAGATGCAGCGCAAGGACGTCGAGCGGTTCTACTCGAAGGACAAGCTCGATGCCCCGTATCCGAGTCCCTATGGTCGGACCTATCGGGACTACCGCTCGATGTTCGAGTTCGAGCGCGAGGACCTCGATCGGTTCGACGCCCGGTGCCGCGAGTTGGGGGTGGGTTGGTTCGCCACGGTTCAGGACATCCCCTCGCTCGAGTTCCTGCTCCACTACCGGCTGCCGTACTACAAAGT
>JAYWEM010000106.1:0-38564 GCA_043779265.1 bacterium | reverse complement strand
CGCAGGACATCGATGACCACCGCGGTCGTCTGTGGCCGCGCGGGGATCGTACCGCGCGGCGGCACGAGCGAGACGCGCAGCGAACCCGCGGTCATGGGGTCGCTGCGGCCGCGCGCTCCTTGAACAGATCCTCGACGAATCGCGTGTCGATGTCGCCGGCGCGGAAGCGAGGATGGGCGAGCGCGAGGAGGTGGAACGGGATCGTGGTCTTGATGCCCTCCACGATCATCTCCTCGAGCGCGATCTCCATGCGTCGCAGCGCCTCCTGGCGATTCTTCCCGACCGCGATCAGCTTGCCGATCATCGAGTCGTAGAAGGGCGGGATGCGATAGCCGGCGTAGACATGGCTATCGACTCGGATACCGGGACCACCCGGCTTGTACCAGTAGGTCACCTGTCCGGGACTCGGGCGGAATCCGTGCTCGAAGTCCTCAGCGTTGATCCGGCACTCGATCGCATGGCCGCTGAACTTGATGTCCTCCTGCTTGAAGCTCATCGGCTCGCCGGCCGCGACGCGGATCTGCTCTTTCACCAGATCGATACCGGTGACCTCCTCGGTGACCGGGTGCTCCACCTGGATGCGCGTGTTCATCTCCATGAAATAGAAGCGGCCATCCTGGTCGTAGAGGAACTCCATGGTGCCCGCATTGCGATAGCCGATCGCCGCCGCACCGCGCGCGGCGATGCCGCCCATCTCGGCTCGCTGCTCGGGGCTCAGACAGGAACTGAGCGCCTCCTCGATCAACTTCTGGTGATTGCGCTGGACCGAGCATTCGCGCTCGCCGAGATGCACGACGTTGCCCTGCCCGTCGCCGAACAGCTGGAACTCGATATGGCGCGGCTTCACGATGTACTTCTCGAGATAGACGGCGTCGTTGTTGAACGCAGCGCCCGCCTCGGCCTTCGCAATGCCGAAGCCGACTCGCAGCTGGCGCTCATCCCAGGCGATGCGCATACCGCGACCACCGCCCCCGGCAGAGGCTTTGACGATGACCGGGAAGTCGATGTCCCGGGCGATCGAAACCGCCTCGTCGACAGTGGAGATCTCGCCTTCGCTGCCGGGCACGAGCGGGATACCCGCCGCCTTCATGGTGCGCTTGGCCTCGGACTTATCGCCCATGCGGCGGATCATCTCGGGGGTCGGGCCGATGAACGTGAAGCCGCAGGATTCGCACACTTCGACGAAGTGGGCGTTCTCGGAGAGGAAGCCGTAGCCGGGATGGATGGCGTCGGCGCCCGTGACCTCAGCCGCCGAGATCAGGCGGGCGATGTAGTTGTACGACTGGGCGGGCGCGGGAGGGCCGATGCAGACGGACTCGTCGGCCAGACGCACGTGCAGACTCTCGCGATCCGCCTCGCTGAACACGGCGACGGTTGCGATGTCGAGTTCCCGGCAGGCACGGATGACGCGCAGCGCGATCTCGCCGCGATTGGCGATCAGGACTTTGCGGAACATAGGCGGCAGGGGTGCCTTCGGGTTCCGCTCAGCTGGGTGTGCCGGCATTCGCCGACGCGTCCCTCACTCCTTGGACATCCAGTCCGGCCGTGCTTCGCCGCGGCCGCCGCCGGGGCCACCCCTGGTCGCCGGAGCCGACTGCGGCTCGTCCGACGAGGGGGACTCCACAGCCTGCCACGTGCGATCGGATGTGGCCGAGATGCCCTTGAGCTTGAGGCTGAGCTCGTTCGGATTATTGCAGTTGCGCAGGGCCTCCTCCTCGGTGATCAGCCCCTCGCGAAGCAGGGCCAGCACCGATTGGTCGAAGGTCTGCATGCCGTACTGCGTCACGCCCTCGGAGATGAGCGTGTGGAGCAGGGGGATCTTATCCTGATCCAGGATGTACTCGCGCACGGTGGGGGTGCTGACCATGACCTCGACCGACGGGACTCGGCCGGCACCATCGCGCCTCGGGATCAGGCGCTGCGAGACCACGGCGCGCAGATTGGCGGCCAGCGACATGCGGATCTCGTCGTGCTGGTGCGGAGGGTAGAACGAGATGATGCGCTGGATGCTCTGAACGACGTCGGTCGTGTGGAGCGTCGACATCACGAGGTGTCCCGTGTCCGCCGCCATCAAAGCGGTGCTCATCGTCTCGAGATTACGGATCTCGCCGACCAGGATGATGTCCGGATCCTGGCGCAGGACGTAGCGCAGTCCCGCGTGGAAGGACTCGGTGTCGAGTCCGACCTCGCGCTGGTGGATGAACGACAGTCGGTCACGATGCAGGAACTCGATCGGGTCCTCGATCGTGATCACGTTGCGCGTCGTCGTGCGATTGATGGTGTCCACCATCGCCGCCAGCGTCGTCGACTTGCCCGAGCCGGTGCGGCCCGTCACGAGGATCAGTCCGCGCGGTGAGAACGCCAACTCACGGACGCAGGGCGGCAGCCCGAGATCATCGAGCGTCGGGACCTCGACGGGCACGTGCCGCAGCGCGAACGCGGGCGTGCCTCGTTGCATGAACACGTTGGCGCGGAATCGGGCAAGGCCCGAGACGCCGAACGCGAAGTCGATCTCATGGTGCGACGAGAAGAACTGTCGCTGCTCCTCGTTGAGGAGCTGATTCGAGACCTCGCGCAGTTCCTGCGACGTCGGCGCGGGCTCATCAAGCGTGTAGAGCACACCATCGACGCGAACGACCGGCGGCGTTCCCGCCTTCAGATGCAGGTCGCTGCCACGCGCGGCGATCATCTTCTCGAGCACGTTGCGGATGTTCATGTCGACCTCTCGTGGCGGGCGCGGGACCGTTCAGCCGCGACACCGTGTCGGGGCCGGCGCGTCAGACCGGCTCGATGAGAAAGAGCTTCTGACCGAACTCCACAGGCTGGGCGTTCTCGACGAGGATCTTCACCACGCGGCCCGTGAGATCCGATTCGATCTCGTTCATCAACTTCATGGCCTCGATGATGCAGACCGTCTGCCCGACCTCCACGACGTCACCGACCTCAGCGAAGGGGTCGGCATCCGGCGCGGGCGTTCGATAGAAGGTACCCACCATCGGCGAGGTGATCGCCTTCAGGTTCGCCTCGGGCGCAGCCGCGGGTGCCGTCGCACTCGCCTCGGACGCTGCAGCCGCGGCCGTGAGAGCGGACGCCGCAGGAGCCGAAGCGGCCATGGGCATGCTCGCCCAGGTCGCTGGTCCCGACGGAGTCGCGGAGATGCGCACCGACCGATCCCCCGAGGACAACTCGAGTTCGCCGATGCCGGTGCGCTGGACGAGTCGGATGAGCTGACGCAGCTCGCGGATCTCGAACCCACCCGCCGACGCACCAGCCGTGGTTTCGGCAGCCGGGGAGGCGGGCTTCACGCTGGAAGCGCGTTTCTTGGCGGCCTTGCGCTTAGCCGGCATGGATCAGCTGTCCGGCGAGGCCCCGCAGGGCGAGTCGATAGCTGTCTGCGCCGAACCCCTGGATCACACCCAGGGCGACGCCGGACACGAGCGAGCGGTGGCGGAAGCCCTCTCGGGTCATCGGATTGGACACATGCACCTCGATAGTCGGCAGCCCCGCCCCTCGCACCGCGTCCCGCAATGCGACGCTGGTGTGGGTGAGGCCACCCGGGTTGATCAAGACGCCATGACATCGTCCGCGAGCCCCGTAGAGCGCGTCGATCAGGACCCCCTCGTGGTCACTCTGGAGGAACTCGAGATCGAACCCGAGTTCTCGAGCGAGCTCCTCAAGCGAGGACTCGATGTCCGTCAGGGTATCGCGACCGTAGATCTCCGGCTCGCGGCTCCCGAGCGCGTGCAGATTGGGACCATTCAAGACGAGGACTCGCATGAGTTCTCCGACCCGCCTCGAGGATCCGTCAGACACGCGCACCCGCTTCATGCAGCGCGGAGCGCACGAGCGAGACATCCAAGGTGCGCGGGACCGTAGCAGTGCCTATAGAGGGGGTCAAGACCCAGCGCACGCGGCCATTCGCGCGTTTCTTGTCCTGATCCATCGCCGAGATCAAGCGACTCGCTCGTGCGCCCGGGATGAGCACCGGAAGCCGGAACAGGTCGAGCATGGCCTCCAGCCGCACGCGCGAACCGGCGTCGAGACCCGCCGCGCGGACCGACAGCGAGGCCGCGACCCGCATGCCCAGCGCCACGGCCTCGCCGTGAAGCAGCGTGCGATAGCCGAGCGTGTGCTCGAGCGCATGGCCCACCGTGTGGCCGAAGTTGAGCGCAGTACGGGGCCCGCCTTCACGTTCACGTTCATCCGAGCGCACGATGCGGGCTTTGACGCGCACCGAGCGGAGGATGACCTCACCCAGTGCTGCCTCGTCACCGGCATCGAGGGGTTCGGCGAGGCGCTCACAGAGCCGGAAGAGCGGCGCATCACAGGCGAAGCCCATCTTGAGCACCTCGGCGAGGCCAGCGCGCCGCTGTCTCGCCGGAAGCGTCGCGAGCAGTTCGGTATCCATCAGAACGCCGCTCGGCTGATGGAAGGCCCCCGCGAGGTTCTTGCCCGCCGCCAGGTCGACCGCGGTCTTGCCGCCGACGCTGGCATCCACCTGCGCCAGCACGGTGGTCGGGACGGCGACCCATGGGATGCCGCGGAGCCACGTGGCCGCCGCGAATCCGGCCAGATCGAGCGCCATGCCGCCCCCGAGCGCGACGACGGCGCCATCACGCCCCAGTGTTTCGGCGGCGAACGCGCTCCACAGCCGAGTCAGACGCTCCGGTGACTTGCTGCGCTCACCCGAGGGCACCGAGACGAGCGTGGCGCGGACGCCGACTCGCAGCAGGCCCCGCATCGCGGCGCGCCCATGCAACTTGGCGACACGCGAGTCAGCGACCATCACGACCTGCTTCGCGCGCGTCGTCAGTTGGACGAACTCGCCGAGTCGCTCGAGACCGCCCGATGCGAATCGGATGCGCGAGCGGCCAGGATTCCCGGGGACGGTGAGGTTCAGGTCGCGGACCATGCGGCGCACCCTACTGGAAGGCGCTCAGCGCGACGAGTCGGCGGGGCCCTTCAGCCGCTGCAGTTCGCTCGAGAGACGGCGGATCTGATCCTCGATCTCGGCGATGCGACGAGGCGATGCCGTCGCGACGGGGCGGACATCGGCCTTCGGGAGTCCCTCGGGGAACATCCAACTCGGGATGGTCTCGGGTGACTCGCCCAACGTGACTCGCCCCTCCTTCTGTAACTCATCTCGAACCCAGACGATTCGAACGGACGTGCCCGGCGCGGTCTGCGAGACCCAACGCGCCAACTGCTCCGGGTACTCGACGCGCTCGCCGTCGAACGCGACGATGAGGTCCCCCTTGCGCAGCCCGAGCTTGGCGGCCGGACCGCCGGGGGCCACCGATTCGACGAGAGCCCCGATCGGGATGCGCGTTCCGGGCTGACTCTCGGAGTCCACGAACGCGGCCCGAGTCGAGACTCCGAACAAACCGTGGCGCGATCGACCCTCGGACTTGAACGAGCGATAGACGGGCAGCAGGTCCTCGATCGGGATCACGAAGCTCATGCCGCCCGGTCGTCGCTCGGCGCGCGCCTGGCCGGGCGCCTCGGGCGTTCCCAGCTCACCTTGCACGAGGCCGACCAGTTCGCCGCGCGAGTTGAGCGCAGCACCGCCGCTGTTGCCCGGATAGACCTCGTTGGTCAGCTGCAGCAGGCTGGTTCGCGGCTCCTGAAAACGATAGGCCACGGTTCCGACCGACTGCGTCGGGGCGGCGCGATAGCTCGATCCCAGCGCGATGATCCAGTCGCCCAGCTGAGGCGGGCGACTGGCGAGCCGCAGCGCCGGGAGCTGGAGATCGACGACTTCGAGCAGCGCCACGTTGAACACGGGATCGAGCGCAGCCAATCTCGCTTCGACTTGGAGCCCGTTGTCGGTGCGCACGAAGATGCGCTCGGCGCCGAGCACGACGCTCGCGGTGGTCAGGATCTCGGAGCGCTCGATCGCGACGCCACTGCCGACTCGGCTGTGTGTGCGGGTCTGCGTCGTTCGGCCGGCCTCCGTGGTGGTGACCTGTCGCTGCGCGAACACCGTGACGATGCTCGGCCGCGTTCGCCGGGCGATCCGATCGACGTCCGTCTCGATCGCCGACAGTGCGCCCTGGGCCCGGATCGGCTCGACCGAAATGAGGAGCGAGCCCAGCAGGAGCGCCAGCACGCTTACGCCACGGCCCGCTCCCGTGAGGAAGCGGGCGATGAGCGCCAAGTGCGCGTTCGTGCGTCGCCTCAAGCCACCCCCTGCGGTCAGAACGAGATCAGCGCCTGCTCACCCTGGACGCCGTCGGGAAGACGGGCCGTGTGGGCACGGCCGCGGCGGAGCGTGACCGGATCGAGGATGAACTCCACGTCCGCGGTGTGATCGAACAAGCTGTCGGATGCCGAACTCGAGACGACTCCCCGATGAGCGTCCGACTCCGGAGTCGTGAGGCTCGAGCCCATGGGTATGTCGACCGAGACGAGCCTCGGCTGCTCGACCGGCCTCTCGAGCGCCACGGAAGACGACGAGGGTCCCGGAGCGCGAAGAAGCATCATGCTGGTCAGCGCGACGAGCGCCAGACTCGCTGCGGCCGCGACCGGCTGCCAGGTCGGGCGCTGTGGTTGCGCGAGCACATCCGGCACGCGCTGACGGCGCTTCGCCTCGCCGAGCGCGCGCTCCGCCAGATCCACGGCCATCTCGGGCCGCGGAAGCGTGCCCACCGCCTCGAGTGTCTGCGCATACCGATTGTACGAGGCGCGGCAGCCCTCACAACCGGCGAGATGCGAGTCGAGCCAGTCGCGCTCGCCCTGCGTGATCTCGTCGTCCCAGTAGGCACTGAAAAGATGGCGTGCCTGCGGACAGCTTCTCATGATGCACCATCCCGTTCGGGTAGCAGTGGTTGGAGTCTGTGCTCGAGCATCGAGCGGGCGCGGTTGATGCGTGATCTCACCGTGCCGCCCGGAACGCCGAGCACTTCTGCGATCTCCTCGTAGGACAACCCTTCGATGTCCCGCAGGACCAGGGCCAGCCGGAACGTCTCCGGCAACGTGGCGATGGCCTTCCCCACCTCGCCCTGGAGCTGCTCTCGTTCGAGCGTGTGCTCACGGGTCTCGGTGCGGTCTGCGAGCTGCGGCATGCTGTCGTGATAGATATCGGTCAGCGCGTCCAACGAGAACCAGTTGCGGCGGCGCACGCGACGTCGGATCTCGTTCTTCGCGAGATTCGCGGCGATCGTGAACGCCCAGGTCGAGAACTTCGAACCGCGGCGGTAGTTGCGTCGATGGACGAAGATGCGAACGAACACTTCCTGGGTCAGGTCGTCCACCGCCTCGCTGTCATTGAGGATGCGGCGGACGAGGCTGCCCAAACGGCCCTGGAATCGACTGACGAGCTCGCGGAACGCGCGCTCATCGTCCTCCGCCACCCTCGCCATGAGATCCTCATCGCTGAGGCTCAGTGGAGCGGGCAGCTGGGGTTCACGATCCGGAGCCATGGGGCGGCCTCACTCTTGTAATACCCCGGACCGGTCGGCGGGTTCCCGCGCCGAGGAGCGGTCGGCCAGCGACAAACCCCTCCCGCACAACGACCTGGCCGATCCGCGTCACCGCGCCCCCTGCAGCTTGGCGCGCACCCGGGCATTGCCGGAGTCGGCAGCGAGGCTCAACTGGTACTGCTCGCGCGCCCGCTCGGCGAGGCTCAGGGCGGTGTACACGTCACCCAGATGCTCGTGGATGACCGGATCGCCACCCGTCAGCGCGAGCGCGCGTTCGAGCTGGACGCGCGCTTCCTCGAGGCGGCCGAGTCGGAACAGCACCCAGCCATACGAATCCACGTACGCGCCATTGTCCGGGTCGGCCTCGAGGGCGCTGCGGATCAGCGCCAGCGCCTGTTCGAGGTCGCGGCCGCGATCGGCGAGCAGATAGCCGAGGAAGTTCTGCGCTTCATGCGCCTCGGGCCGCAAGGTGAGCGCCTCCCGACCGGCCCCGACGGCGCCATCGAGGTCGCCACGTCGCTCGCGCAGCGATCCCAGGTCCAGGAGCACGCCGATATCCGTAGGCCAGCGCTGGCGCAGTGAGCGGAACTCCGCCTCGGCCTCCTCCGGCCGGCCGGCCTCCTCGAGGACGCGCGCCAGCAGTCGGCGAATCGAGAGGGAATCGGGGCTCGCCTTCGCGGCACGTCGAGCCAGCGTCGCGGCGCCCGCGGCATCCCCGAGGGCGGCATGAGCGCGAGCAGCCAGCAGCAGGGCATCCGGCTCGGCTTTCTGCCGCCTCACCCAGGCATCCGCCAATTCGATCCCCTCTCGTCGACGCTGATGCCGCGCCAGCACGCCGATGCTGCGCGCGACAAGTCGCGGGTCGTCGGGTGCCGTGCCTCGCATCCGGCGAAGCGCGTCGGCCCCATCTCGCGTACGGCCCTTCGCGTACGCGAGATCGGCGAGCACGACCAACGCCTCGGGATCAAGGGGTGAGGCCTCCGCCACCTCACGCGCCGCCGAGAGCGCCTCCTCCATCCGGCCGGAACGCGCGAGCAGCATCACGACGCGCCGCCTCGTCGGATCGTCCTGCACGTGCACCTGCAAGTGCTGCCGGTAGTCGGCGATGGAGGACTCGAGCCGCCCGAGATTCTCGTGCACCCATGCCCGAAGGAAGATCGCGCCCGGGCGGATCGGATCGAGCACGAGCGAGCGAGCGAGCAGTGAGTCGGCGAGAGCGAATCGGCCGAGTCGCGCCTCGGAGGCGGCGCGCTGGAACCAAGCCTCGGCATCTTCGGGCTCGACGCCGGAGATCTGCGCATAGACTTGCGCCACGCGCTCCGTCCGGGAGAGAGACTCGGCGACCCGGGCGAGGGTCCTGAGGATCTCGGGCTGGTCGGCGCCGTGGATGGCCGCCCGCTCCAGCGCGAGGTAGGCCTCCTCGGTCCGCCTCAACTGGAAAAGCGCGGCACCGCGCAGCCAATGGGCTCGTGCGGCCGAACTGTCGATCGCCAGAACCCGATCGGCATAGTCGATCGTACGCAGGGGCTGACCGTCGTGGGTCGAGAGCTCGGCCAGGCGCAACAGGACCCCAGCGTCGTCCGGAGTGGCGGCCAGGGCCCGCGAATACTCGGCAAGGGCGCCATCACGATCCCCCGCGCGCTCCAGCCAACGACCCGCGAGGTAGTGCCGGATCGTCTCCTCCCGCGGCCCCTCCCGCTCGGGGGGCGAGCCAGCGCAGGGAGTCACGGGAGCCACGGCCAGCAGCAGGAAAAGCAGCAGGGTGGGCTTCATGTGAGGGGTGAGCCTAGCATGCAGGTTCTCCAGCGTGTTACATGTCCCACAACCCCACCGACAGGAGCCCTCGGTATGCCCTCCACCTCGGTACTCGTGGTCGATGATCAGGAGATCGTCGCCCGTGCGCTTGCCGCCATGACGCGCACGTTCGGTCACCTGACCGACGAGGCCCATAGCGTCGAGGAAGCGCTCGAGAAGTTCGATCAGCGCCACTTCGATGTGGTGCTCTCGGACGTCAAGATGCGGGGCCTGGGCGGTTTCGACCTGTTGAGTCGACTTCGTGAGCGTCGAGGCGACGTCCCGGTCGTGCTGATCACCGGGGACGCCAACATCCCCGATGCCATGAGCGCGATGACGAAAGGTGCCTACGACTACCTCAGCAAGCCAGTCGACCGCATCGAACTCGGACTGCTGCTGAAACAGGCCATCGAAGCACACCGGGTGATGCGCGAACCCGAGGAGGAGATCGACTGGCCCGATCCGAGCGAGGTCGCCACTCACGGCCTCCGTGAGATCGTCGGCAGCTCGAAGGCGATGCTGCAGACGTTCAAGGATGTCAGCCGTTACGCGAGAGGCGACGCGAGTGCGCTGGTGCTGGGTGAGAATGGCACCGGTAAGGAACTCGTGGCGCGCATGATCCACGAGCAGAGTGCTCGAAAGGCGATGCCGTTCGTCGTCTCCAATGTCGCCTCGATCGTACGCGGGCTCGCCGAGAGCGAGCTGTTCGGGCATATGCGTGGCGCCTTTACGGGGGCCCAGCAGGATCGCGTCGGCTTGTTCGAGCAGGCCTCGGGCGGGAGCCTCTTCCTCGACGAGATCGGCGAACTCGAGCTGCCCGTGCAGGCCAAGCTGCTACGCGTGCTCCAGGAACAGCGCGTCAAGCGCGTCGGAGCCAACGAGGAGATCCCGGTCGATGTGCGCCTGATCTGCGCAACGAACCGCAACCTCCGCCAGATGGTCGTCGACCGGACATTCCGCGAGGACCTCTTCTTCCGCGTCGCGGTCGTCGAGATCACGCTGCCCCCGCTGCGGGAGCGGCAGGGGGACATCCCCAGCCTCGCGAGGTTCTTCCTGGCGCGTTACTCGCGCCGCCTCGGGCGCGAGATCCCCCCGCGCATCGCTCCATCGGCGATGGAAGCCCTCCTTGTGCACCGTTGGAAGGGCAATGTCCGGGAATTGGAGAACGTCATGCAGCGCGCCGCGCAGCTCGCCAGTTCCGGCGCAGGCGCCGTGACGACCGAGATGCTGCGCCTGGTGGGGTCGCCCTCCGACCTCGGCACCGCGAGTCCGTCGATCGAGGACGCCGAGCTGCCGACGCTCAAGATCTGGCGCGACCGCTACATCCGACGCGTGCTCGAGCACGCGAAGGGCAACCAGAGCGAGGCGGCCAAGGTCCTCGGCATCTCGCGCAAGACGCTCCAACGTTTCGCGGCCGAGGTCTCGTCGGATGAGCCTGCAGATGGGACATTCTGACCTTTGCGCCAGTCGATGCGTCCACCGCAGCTAATTTCAACGACTGCTTGCAGTTGCGACATGGCGTAATCGCAACGACTCGATCGAAGCGGACATCTTGTCCGGATGGATCTGACCACGAATCCATGCTTCACATGCGTGGACATCGCTAAAGCGTTATATCGCAACGTTCGAACTGAAAACCGGGCACGCCACTCGGACTGGCACACCACATGCAGAGGTGTTTGCCTGTCGGGATGATGCAGAAGACGTATCGGACTGACGTGACGATGATCATGACGCGCCTTCGGGCGCTATCGGACTGTCGCCACTATGTGAAAGGGCAAGGAAAGTTCCGAGGGGCCATGTCCTGATCGTATGTGGCGGCAGCTTGCGAGCGGGGGACCGGAAACGGTCCCCCGTTCTGCTTATGCCGAGACGCCTGCTCCGAGGCGGACTCGCTCGGAGAGCCGCTCAGCGGCTGCGTCGTCTCCGCGTCGAACTCGAGCGCCTGCCGAAGTTCTCCATGGCGCGCTCCATCTCATCGATGAGCGCCTCCTTGTCAGCATCTCTCTCGGCAGGCTCGGCGGGTTCGCTGGCTGCTTCCGCTGCGACCTCGGCAAGGGCGAAGGGGTCGACGTGGCGCTCCTCCTCGGCCGCCGAGGGCTCGGGGGCCTGAGTCGGGGCCGCGGTTCGCCCGGCGCGACGACCGCGCCCGAACGATCGAGCGGGCAACGCCATGATCGCAGGCTCCTCGGCCTCGGGCCTCCGCCGCGCCACGAACCCCTCGACCGGCTCATCCAGTTCGGCGTCCGGGTCGTCAGGCCGAGCCACCGGCTCGTGCTCATCGTCCTCGCGAGCCGAAGGCTCGACGGGGACTTCGCCGCGAGCCTCCGCCTCCTCGGCCAGTTCGAGCTCGCACTCAGCCTCCTCGTCACCGCGTCCAGCGCCACTTCCATGACGCTCCGAGCCGCGTTCGCGCCGCGAGCGACCACGGCCGCCACGTCTGCGCCGGCTGCCTCGCGAGTCATCACCCGACTCATGCTCGTCCTCCTCAGAAGGAGACGGTGGTGAGTCGTCGAGATCCTCGGGCTCGCGCTCCTCGACAGGGTCGTGCTCGTCCCGGCGTCCTTCGCTGGCTCCGCGGCGGAGCTCGGTCACGCGCTCGATGGCGTCGCGCGCCGCGGCCTGTTCGGCTTCCTTCTTGTTGTGGCCACGGCCCTCGCCCAGCATGCGGCGGCCGACCATGACCTCGACCATGAAGTACTTGGAGTGGTCCGGGCCGTACTCGCTCCGGATGCGATAGACGGGATGCGTGCGGTACGTGCTCTGCACATACTCCTGAAGGTGGCTCTTGTAGTTCGTGTGTCGTTTGTCCGCGACGATGTCATCCGCATCCGTGAGCAGATGCTCGTGGATGAATCGGCGAGCGACCTCGAAACCCTGGTCCAGGTAGATCGCGCCGAGGACGGATTCGAACGCGTCGGCGATGATGCTGAGCCTCTGACGCCCGCCCGATTCGACCTCGCTGCGACTCATCAGGACGTAGCGCCCCAACCCCATCTTGAGCGCGCGGCGCGACAGGATCGCCTTGGAGACGAGCAGGGACTTCACCTTGGTCAGGTGCCCTTCATGCTCGTCCGGGTGCCGCCGGTACAGGAACTCGCTCGTGACCAGGCCCAGCACGGAGTCACCGAGGAACTCGAGGCGCTCGTTCGACTCGCGCGCGCTCTGACCGGTGACACTCAGGTAGGAGCGATGGGTCAGGGCGAGCTTCAACAGCGCGATATCCTTGAACGGGATCCCGAACTGATTCGAGAACTCCCGGAACACGCGACTCTCCTGGACATCAGCCGCATCGGGGCCCCGCTTCAGCCGCCCGGCGCTCGACTTGCGCTTCGCGCCGAAGAACGCGAGCACCTTCTGCCAGAAGGTGGGGCGGGGCGGGGGCGCAGCATGCGGAGTGCGTCGGCGTCCACGCCCGCCGCGACGGCGAGCGCGTGTGCTCATCGGACCGCCTTCAGGGCGAGCGTCACGTTGTGACCGCCGAATCCGAATGAGTTCGACAGGGCCGCCTCCAGTCGCACCGACCGCGCCTCGCCCGGGATGAAGTCGAGGTCACAGGCGGGATCCGGCTCGTCCAGATGGACCGTGGGCGGAACGACGCCGCGTTCCAGCGTGAGTGCCGTGATGATGGCCTCGAGCCCGCCGGCAGCCCCGAGCAGATGCCCGGTCATCGACTTGGTCGAGCCCATCATCAAGCGCTTCGCATGCTCGCCGAACACCGTCTTCACGGCCGTGACCTCGATGGGATCGCCGGTCGGGGTCGAGGTGCCATGGGAGTTGATGTAGCCGATCTGCTCCGGGGCCAACCCACCGTCCTGCAGCGCTCGCCGCATGGCACGCGCGGCACCATCGCCGTCGGCACAGGGCGACGTCATGTGGAACGCGTCTCCGGACGCGCCGTAGCCGACGAGTTCGGCGATCAGCGTCGCTCCGCGGCGACGGGCGTGCGACTCGGTCTCCAGCACGACGATGCCGGCGCCCTCACCGACAACGAAGCCGTCGCGCGTGCGATCGAAAGGCCGACTGGCGCGAAGCGGGTCATCGTTGCGCGTCGAGAGGGCGCGCATGTTGCCGAAGCCCGAGACGGCCATCGGCGTGATCGTGGCCTCGGCACCGCCCGCAAGGAACACGTCGGCATCGCCGGCGCGCAGGAGTCGCAGCGCCTCGCCGATCGCATGTGCGCCGGAGGCGCAGGCCGAAACGGTGGCGAAGTTCGGGCCGCGCAGGCCGAAACTGATCGACACCTGTCCCGCCGCCATGTCGGAGATCATCATCGGGATGAAGAACGGGCTGACGCGTCGATGCCCCTTCTCGAGGAGGTTGCGATGCTGCTCCTCGAACGTCTCCATTCCGCCGATGCCCGACCCGATGATCACACCGAAACGGTCGAGGTCGGTCGCGGCCAGGTCGATGCCGGAGTGCTTCACAGCCTCGTGGCTGGCGACGACGGCGAACTGGACGAAGCGATCCATCCGCTTCGCCTCCTTGCGTTCGAGCACGCCTTCGAACGAGAAGTCCTTCACCTCGCAGGCGAAGCGGGTGTCGTACTCGCTCGCATCGAAACGCGTGATCGGCCCGGCCCCGGAGACTCCCGCGACCAGGTTCTTCCAACTGTCTTCCAGGTTGTTCCCCACCGGCGATAGAACGCCCGCGCCCGTGATGAACACCCGCTCTCGAGTCTCACTCATTCGACGGTCATCTCCGTGATCTTCAGTGCCGGCGCGCGGCCGCACCGCGCCGTCCGGTCCCTCGGTCGGGCCGGACGGCGCGGAGGACGCTGCGCCGTCGGAGTCCGCGCGCTCAGGCGCTCGCGTGCTCCTGCAGGTACTTCATGGCATCGCCGACGGTCTTCAGCTTGTCCGCATCCTCGTCGGGAATGTCCACACCGAACTCCTCCTCGAGGGCCATGACCAGCTCGACCACATCGAGCGAGTCCGCACCGAGGTCCTCCATGAACTTGGCATCGGGGTTGACCTGCTTCACGTCAACCTCGAGCTCCTTGGCGATGATCTCCTTGAAACGTTCTTCGTTGTAGGCACCCATGTTCCGTTCACCTCCTTGTCCGCACCGGCAGCCGCGCGGGCCCCGGCACGCAGGGACTTACTCCATCACCATCCCGCCGTCGACGGTCCAGGTCTGACCGGTGACGTAGGCCGCACGTGGGGACGCGAGGAACGCGACCACCTCGGCGACTTCGTCCGGGCCACCCAGCCGACTGAGCGGGATCTTCGCGAGCAACTCCTTCCGCGCCGCCTCAGGCAGCTGCGCGGTCATTTCCGTTTCGATGAATCCGGGGCACACGGCGTTCACGGTCACCGAGCGCGACGCGAACTCACGCGCCAGCGACTTGGTGAGACCGATCAATCCGGCCTTGGAGGCCGCGTAGTTGGCCTGCCCGGCGTTCCCCATCAATCCGACGACCGAGGACAGATTGACGATACGTCCCGAGCGCGCTTTGAGCATGGTTCGCGCCACGGAGCGGGTGCAGCGGAAGGCGCCCGTCAGGTTGGTGTCGAGCACTTCCTGCCACTGCGCGTCGGTCATGCGCATGAACAGCCCGTCGCGTGTCAGCCCGGCGTTGTTGATGAGGATGTCGACGCGGCCGAGCGCCGAGATCGCGGCTTCGAAGGCGGCATCGACGGATGTCGTCTGCGCGATGTCGGCCGCGAACGCCTGCGCGGTCCCACCATTGTCGCGGATCGACTGCACCGCCTGCTCAGCGCGCTCCTGATTGCGATTGAAGATGGCGACGTTGGCGCCTCGGGAGGCCAGCACTCGCGAGATCGCGAGTCCGATTCCCGTGGCGCCGCCCGTGACGAAGGCGACCTGTCCGGCGAGTTCGCGATCGAGCGAGGATGCGATCTGCGTGCGGACCTCGGTCATGCGTTCCTCCCGACGGTCGGTGCCAGTGCGGCGAGCGTCACTCCGAGACTCTCGGGATCCTCGACGTTCCAACTCGGCGCATCCTTGTCGATGGTCCGCAGGAGCCCTCGCAGCACCTTGCCGGTGCCGAGTTCGACGAATCCCTCGGGGCTCTGGCCGAGCAGCCAGCGCATGCTCTCCTCCCAACGCACCGATGAGAGCAACTGCGCCTCGAGCGCCGAGCGCACCTCCTCGGCCTTCTGGACCGGCTTGGCCCACGCATTCGAGATGATCGGACAACGCGCATCCTGCATCCGGACACCGGCGAGTGCCTCGCGCAGGCCTTCGGACGCGGGCGCCATCAGCGGTGAGTGGAACGCGCCACTCACCTCGAGGCGGATGGCCCGCTTGGCCCCCTTGGCCTTGGCGAGTTCGCTGGCGCGTTCGACCGCCGCGGGCTCACCCGAGATCACGACCTGCCCCGGGGCGTTCAAGTTGGCGGCGCGGACGATGCCCGTATCCGCTGCCTCGGCACAGGCCGCCTCGACGTCGAACGCCGAGAGACCGAGGATCGCGGCCATCGCACCCGGGCGATCGAGGCCCGCCTGGAACATGAGTTCGCCTCGCCGCCGGGTCACCAGCAACGCGTCCTCGAAGCTCATGGCACCTGCGGCCACACACGCGGAGTACTCGCCGAGACTGTGGCCCGCGACGAACGACGGCGTGATCCCCGCAGCCTCGACGAGTCGGAACGCGGCGATGCTGTGAGTGAGCAGCGCGGGCTGCGTGTTCACCGACTTCTTGAGGTCCTCGGCAGGCCCTTCCCAACACACGCGAGAGAGCGGCGTGCCGAGCACGCGGTCGGCGGTCTCGAACGCCTCACGGGCGATCGGGGATGCCTCGGCCAGCGACTGCCCCATGCCCACCTGCTGGGCGCCCTGCCCGGGGAAGAGGAAGGCGAGTCTCACGCGCTCACCTCGCGAACCGCGGTGGCGGGTTCGGCGACTCGCGTGCTCACTTCGAGCGGAAGGGTCCACGTCATGGTGGCGGCGCCCCAGGTGGCGCCGCCTCCGAAAGCGGCGAGACCGAGCTTCTGCCCCTTGCGCAACCGCCCAGCACGAACCACTTCGTCGAGCGCGATGGGGATCGAGGCCGAGGACGTGTTGCCATAACGCTCGATGTTCACCACGCACTTGGACGGGTCGAGCGACAAGCGCTCGCGCACGCCATCGATGATGCGGAGGTTCGCCTGGTGCGGGATGAACAGATCGAGATCGTCCGCGCCCCACCCGCTGCGCTCGAGGCAGATGCCGAGTGACTCGACCATGCTGCGCACCGCGAACGGGAAGAGCTTCTTGCCCTGCATGCGGATGAAGTGCTCGCGACCGGCCACCGTCTCGGACGTCGCCGGGTTGCGTGAGATGCCCGAGGGCACCTCGAGCACTTCGCCCAGTTCTCCGTCACTGTGCATGTCGATCGCATGCAGTCCCTCGCCGGGCGGTGCTGCTCGAAGCACCGCTGCTCCGGCGCCGTCGCCGAACAGGACGCAGATGTTGCGGTCGGTGTAGTCGACGATGCGCGACAGCGTCTCGACGCCGATGACGAGCACCGTGTCCGCGACGCCGGCGCCGATCAGTCCACGCGCCTGCCCCAGTCCGAAGACGAACCCGGTGCACGCGGCGAACATGTCGTAGGCGGCAGCCCGTTTTGCGCCCAACTTCTGCTGCAGCGTGCAGGCGCACGACGGCAGGATGCGATCGGGCGTCGTCGTGGCCAGGATGATCTGATCGACCTGCGTGGGCTCGAGGCCCGCCATGTCGAGGGCACGCTGGCAGGCGATCAGAGCGAGGTCGGAACTGGCCTGGTCGGGCGCGGCGATGTGGCGCTGCCGGATACCGGTGCGCTCGACGATCCACTCGTCGGACGTCTCGACCAGCTGGGCGAGATCATGGTTCGTCAGCACCCGCTCCGGAACATAGCGACCGGTGCCGGCGATGGTGACCCCTCGGATGACGTCAGGCTGCGGTGACATGGTCCGCTTGGATCTCCTCACGGATGTGCTGGTTGACCTTCTTCTCGACGAACGTGCACAGGGTGCCGATCGCGCTCCGGAAGGCCCGCGGACCACTCGAGCCATGGCCGATGAAGCACACCCCATTGACGCCCAGCAGGGGTGCTGCACCGTACTCCTCCCAATCGATCTTGGCGCGCAGCCGACCCAGCGCCGGACGCAGGAACAGGGCGCCGAACAGGGCGAGCGGATCGCGCTTCACCTGGTCCTTCACGGCGCGACCGAGGAACGTGGCGACGCCCTCGGCGGTCTTGAGCACGACATTGCCGGTGAAGCCGTCGGTCACGATCACATCGAAGCCGCCCTTGAAGATGTCGCGACCTTCGGCGTTGCCCACGAAGTCGAGGTGGCGCGCCTGCTTGAGGAGCGGCTGCGCCTCCTGGACGAGCGCGTTGCCCTTGCTCTCCTCCTCGCCGATCGACAACAGCCCGACTCGCGGATTCTCGCACCCGAGCAGATAGCGCGCGTAGCACGCACCCATGTGCGCGAACTGCACGAGGTAAGGAGCCTTCACATCCGAGTTCGCACCGACGTCGAGCACGATCGTGCCATTGCCGGGATTCGGGAAGAGCGCCGCGAGCGCGGGGCGAGAGACGCCCTCGAGGCGCCCCAGCCCGAGCAGCGCGGTCGCGACCACAGCGCCCGTATTGCCGGCGCTGAAGATGGCGTCCAGCTTCTGCTCCTTGTGGAGCTGCGTCAGCACGCCGAGGGACGTGTCGCGGCGACGCGCCACCGAGGTGGCCTTCTCGCCCATCGCGACTTTGCCCGCGGCATGCACGACCTCGATGCCCAGGTCATCTGCGTGGGCACGCGTGAGCGCCTGGCGGATCTCGGCTTCATCGCCGACCAGGGTCAGGTGGAAGCGGTCGCGCCACTCGCGGAACGCGAGTCGCGCGCCTTCGGCCACAGGCAGTGGACCGAAGTCGCCTCCCATCGCATCAATCCCGATGCGCGGGACAGAGGGCATGGGTTGGTCGGCCGGCCGCTACTCCTCGCGCGGCGCGACGATCTCCTCATTCCCGTAGTAACCGCAGGACGGGCAGATACGGTGCGGCTGGCGAGGGGCTCCGCAGTGCCCGCAATTGTTGAGACCGGGCTTCTGCAGCTTCCAGTGCGTGCGGCGCTTCTTGCCGCGCGTCGACGTGTGCCTCCGCTTCGGAACTGCCATGACGACTGACCTCCTGGGCTACTGGATCTCCGGGGCGCCTTCGGGGCCGCGGGCTTCCGCGGACTCGCAGGCGCAAGGGCCCTCGTTGCGGTCCAAACCGCACTTCGGGCACAACCCCCGGCAATCCTCCCGACAATGTGGAGAGATGGGTAACTCGAGCAGCAGCGCCTCCCGCACGGAATCGCGCAGGTCCAACCGCCGCCCGTCATGGAACAACATGATGGAATCGCGCTCGAGCTCTCGCTGCTCGTCACGCGCTGACTTCCCTGAACGTTCAGCGAGAAACGAGATCTCGCTGCTCAACTCGAGACGGAACGGGCGCAGGCAGCGCACGCAATCGAATTGTGCCTCCGAAACCACTTTCCCGCGCACCGAAACCGTGTCACCGGATCGATCGACTCGGAATGAGCCACGGACGATGCCGGGCCAATCCGCATCGGGCAAGCCGATCTCACGGGCAGGCGCCTCAGACTCCACCCGATCGAGATTGGGTCGGATGGTGGTCACATCGAGGATGAATTCGTTCATCAATACACCACGAGTCGGCCTGGAGCCGACCCGCGGAACCGCCGCAAGCTAGCACAGGCTGAGAACTTGAGTCCAGATGCCGAGACCGGTCCCCGTCGGGTCGAGGATGGCCCCCGCCCTCCCGGGATCCGAGCGGTCATCAATGGCTGAGAGCAGCGACTCCGAAGAACAGCTTCACCTCGCGCTCGGCCGAAGCAACGCTGTCGGAAGCGTGTACGGAGTTGGCGCCCTTGGACTTAGCGTATATCTTGCGAATCGTGCCCTCGGCCGCCTGAGCCGGATCGGTGGCCCCGATGACTTCGCGCAGGGTGGCGACAGCCGCCTCACGCTGCAGACAGCACAGCATGACCGGGTTCGAGGTCATGAAGTCCACCAGATCGTTGAAGAACGGCCGACCGGCATGTTCGGAGTAGAACTCCTGGCACTGCTCACGCGTCAGCCGCGCGTAGCGGGCCTCGGTGATCTGGAAACCCTTATCCTCGACGTGCGCGAGGATCTTGCCCACCAGGTTCCGCTCGGCGGCGTCCGGCTTGACGATGAACAGCGTGCGCTCGACTGCCACGGTGTTTCCTCCTTCTGCGCGGGACATGGCCCGACGCGGCTGCTGTGTTCGCGCGCCCGGGCCGAGGGGTCGGCCGACCGGTCGCGCGAGGCTTCTACGAGCGGCGCTTCTTCGCCGCCTTCTTCGTCACTTTGCGGCTCACCGGGCGCGTGCGACTCGCCTTGCCCGCCTTCACCTGCCTGCTGGCCGCGACCGACTTGCGGGCGACCTTCCTGGCAGGAGCCTTCTTCTTCGCCGGAGCCGGCTTGGCCTTCGATGCCACGGCCTTGCGCTTGGGTGCGGCCGCAGTCGCCTTGCGACGGACGCGGCGGCGCTGCAGCAGCTCGGCGATGAGTCCTGGGATCTCCGAGGGGATGCGCGCGACCGGAACACCAGCCGCCTCGAACGCCGCCATCTTCTCGGCAGCCGTCCCGGTGCCACCCGAGATGATCGCACCGGCGTGCCCCATGCGCTTGCCGGCAGGAGCGGTCTGCCCCGCCACGAACGCCACAACCGGCTTCTTCACATGCCGCTTGATGAATTGGGCGGCCAGTTCCTCGGCGTTGCCGCCGATCTCGCCCATCAGCACGATCGCCTCGGTCTTCGGATCGGCCTCGAACAGGCTGAGGGCGTCGATGAAGTCGGTTCCGATCACGGGGTCGCCGCCGATGCCGATGCAGGTCGTCTGCCCCATCCCGCGGTCGGTCAGCTGCTTGACCACCTCGTAGGTCAGCGTACCGCTCTTGCTGACGACGCCGATCGGTCCGGGCGTCACGATGTGGCCGGGCAGGATGCCGACCTTGGCCTGGCCGGGGGTGATGAGTCCCGGGCAGTTGGGGCCGATGAGACGCGGACGACCCAGCGGATTCGACTCGCCCCGCAGCGCGAGGACCTTGTGGAATGCGGTCAGCGTATCGCGGACCGGCAGCCCCTCCGTGATGCAGACGATGAGCGAGATCCCCGCATCGGCAGCCTCGTGGATGGCATCGGCTGCGAACGGTGCGGGCACGTAGATGACCGATGCGTTGGCCTTCGTGGCCTCGATCGCCTCGGCCACGGAATCGAACACGGGCACGCCATGCACCTTCTCGCCGCCCTTGCCGGGCGTGACGCCGGCCACCACGTTCGTGCCGTAGGCCACCATCTGCTGCGTGTGGAAGGCGCCGTCACGTCCCGTGATGCCCTGCACGATGAGACGCGTGTTCTTGTCGATCAGGATGCTCACGCCGTCACCTCCTGAGCACGAGCGATCACCATCTGCACCGCCTCGTCCATGCTGGTCGTCGCCGACAGTCCGTTGGCCGCGAGGATCTCGCGGGCCTTGACCTCGTTGGTGCCCGTCAGTCGGATCACGAGCGGCACCGAGAACGGGGATTCCTTGAGCGCGGCGACGATGCCGTTGGCCACGTCATCGCAGCGCGTGATCCCGCCGAAGATGTTGAACAGGATCGCGCGGACGTTGCCGTCGCCGGTGATGATGCGCAGCGCCGCCGTGACCTTCTCGGGATTCGACGAGCCGCCGATGTCGAGGAAGTTGGCCGGATCGCCGCCGTGGTGCTTGATCAGGTCCATCGTCGCCATGGCCAGCCCGGCGCCGTTGACGATGCAGCCGATGTCCCCCTCGAGCTTGACGTAGGACAGCCCCTTCTCACGGGCGAGCCGCTCGCCCGCGGTCTCCTCGGCCGGGTCGCGCCAGCTCTTCCAGTCGCGGTGCCGGTACTCGGCGTTCTCATCCAGCACGACCTTGGCATCGAGCGCGACGACCTTCCCTTCGGGCGTCACCGCCAGCGGATTGATCTCGACCAGCGTGCAGTCCCCGTCCATGAACGCACGGTAGAGACCCATCAACACAGCGGCTGCCTGCTGCGCCTGCTTGAAGTCGGGGAACGCCTTCGCCATCAGGTTGCGCGCCTGGTACGGCCGCAATCCGTCGAGCGGGATGTGCTGCTTCACGATCTTCTCGGGGGTGGAGTGCGCCACTTCCTCGATGTCGACTCCGCCTTCGGTCGAGAACATGATGAGCGGCGCCTTCTTCTCGCGGTCCATCACGATCGAGAGGTAGTACTCCTTGGCGATGTCAGCCGCCTGGGTCACGAGCACCTTGTGCACCGGCAGGCCCTTGATCGTCAGCGTGAGGATCGCCTGGGCCTTCTCGAACGCCTCCTCGGGCGTGCTCGCCAGCTTCACGCCACCGGCCTTGCCACGTCCGCCCGCCTGAACCTGCGCCTTGATGACGACGAGTCCGCCGATCGAAGCGGCGATATCGCGCGCCTCCTCGGGCGTCCCGGCGACCTGCCCCGGCAGCACGGGGATCCCGTAGCGCGCGAACAATTCCTTGCCTTGGTACTCATGCAGGTTCATGGGGTCTCCCGTGGATCCGGAGGGGCGGGAATCGCGCGAGGGCGCTCGGGGAAGATGGCTCGGGGGTGATGAGAAGAACCGGGAAAGCTACGGGACACCTGCGCCGCAGGCAAGCAGGGAGCACCCTCCAACCCACCTTGCAAGAAACCCATGGCGGTCCCCCTGGAAGCGGGAGGATGATTCCCAGCGCGGGCCGATCGGACGATCCCGATCGGGGCCCCGATGTGGAGGTCCTCATGCGTGCCATCCCAGCGATTCTGAGTGTCCTCGCCCTGCTCGATCTTCCGGTGGCCACTCAGGCTGCGGCGGAAGTGGTGTTCGAGAGTTGGGCGATTTCCCTGCCGCCGAACGAGTGCCTGCCGGCGACCACACCTCGAGTCGTGTTCTCGGGTCCCTTTTGCGACGGGATCAGCTGTCCACCTGGCGAGATCGTCGTCGCTGAATGCGGTGCCATCCAGGACGGCTTCGCGCTTGCGCTCGGGGGCGCGCGTCGCTCGGTTCGCACCTTCTGCGATTCGGAGGACACACCGGCCCACGCGCGAGTAGCGGACGCGGGCGGCCAACTGGAGTTCTCGGGCGAGGGGCCCTCCGCCATGGGACTCGAGGTGGAGTTCTCTCGCGCGGCGGTTGACTGGGACCTCGACCTGGTGGCTCGCGGCGTGTCGGCCTTCCGCTTCTCGGTCACGGGCGCCCTCTCCCCTTCGCAGCCGCTGATCGCCTACTTCGTCCTGCGCTCGCAGAACGGACCCGCTGGAGCGCCTTTCGCCGATCTCACTCGAACCCTCGACTCACCGGGCGATCCCACCTTCGCGCTCTCGGACTTCACGACTCACGACGGATTCGACTTCTCGGATACCGAGTCGATCTCTCTCGTACTGTCGGATTGTGATGCCGAATCGTGCCCCGGACCCTATGCGCCGCGGGCGATCGCCATGGGACCACTGCGCGTCGTGGCGGACGCCGTGAACAAGCGCCCTCCGTCCTCGTGGGGCCAGCTCAAGATCCGCGCTCGCTGAGCGCCCGCCGCCGAAACGACGATGGCCCCGCCTGAGCGGGGCCATCGCGATTCCGTTTCGGCTCGCCTCAGTTGTTGTCGATCTGAGCCCGCTGCAGTCGACCGCTGAAATCGATGTAGAGGCTCTTCCAATCGGTGAAAGCGTCGAGCATCGTGTGTCCCGCCTCGCGGTGCCCATTGCCGGTGCCGCGGGTGCCACCGAACGGCAGGTGCGTCTCGGCTCCGGTGGTGCCGTGATTCACGTAGACGATGCCGCTGGCGAGGTCGCGCATGCCGATGAAGGCATTGCGGACGTCACGCGTGAAGATGCTCGAGGACAGGCCGAAGGGCGTGTCGTTGTTGACCGCGATCGCCTCGTCGAGGTTCTTCACCTTCACGAATCCGACGACCGGACCGAAGATCTCCTCCTGCGCGACGCGCATCGTCGGGCGGACGCCGGTGAACACCGTCGGCTGGAAGAAGAAGCCCTTGTCGAGCGCTCCGCCCTGCGCGCGGGCACCACCGGTCGCGACCGAGGCGCCCTCGCCCGTTCCGACCTTCATGTAGCCCGCGATGCGCTCCAACTGACGTGCGTTCACCACCGGGCCCATCTGGACGCTCTCCTCGAGCCCGTCGCCGAGCTTGAGCGCCTGCGCCCGCTGGACGACCAGCGAGAGCAGCTCGTCGTGCACCTTCTCCTGAACGATCACGCGGCTCGTTGCGGTGCAGCGCTGGCCGGTCGTACCGAACGCGCCCCACGCGATCGCGGTGGCCGCGAGCGAGACATCGGCATCATCGAGCACGATCACGCCGTTCTTGCCGCCCATCTCGAGCGACACGCGCTTGCCGAGCCGCGCGCCCTCGGTGGCGATCTGATTGCCGACCGGATTGGAGCCGGTGAACGAGATCACGTCGATGAGCGGATGTTGCACGATCGGCCAGCCGACTTCGGCACCGGTGCCGTGCACGACATTGAATACGCCGGGCGGCAGGCCGACTTCCTCGAACAGACGCGCCAGGTGCCAGCCCATGTGCGGCGTCTCCTCGGACGGTTTGAACACGACCGTGTTGCCTGAGAGCAGCGCCGGGAAGATCTTCCAGGTCGGCACGGCGAACGGGAAGTTCCACGCGGTGATGACACCGACGACGCCCACGGGAACTCGAATCGACATCGCCCATTTGTCCGGCATCTCGCTCGGAGTGGTGAAGCCGTGCATGCGCCGACCCTCGCCTGCCGCAAGGTAGGCCATGTCCACGCCCTCTTGAACATCGCCGCGCGTCTCGATGAGGATCTTGCCCATCTCGCGCGTCGCGTCACGGGCGAGCGACTCCTTCTGCTCGGCGATGCGTGCGGCCAACTGATAGAGCAGCTCACCACGTTTGGGCGCAGGCGTCAGAGCCCATGCTCGCTGGGCCGCTCGAGCGGCCTCGGCCGCAGCCGCGACATCCTCGGGGCCGGAGTCGGGGAACTCGCCGATCAGCTCGCCGGTCGCCGGGTTGATGTTGCTCCGGGTCCGCCCGGAACGAGCAGGGACCCACTTGCCGCCGATGTAGTTCTGGAAGGTGGACATGGCCGTCTCCGTGGAATCGGGGGCCGACGCGACGTTCGCGGATCTCGCGGCACGCATGCGGGAAGAGAGAAGAGGCCCCATCGAGAAAGGACGACGGACAGTAAGGGGGGACCGCGGAGAGCGGCAAGCGAGGGCCCAGGGGCTGTCGGATGCCCTAGTCCTCGAGGAGCACCCTTGAAAAAAAAGAGCCCGGCCGCCGAACCGGGAGCTCCGTCGCTTCCCCCGAAGCGGGCGGAACCCCGGACGACGGCCGGATGACAGCGCGAGACCCGCGAGCGAACCCGGGCCGCACGCCGCACAGTCGGGGGGGCGGCTACCACGACACCCCACCGGTCAGAGAAGTCCCCCATGCTCGGACTCCGTGACGCCCTCTACTCCGGACAAGCGGAATCCTGGCGTCGAACCGGCAAGGCCCCCCTCACGTCGTGCGCTTCTCGTGATACCGTCTCGGCCGATCCCGTCCCGCCGGAGGCCGACCGCTGGGCCATTACGACCTCGCCAAGTCCTTGTTCCTGCAGGTGCTCGAGCTTCCCGAGGATGCTCGCGCGGAGTTCCTCCGTGCCCAGACCGAGGGCTTGCCCGAGGTCGAGGCCGAGATCTCGGCGCTGCTCGCCTCCCATTCCCAGATCGCCGCGAGCCTCGCCGCCGACGAGGGCGCGCCCTTGCCCAAGGTGGTCTCGGGCTACGTCGTCCGGCAGGAGTTGGGCCGAGGCGGGATGGGCGTCGTGCTGTTGGCCGCCCGCCCGGGTGAGCCCGAAGTGGCGCTCAAGCTGCTTCGAGAGGGCTGGCTCTCCCCCTCTCTGCTCGCCCGCTTCCGTCGCGAGGCCGAGGCCCAGCGGCGGCTGGATCACCCCGGCATCGCGCGATTCGTCGCGACCGGCGTGGAGAATGTGGGCGGACACGACCGGCCGTGGCTCGCCATGGATCGGATCGAAGGTGAGGACCTGCGCCGCTGGGCCAGCCACGAGCGCTCGATCGACGAGCGGCTGGAGTTGATGGCCAGGATCTGCGATGCGGTCCAGCACGCCCACGACAAGGGCATCGTCCATCGCGACTTGAAGCCCGAGAACATCCTGGTGCGTCCGGACGGCCAGCCCGTCGTGCTCGACTTCGGCGTGGCGCGACTCGCCGAGAGCGATGTGCGCGCGACCACCATCATGACGACGGTGGGCGTTCTCGTCGGAACGATCCGCTACATGAGCCCCGAGCAGGCCGACGCCCGCCCCGACAGCATCGGACCGAGGTCCGATGTCCACGCGCTCGCCGTGCTGACGTGCGAACTGTTGACGGGCCGGCTGCCGTTCGAAGTCCCCGAGGACTCCGTTCACCGCGCGCTCGTTGCGGTGATGACCAAGCCGCCACTTCCCCTGCTCGAGCTCCCGGCTCGGGTCCGAGGCCCCTTGCAACGCGTGCTCGAGGCCGCACTTGCCAAGGACCCGGCGGATCGCACTGAGTCAGCGGCCGTTCTCGCCGCCGACTTCCGGCGGATCCTCGAGGGTCGCAAGCCTCTGGCCCGCCCGCGGCGCACACCGACGCTCTGGTCGAGGCTCCCCGTGCCGGTCTGGCTGGGACTGATCTCGCTCGGCGTGTTGATCGGCATCTTCCTCTCGGTGTCGAGGCGTCCGCCCACCGCCTGGGATCATCTGCTCGGTGCGGTGCAACCGGACCGGCAGTTCGTCCGCATCCGCACCGATATCGACAGCGCGATGGTGCGACTGCATGCCAACACGCGCACGAACGAAGGACTCCAAGAGGCGCTCGCGCTCAGCGTGAATGCCGGCGCTCTGCTCGAGACAGTCCAGCGCCAGCCTTGGCATGCCCAGGTCCTCGCTTTCCAGCGCTTCCGCGAGGGCGAGGCGCGCTACCTGATCGCCGAGCGCGAGTACGACCCCGTCGGCCTCGAACGCGCGGCGGATGTCTGGCTCTCGAGCACGCTGGCGGCGCGTTCCTGGAAACGCGCTGCGATGCCGGACACCGTGGGCTTCCTGGGCGTCCTCTACTCCGAGCCACCGACGCTCGGCCATGGAGCGGCGGCGATGGCTCTGGAGGACCGCGCTCGCATCATCGATCGGACCGCGACACTCGAGCGAGCCGGGCGGATCCGGGAGGAAGGCGCTCGAATCGCGTTGCCCGGGATCGTGGATCTCGAGGCGGCCACTGATGCGGTGGATTCGCTGTCGCTGGCGCATTGGCGAGGCGGAATCGGCGCGAATCGTGTCGAGCTCGCCGTTCAGAATCGCTTCGACGCGACGAGCCCGCCGGATGAGCTGATGTCGGGCCTTCGCCTACTGACACTCGCCACTCGCCACCTCGACATCCGAGGTGACGGGAGTTCACGCGCGGCGCTGCTCCACGAATGGGGGATGGCCCACCTATGGGCGGCTGCACTCGGGGCCGCAGCCCACCTCGACACCGCGCGACTCGTGCTCGGGGAGGCGAGGATGATCCGCAGCCAGATGCCCGGCTATTCGACCGTGGTCCACTCGGCCTGCGCGCTTGCCGACGCTGAGCGTCTGGCGGCATGGAACACGGAGGACCCAACGGTCGCGCGGGAGGCGCTCGCGCGAGCCGAAGCATCGCTCGACGTGAAGGAGCGCGCCGATATGCGCCTCATGCCGATGGACCGCGCGCTGCTCGAGCTCTCGCGAGCCGCGGTGCTCGCGGATATCGCGTGCATCGAACGCGACTCTTCGCGATTTTCCGACGCGACGCGGATCCTCGATGCGCTCTCCGCTCGCATCGATGACCGCCGTGCGCCTCGCATCGCGCTCCAAGGGCTCCTGCTGCGCTATCGAATCGACTTGCGGCTCGCCGCCATCGACCCGGCGCCCGTGTTCGGCGTCCGGCTGCGCTCGCTCCGGGAACAGATCCATCGTTTGATCCCGCGCGCCGGGGACTCGCGACTGGAACGGATCTTCGCCGACATGCAGGCCAGTCACACGTCCGATCAGGCGATTCCCTACAAACTCCACTATCCTCAGGCGCCGCCTTTCTGAGGCTCTGCGAGCTGGCGATGCAGCCAGGTTCGCGCATGTAAGAGTTCGCCGCGGATCGTGCGCTCGCTCACGCCCAGAAGCGTCCCGATCTCGATATGCGTCAGGCCGCCGTACTCGCTCAGGACGAACGCATTGGCCGATCGCGAGTCCTCGACATGGAGGCGCTGAAGCGCGCGCTCGAGATCGATGACGTCCTCCTGGTTGCCGCGGCTCGGAAGGGACTCGGAGAGCGTGACCCGCAGCGCGTCGCCGCCCCGCTTCTCCGCCTTGCGGGCCCGCGCGCGGTCGACCAGCACCTGGCGCATCACGGTCGCCATCAGCGCGAGGACGTGCACCTTGTCCTGCACGAGCCGTGGGCAGCCGGAAACGAGCCTGAGATACGCCTCGTGCACCAGTTCGGTTGGATGGAGCGTCTTGTGCTTCTCGCTCTTCATGTAGTGCGCTGCGATCCGTCTCAGTTCGGCGTAGATGAGCGGAAGGAGAGCGGAATGATCGGGCGCCACGGACAGCGCAGCGGAAACTGGCGCGGAGTCGTCAGGCGTCATGGAGCCTCATGACCTGCGACTGGGGGGCGCCGCTCTGGAAGGATCGTGAGCGTCCATTGTGACGCGCTGTCCGTGGCGGCGTCCAGCACTTTCCGATGCTTCAGCGATCGAGTGCGCTCTTGCCCGCTCGAATGCGATCGATGAGTAACGAGCTGCTCAAGCCCTCGCGCAGTGGGATGCGCACGACGCGTCCACCGCGCGACTCGACTTGGTCGCGTCCGACGATCTGCTCGATCGAATAGTCCGCACCCTTGGCGAGCACATCCGGCTCGACCGCTTCGATGAGTCGCAGCGGCGTGTCGTCCTCGAACGCGATCACCAGATCGACGCACGCGAGCGCCGCGATCAGCGCGCGACGATCGCCCTCGCCGACGATCGGCCGGCTCGGACCCTTCAGGCGCTGGACCGAGGCGTCCGAGTTGATGCCGACGACGAGACGGTCCCCGAGCGCACGCGCATCCTCGAGGTACTCGGTGTGGCCGCGATGCAGCAGATCGTAGACACCGTTCGTGAACACGATCGACTCTCCGCGTGCCCGCCATGCAGCGAGCCGGGCGCTCGCCTCGGCGGGCAGCACGTCCGTCGGCTGATCGCTCACGCCAGCGACTCGCCGAGCGAGCGCTCGAGTTGGTCGGGGGCGCAGGTCGCGGTGCCGACTTCGCGGATCACCACGCCGGCGGCGTGGTTGGCGAGGTAGCAGGCCTCCGGGTAATCGGCGCCGGCCGCCAGCGCCAGCGCCACGACACTCACCACGGTATCGCCCGCCCCCGTCACGTCGAACACCTCGCGTGCGACGGTCGGCAGGTGCGTGTAGCGCCCGGAGCGCTCGAACAGGCTCATCCCCTCGGCGCCTCTCGTGATCAGCGCGCATTCGAGGTCCAGTCGCTTCTGCAGTCCCCAGCCCACGGTCATCAGGCTCGCCTCGTCGATGATGCGCTGCCCCATCACCCAGCCGGCCTCCTGGCTGTTGGGGGTCACGATGCTGACGCCGCGATAAGCGTCGATGTGCGACTCCTTGGGATCGACCGCCACCGGGATGCCCTGCGCCCGCGCCAGGCCGATCGCCTTCTCGAGTGTGGCGCCGGTGATCACACCCTTGCCATAGTCGCTGATGATCAGCGCCTCACAGCGCGACAACTCGCGCTCCAGCGCCTCGAGCAGCTGCGACAGGGCCTCCCCCGTCACATCGGCGCGGGACTCCCAGTCCGCTCGCACGACCTGTTGGGAGTGCGCGATGACGCGCGTCTTGATCGTGGTCGGGCGCAACGCGTCGCGCACGATGGCGCGCGTGTCGACGCCGCGGGCCGAGAACGCGTCGAACAACTGCTGCGCGCGCGGATCCTGCCCGACGACGCCCACCAACACCGGTTCGGCCCCGAGCGCTCGCAAGTTGGCGGCGACATTTCCCGCGCCGCCCAGCGAACTCGTCTCGCGCTCCACCTCCACGACCGGCACCGGCGCCTCGGGCGAGATGCGATCGCTGCGGCCCCACAGGTAGTGATCGAGCATCAGATCGCCCAGCACCAACAGGCGACGTCCGGCGAAGCGCGCGACCCGCTCACGAAGCGGCACGAAGGCGAAAGGGGCGGCAGGCATGGGCTGCACCCTAGACGGGCGTGCCGAGCAGGCGCAATGGAGGCTGGCCGGACATTGACACTCGCCGCGTCGCCCGACTAGCGTCGAGCCCCCATGCCCATCGACCTGCGCCCCTACGAATCGTCTCACCTCGAAGCTTGGCGCGCCCTGCTCGCCGAGCCCTCCATCGCGCCTCAGTTCGAGGTCTTCCTCGGGGCCAACGGGCTCGAGCACAAGCTGGCCGACTCGCACCTGCCCTCGGACACGATCCGACTCGCCTTCGACGGCGAGACGCTGGTGGGCTTCGGGTTCAGCTGGCTCCTCGGCAGCGGCGAGGCCCCATGGGCGATGATGCGCGTGGCGGTCCACCCGAGCCACCGTCGGCGCGGCATCGGGACGGCGATCGTGAACAGCGTGCTCTCGACCGTCGCTTCGCGCGGCAAGATGGAGAAGATGGGCAGCCTGTGGCTGCCCTCCGACGAGGGCGAGGCCTTCGCATCGTCGCTCTCGTTCGAGCACGAACGGTGGTTCTGGATGATGGAGCGCCCGCGCGGCGCCGTCCCCGAGCCGACGTGGCCGGATGGCATCACGCTTCGCGTCTTCGATCGCAGCGAGGAGATGATCCGAGACTGGAACGACTCGCACAACGGTTCGTTCATCGACCATTGGCGCTACGTCGCATCGACGATCGACGACGCGCGCCGCATCGTCTCGTCGCCCGAGTTCCCGGCCGACGGCCTGGCGGTGGCCTACCGAGGGAGCGAGCCGGTCGGCTTCTGCCGCTGCGAGCTCTACCCGGCGCGAGGTGAGATCGGCGTGCTCGGCACCACACGCGCGGCGCGCGGCATCGGACTGGGGCGAGCGCTGCTGCGCTGGGGCGTCGCGTGGCTCGAGGCGAACTCGCAGGCGCCGGTCACGCTGATCGTCGATGGCGAGAACGAGCGGGCGCTCTCGCTCTATCGCAGCGAGGGATTCGACATCACGCGTACGAGGCGGGTCCTCAAGCGCGCCGCCGCGGACTGATCAGCGACGAGTCGGAGCGATCTCGAATCGCTGTCTCGCCCACACGGCCACCGCTCGGCCGCGCTGGATGGCGGGATGGAACCGCATCGAGAACGCCGCGATGATGGCGGCCGCCACCTGCACCGAGTCCGCTGACGAGGAGTCATGCCACTCGGCATCGGTGACCTCGCCCTGTTCGCCCACTCGCACATCGAGCGCGACCCAGCCGCCGCTGCGTCCGGTCACGACGAACGGCGCCGCGCCCTTCGGGATCGGCGGGTGGAGGTCGTCGTCGAACTCGAAGCCCCCGCCTCGCTCCTCCTGGACGCCGACGCCGGGCGGAAGTGGCGGAGCATCGGGCGAAGCCGGATCGAGCGCCGAGCGAGACGGGGCCAGGTGCTCGATCGTCGCGCGGACGCGGGGCTCATACGGCCACGGCGCCGCCGGCATGCTGAGCATGGCAGCGGAGTCCGCGAGCATCTCGAGCGGCAGCTCGGTGGGCGAAGCCCGATGCGAACCGCGCTCCTGCGACGGTGTGCATCCCGACAGCACGAGCAGTGAGAGCAGGGCGGCGCCCTGAAGCCGATGCATCCGAACATCTTACTCGCAGGGCGCTTCCACGCTTGACCCCCGCCTCATCGGGGCGCAGCCTTCTGACATGACGAGCCGGGACCGGGTGCTGGCCGCGCTTCGCGGCGAGGAGGTGGATCGTCCCCCCGTGAGCTTCTGGGGGCACGTGTACCACCGCGAGTCGACTGCGGCCGAACTGGTCGATCACACGATGGAGCGCTGGGAGCGCTTCGGCTGGGACTGGGTCAAGCTGAACCCGCGCAAGCACTATCACGTCGAGCCCTGGGGTGTGCGCTACGACTACCCGGGTGTGCCCGGCGAGAAGCCGCGACTCGCGGCCCATCCGGTGCACGCGCCCGAGGATTGGAAGCGGATCGACGAAGTGGCGCACGACGAAGGCGCACTCGGCGAGCAGATCGAGGCGGTTCGTCTGCTGCGTGCGAGGCTGCCGCGCGAGGTCCCGCTGCTGCAGACCGTGTTCACGCCACTCGCGATCCTCGCCGAGTTGACCGAACCGCCGACCGCTCTGCGCGATCAGTTGAAGACGCATCCCGAACTCGTCCGTCATGCGCTCGAAGCGGTGACGCGCACGTTCGAGCGGGTCGTGCGAGCCTATCGCGAGGCCGGCGCCGACGGCATCTATCTCGGCACGGTGGACTGGGGAAGCCGGTCGTTCATGGATCGGGACTCGCTGGATCGGTGGTCACGGCCATACGACCTCCGCCTGCTCGAGGCGGCCGGTGACTCACCGTTCCACACGGTGCACGTGTGCAAGGGTGATGCGCTGCTGTTCGAATTCGCCGACTATCCGGTCGGAGCCTTCTCCTGGGATTCCTCATCACCGGACAACCCCTCACTCGCCGAGGGGCTGGCACGACTGAAGGGAGCCGCCATGGGTGGCATCGACCATGAGGGTTCGCTCCAGGATGCCGAGCCGACGCGAGTGCTGGATCGATACCGTCGCTCGCTCACCGAGACCGGTGGGCGACGATGGATGGTGGCGCCGGGCTGCTCCATGTCGCCACGCACGCCGGAGGGCAACCTCCGCGCGCTGCGCGACGCCGTGGCCGCGGCACCGGCGAAAAGTTAGGGGACGCCGCCTCACTCCCCCCGAGGAAGAGAGTCGACGCGCCCCACGGTGCGGGGCCCGCAAGGGCCCGGCTCATTGAGGAGGTGCCGTCATGCTGCACAGGCTCTCGTCCCCGCTGCCCGCCGCAGTGCTCTGGATGTGGCTCGCCGTGCTCGCCGCGATCCTCTCGGTGAGCCCGTCCTTCGCCCAGATCGGCGCCAAGCGTGCGGGCCCGGCCGTGACCCCCAAGGATGCCAACCGGGCGTCCTCGCCCGCCTCTCGCGGCAGTAGCGTCGCCCATCTCGCGATCGGTGAGCGCGTCCCCGACTTCACGCTCGAGGATGGCAATGGCGTCGGCCACAAGTTGTCCGCGATGCGAGGCGGCTGGGTCGCACTCGTCTTTGCTGGCCGACGTGAGTCCATCGCCAGCCTCGACTCGCTCGCCTCGCTGCTCGCCGCCGAGAAGATCCATCTGGTGGCCGTTTGGGTCGAGAAGGCGCAGACGATCAGGCGCTACCGCGGCACCGACCAGAGCCCGCTGCTGGCGTTGGCCGATCCGACGGCCGAGGTCACCGCGCTCTACGGGCTGTGGGAAGAGGTGACGCGCACGCCGATTCCGGGCTGGGTGCTGATCAGTCCCGAGGGCATCGCCCGTGTCGCTCTGCTCGGCCTGGGGCTGCCCAACGACGAGGCGCACCAACTCATGCGCTACATCGCGACGGCTGAGCCCTGATTCAGGCGGCGCGCATCCCCGGCGTGCCGCTCGTCACCTGCCGCAGTGCCCCCTCGACGTCCTCCCACGAGAACGGCTTGGGCAGGACGCGGTCGATGCCGCGAGAGACCGCGGCGTCCTCTTCGAGCTGGAAGCCCCAGCCCGTGACGAGGACGACCGCGCACCTCGGGTGCATGCGCTTGCACGAGGCCGCGAGGTCCCAGCCGTTCACTTCGGGCATGCCGAGGTCGGAGAACACGACGTCGAAGGACTGCCGCGAGAGCGCTTCGAGTCCGGCGGGGCCGCCCAACGCCGGCGTCACCTCGTGCCCCATGGCCGTGAGCAGATCGACGAGCACGTGCAGCACGGAGGGTTCGTCATCCACCACCAGCACGCGCTGTGACGGAATCGGCCCGACCTGCTCGGGCGGACCGAACTCCTGATCCACCTCGCCGATCGGGAAGTCAAGCGTGAACACCGTTCCCACACCCAACTCGCTCTCCACGCCGATGTGACCACGATGCCGCGACACGATGCCGTAGGCGACCGAGAGCCCGAGGCCGGTGCCCTTGACATCCTTGGTGGTGAAGAACGGATCGAAGATGCGCGAGCGGGTCTCGGGGTCCATGCCGCTGCCCGAATCGCGAACCTGCACCCGCACGACCTCGCTGCCGTTCTCGGAGGCCACCCACAGGTCGCCACCGCGCGGCATGGCGTCGACCGCGTTCAGCATGAGATTCGTGAACACCTCGCGCAGTTCGGAGTCGTTGCCGGCGATCAGACGCGAGGCCGTCAGTTCGAGATGCACATCGATGACGATCCCGCGACGCTTGGCACTCGCCTCCCACGCCGGCCGCGTCAGTTCGATCACATCCAGCAGCACCTGATTGAGGTCGAGCGTCTTGAAGCGCTCATCGGCGCGAACGCGCGTGAACTCCTGCACTCGCCGCACGGTCTGCGCACCATCGATCGCCGCCTGCTCGATCACCGCCAGCTGGCGGCGCACGTCCGGGTCGGCGAGCTGACTCGCGAGCAACTGCGTGCGTCCGAGGATGGCCGCGAGGATGTTGTTGAAGTCGTGTGCGACACCGCCGGCCATCTCGCCCAGTGCATTCAGCTTGGCCGACTGCACCAGCTGCGACTGCGTCGAGTTGAGCTGGTCGTAGGCGGTCTTCATGTCCTCGAACAGCCTCGCGTTGGCGATCGCCGAAGCGCACTGCCCGGCGAACAGCGTCGCCAGCTCGAGATCCTCGTCGTGGAAGCTGCGATCGCCGATGCGTGTGAGCGTGATGACGCCCATCACCTGGTCGCGCGAGAGCAGCGGCACGCAGAGGAGCGCCGTCTGCTCGGCCGGCGTGCCGGGAACGGTGACGGCGCGCGGGTCCGCTTCGGCGTCGTGGACGATCTCGCCGCGGCCGGTCTGCGCCACCATGCCGGTGATGCCCTCGCCGAGTTTGAGCCGAACCGCCATCATCTCGCTGACGAATGACTGCGCGTCACACACGACGGGACGCAGCAACTGCTCCTTTTCATCGAAAAGGAACACCGTGCACTCATCCGTCTGGATCACCTGACGAACGAGCTTGGCGATGGTCATGAGGATGGTGTCGAGCTCGAGTGAGTTGGCGACCGCATGGCTGACGGTGAGGAGCGCGGCGAACTTCTCGCTCTGCCGCTTCTCTCGCGCCAACAGCGAAGCGATGCTCGCCTCGGTGCCAAGGGCCGACAGGTCATTGGAGAGCGCCAGCAGCGAGCCCTCGGCGCGGCCGGTGATCGCGAACGGGATGGCCACGGCGAGCCATTCGGATTCCGGGTCGCAGGACAGCCGCACGTGGCCCAGGGGCAGCATCCCCTTGGCGACGACCTCCGGCGCGAGGATCGCACTCACGACTTCATTCGACTCCGGCGTCAGCAGATCCTGGATGGGCGTGCCCGGAAGCGCCTGATCGTACTCGCCCGTGACGCGAGTGAACGCACGATTCGCGACCACGACCCTGCCGCGCGTATCGAGGTGGGCCACTGGCCCCGGGATCGCATCGAGAACACTGGAGATGGCGGTCACATCGACTCCGCTCGTGCCCGAGGGGGTTCCGCGCACCAGTTCCAGCATCGCCTCGATGCACTCGACCTGGTCGACGCCGCGCGCGCTCCAGCGTGCGGAGGCCTGCTTGAGCTCATCGAGGAAGCCGTCGGAGCGACCCGTTCGGAACGCCTGCCGCAGCGCGTGCAGCAGCGCCTCGCTTTCGGCCAGCGCCACCGACTCCCCCAGCGCACGTCGAAGCGGGGTCGCGACCGCCTCCACCAGACGTGGGCGGTTCCTCTGCAGGTAACGCACGATGGAGCGGAGCATGTTCCTCGGGGGGGGGCGAGAGAGACCAGGGGACCGATGGCCTCGCAAGTTCTCGGCTGGAAGTGCCGGGGACTTGAGGAGTTCCTGCCGCTACTGGCCACCTGCATCAACGATGCAATAGCCCCGTTGCGTTCTGCACATGGAATGCGGCATTCCTGATTCCGCATCCGAACCGCCAGCGCCCGCGCTCGTCAGCGGATGCGAACGGGCGGCCCGGATGCCGTCTATAGAGACGTGATGCTCTCTCCGATGGACGACCGCCCGCAGTCGATCGGCCGCCGACCCCGTCCCTTCGACCGGTGGAGCCCTTGATGACCCGGATGCATGCACTCGCAGCGCTGCTGTGCGGCCTGCTCGCCGCTTGCCCCACTTCGGCGCAGGCGCCGTCGCACTCGGCGCAGGTGCTGGTCGAGCACGAACGAGCCTTCGCGCGCGCCGCGGCCGCCTCGGGCATGCGCGCTGCATTCCTCGACCACCTGGCCGCGCGTGCGATCCTTTTCCGCCCGGGGCCGCTACTCGGCAGGGCGTGGTTCGAAGCCGCTCCCGCCTCGGCCGTGCTGCTCGCGTGGGAGCCATGGCATGCCGAGATCAGCGCGAGCGGAGATCTCGGCTGGACCACCGGGCCGTGGACGTTCAAGAGCGACAGCACGCAGAGCACGATCGACGCGCGAGGCGAGTGCGTGAGCGTGTGGCGGCGCGACACGACCGGCCACTGGCTCGTGGTGATCGATGGCGGCATCTCGCATGAGCGGATCGAGCGCTCGGTCGAGCCGACCCTGAGCACACTGCCGCCGAGAGCCCGCACCGGTGCCGGGCCGCTCGCTCGCCGCGAATCCCTCTGGCGGGCCGATGACGAGCTCGCCAAGAGCGCGGCCGCCGGCAGCACCGCCGACGCCGTGCGTCAGCACGGGGCCGAGCGATTGATCCTGCTGCGCCCCGGCATGCCACGGGTCGCCGGCATCCTCGCGGCGCACGACTCACTCGCCGCGAGAGCCGAGACGCCGCGTATGATGTCGAACGCGCAGTTCATCTCGGAGTCCGGTGACCTCGGCTACACTTACGGCTCGTTCGTCACCACGAGCGAGGCCGGAGTCGACTCGAGCTGGTACGTGAACATCTGGCGCCAGGGCGAGACCAGGCGCTGGGAACTGGCGCTGCACATGGTGATGCCGGGCGCGCCACCTCGGAAGTGAACGAGGCGCAACCGACGAGGCTCAGCGCCGTCGGAACACACTCGTGAGCGCGAAGAGGTCGGTCTCGAGCTTCATGCCCGACTCGCCCGCATCCCAGCCGAGTGCATGGCCCATGGCGCGGGCCGCCGGGCCATCGTCCTCATCGAACGTGAGCACCTCGAAGCCACTCGCCTCCCACATCTCGCGCGGGAACGGGCAGCGGCCGTCGGCCCACGGGATGTAGGGCTTGCCGGGCGGCGCGGGCGCGGGCGACAGGTTGTAGATCACGACCAGCCCGCCTCGCCTGACGCTGCGAGCGAGTTGCGCGACGAACGCGCTGTCGCTGACGCCGAGGTGCACCCGCATGCGCGGCTCGACCGGTTCTGCCGGATGCAGGTAGCCATTCTTGAGCGTGTTCTTGGAGAGGAACAGGTCGAGGCCCTCGCCCACCTCGCTCCGCACGGATTCATCGGCCGGCCACTGCCCGATCGCCAATCGCACACGCCCGCGGCCCATCTTGCCCAGATCACCGGGCTCGCTGTAGAGCGCGCGCAGCGAGGCATCGACGTCGATCCCCACCGCATCCGCTCCGAGCGAGGCCATCAGCTGAAGCTGCCCCACCATGCCGCAGCCGAAATCGGCGACTCGCTTGTCCACGAACGTCGTGAAGCCGTGGGCAGCGGCAACCTCGAGCGCCCGCGCATAGGCGAGTGGCGAGCCGTAGCGCGTGTTCCAGAAGTAGGTCTCGTCGAGCGGGCGCGAGATGAGCCGGGAGAGAACGGAGTCCGGCAGCGCACGCGCATCGCGATCGTTCCACCACGTCGTGCGCGAGGAGTCACGCCACACCGTGCGAGCCGACTTGGGGCTTAGGCCCACCGTCGCCCAGAGGAAGCCCTGCGCCAGGCTCGATCGAACGAGTGGCCGAAGCGAATCGGCATCGGCTCGCAGCTTGGCGAGTGCGGCAGAGGGGGCGACGGGTCCGGAGGCCAGAGCCGCGGTGGGCGCTCCGGCGAGCAGCAGCGTCAGCAGGGCGATGAGAGTGCGCATGGCGTGCACGGTAGCGTGCACGCCATGCGAGGGTCGCCGCCCGAGCGACGAGCGCGGCAGAGCGCCACGCCCAGTGCCCCTGCGCCTCTCTCAGTGGATCCGGATGAGCTTCCGCTTGGAGGTCTCGCCGTCCGCGACGAGCTGCAGGTAGTAGGCGCCGGTGGCGACCGCGCCGCCTCGCTGATCGCGTCCGTCCCATGCGGCCTCGTGTCGACCCGCGGCGAGCGGACCCTGCACCAACGTGCGGACCAGTGCCCCACTGGTGTCGAAGACCCGCAGGCTCACGCGCGTCTCGCGGCGCAGATGGAACGCCAGGCGAGTGGACTCGCGGAATGGACTCGGCGCTGCAGGCATCAGCAACGCCCGGCGACCGCCCGGGATCTCGAAGGGCGTCTCCGGCACGTCGACCGTGCCGCCCGCCCCCGTGAGCGTGAGCCGGTAGGTCCCGATCTTGAGATCGTTGCTGTCCTCGATGACGATCCGGTAGTTGCCGGTGACCGAGAGCGGCTGGATGACGTTGTCCGCCGTTGTGTTGACCAACGGAGCGCCGCCATTGGGCGGGTAGAGCAGGATCCGCGTATCCAGCGTTCCCGTCAGCGTCGTGGCCGTGATGTTGGCGGTCTCGCCGCTGACTCCATAGAACGCGTATCCATCGATGTCCGCGATCGGGTCGATGGCTGCGGTCACCGGAGTTCCGGCGACGATCGACCCGACATCCCCGTTCGTGTTGAGCGGCCCCCCGGTCGCATTGAGCACGCCGATGCTGAAGCTGCCCGGCGTGTCCACGCCGTTGTCCTCGATCACGATCGTCCATGTGCCGGTCGCAGTGAGTTGGAAGTCCAGGCGATCGCCGGTGAAGGTCTGCGCCGTGCTCACGCCACCGCCCGGCGGGTAGAGCACGATGTTCGTGTTGTACCCCGCTCCGCCGACCGCCACGCCGGTCACGATCAACCGGTCGTTCGCCGCCGCGACGATCTGGTAGCCGTCGAAGTCCCCCGGCCCGCTCGAGCTGCCGCTGCGGACCTCGTTCGACACGATCGACCCGCCGTCCAAGTCGCCGGCATCGGTGAACGGCCCGACCGTCACGTTGAGGTAACCGAGCGAGTAGGTGCCGGTGTCGTTCATGAGGTTGTCCATCAACACGACCGTCCAGGTGCCGGCCGCCGTCATCGTGTGTTCATTGCGGTCCGCCGACGTGTTGATCACCGCCGCCGC
>JAYWEM010000105.1:0-38641 GCA_043779265.1 bacterium | reverse complement strand
GGCCGGGCGCCTCACACGTGGGCCCCTTCCGGTGCGGGAAGCCCTCGACGTGTGCATTCAGATCGCAGCGGGCATGGAGGCGGCTCATGAACGCGGCGTCGTCCACCGCGACCTGAAGCCCGCGAACGTGATGCTCTCGACCTCGGGCGCGGTCAAGGTGCTCGACTTCGGCCTCGCCAAGGGCGGCGCCGCGGAGGAAGCATCCTCGCCCGACCTATCGCTGTCCCCCACGGTGGCGCTCGCGGCGACCGGCGCCGGCGTGATCCTCGGCACCGCTCCCTACATGAGCCCCGAGCAGGCTCGCGGCCGGGCGGTGGACCGCGGCGCGGATGTATGGGCATTCGGCTGCGTGCTGTTCGAGTGCCTCACAGGCCGGCAGGTGTTCGCCGGTGAGACCGTCTCGGACGTCATCGCCCGCATCCTCGAACGCGAGCCCGACTGGAACGCGCTGCCGCCCTCGGCGCCTGCGCGCCTCCGGGACGTCCTGAAGCGCTGCCTTACCAAGGACGCGGCCGCGCGGCCGCGCGACATCGGCGACTTGCGCCGCGAGTTGGGCGCGATCGCCACGGAGCTCTCCTCGGGTCCTGCCGCCGGCAGCGCCCGCCAGGCCGCCCCATCGCTCGCCGTGCTCTACTTCGAGAACCTCGCCCGCGACCCCGAGAGCGAGTACTTCTGCGCCGGGATCACCGAGGACATCCTGACCGACCTCTCCAAGGTGCGCGGGCTGCGGGTGGCCTCGCGCAATGCGGTGGCGCGCTATCGCGGCGCCTCCCCCGACCTGCCGAAGCTCGCCGCCGACCTGGGCGTGGGCGCCGTGCTCGAGGGGAGCGTGCGCCGCTCCGGGGATCGCGTCCGCATCAGCGTCCAACTGGTCAACGCCGCCGATGGGTTCCAGCTGTGGGCGGAGCGCTACGACCGCACCATGGAGGACGTCTTCGCGGTGCAGGAGGAGATCGCGGCCTCCATCGCCGAGGCGCTGCGGGTGACGCTCTCGCCGGGCGAGGTCGCCTCGCTCGCGAAGAATCGCCCGCAGGATGCGCGCGCCTACGACCTCTACCTGCGCGGGCGCGCGAAGTACGGGCAGTACACCGAGGCCTCGCTGCGCGAGGCGCTCGAGCTGTTCGGCGCGGCGACCGAGGCCGATCCCGAGTACGCCCTGGCGTGGGCGGGAATCGGTGACTGCCACGGCCAGCTCTGCCAGTGGGGCCTGAACGTGGATGTGGCCGAGACCGCGCGGCGCGGCCTCGAAGCCGCTCGGCGCGCCATCGCGATCGCCCCCCGACTTCCCGACGGTTACAAGGCCGAGTCTCTCAACCTGAGATTCATGGGGGACCTCGAGGGGACGGAACGGGCTCTGATCCGCGCCCTTGAAGCCGACCCGCGTTTCACGCCCGCACTCATCAACATGGGCATCCATTGTCTCTCTCGGACCGATCTCGCCGGGGCCGAACGCTACGTGAGGCGCGCGCTCGAGGTGGATCCGCAGGATGCCTTTTCGACGATCTGGCTCTCAGTGCTCGCGCACTTCACTCGCAGGGGCGAGGAGGCGCTCACCCTCGCGACGCGCGTGCGTGCGCTCTCGGACGAGGATTTCTACATCACGTGCTCCCACGCCATGCGCATCCTGATCCACCTTGCGCGCGGGGAGGTGGGCGCGGCAGCGGCGGCCCACCGAGAGGCGAGCGCGGTCGGCGCCCGGCCCGAGGATCTGCGCGCTCTGGGGGCCGCGATCACGGTCGCCGAAGGTGGCGGCTCGAGCGTGCGCGCCGCGCTCGAGGAATCGGCCGTCTCATCCAGCCTCGTCACCGCTAGCCACTTGGCCGCTGCCACCGCGGCGATCCGACTCGGTGAGCTCGATCTCGGGATCGGCGCCCTGACCTCTGGGCCGATGAAGCAGATCGCGCCGCTGTTCGCGCGCATCGACCCCGGCCTGCACCCGGTGCTGGACCTTCCGCCATTCGCGCCTCGCCGCTTGGAGGCGACGCTGGTGTGGCCGCTCGAGGCCCCGATGCTCGACGCCTCGGTGCACCGCCTGTTCCGCGAGGTCCGGATCGAGTCCGGGCTCCCCCCCGCGAGCGACGCGCGCTGATCGAGTGCTGCGGGCGTCATGCAGCAGCGTGACACGTCATGATGAGTTCGACTTCGACGGCCTTCTCGCGACGCTTGGGCGCGCCGACGGCGGTGACGTGACGCTCGGTTACCAGTCGGGCACCCCGCGCCTCGCCACGATCACGCAGTCTCGCGGGGTGCACCTGTTCACCTGTGGTCTGATTCGGTTTCGCGGAGACCAACTCCGCCGGGCCCAACCCATCGACTCACGGCAACCCCGCACCACCGGCGCGCGGCCGCGCATGAAGCGCATCCCACGCTGAGAGGGCCGGTCGCGGCGTGAACGCCGAATCCACCAGCCCCAGCCGCGAGAAGGGTCGCACGCCATCGGCGTCGGCCGGCGGGAAGCTGCTCAGCTGCAGGTCCGTGAACGTGAGCTGGAACACCGCCGCCGCCCTTGCCTCATCGAGAAGCACGCCTTGGCGCGCGATGTAGCGACGTTGCGCGTCGGGCGTGCTCACGACACCGGCGATGCTCTCCGACGTCCAACCGCCCTCGATCATCGCCACCGGTATCGCGCGGCCCTCGACCAGGCGCGCGTAGTAGTTCGTGGGCAGACTCTCGGGCGCCGCCCACACGAAGTACGGATAGGACGACAGGCCGAGCAACTCGATGAACGGGAAATCGGCGAAGTCCGTGTCGGCCCCTTGGTAAGGGCCCAGCGGCGCGCGGCCCCACGCGGTCTCGACCTGCACACTCGCCGACAGCCGCACCGACGGGTCGAGCGCGCGCACGTGGGCCGCCGTTGCAGCCGCCACTTGTCGGACCGCGGCGTAGAGCGGGGCGGGCGACAGGGCGCGGATCAAGTTGGTCTCGACGGCGACACCGAAGACGTCCGGTCGGACCAAGGTGTCGAGCGCGGCGGCATACTCCCGATACAGCGATTGTATCGCGGGCTCGGTGATGCTTCGCCCCGCCGCGACCAGTAGCGCGGATTCCGCCGAGCGATCGAGACCGTTCGCCGGGTCGAGGTACACCCACACTCGCATCCCCTTGGCGCGGAAGTAGTCGGCGAGGGGTTTGCGCTCGCGCGCCACGTAGTCGGCCGCCGGCACACCCGCGAGCAGCGTGTCCCACGGCGGCTCGCCGAAGATCAGCGCCACATCGGAGCGAGGCGCCATCAGATCGATGGTGGCGATCACCGCCGACAACTCGGGCCGAGGCGGGATCGCCGAGAACCCCATGCGGAAGGTGCGAACCTCGAAGGCCGGTAACGGCGACGTCGATTTCTTACTGCATCCGGACGCCACGGTCAGCAAGGCAAGCATCAGGATCGCGAATCGGGCGAGACGGGGCATCCGAGCCTCCGGGAGGGGGACCCGCGCCGAGTCGCGAGCCAGCTCGAGAAGATAGGGCGGTCGGCTCTCATCGGCCCAGCGAACGCATGAGCCGGATTCCCTTGTCGCGCGCGAGGACGCTAACGGACTGTGACCCAAGCACTTGCATCTCATTCGCGCCGGCCAGTAACCCAGGAGCGGCTTGCCCCGAAACGTCGGGACTTATTGACAACCCCCGACGTTTCGGGGCAGCATGCCCGCCATGGCGAAGAACACGCGACGCGCCGTCATCGCCCTGATGGGCAAGAACCGACTCCTGCGAGCGCGCGAACTCGAGGCGGCCCAGATCGACCGCTCCGAGTTGCGTCGACTGACATCTGCAGGAGTCCTGGAACGGGTCACTCGCGGTGTCTACCGGCTGGCGAACGCGCCGGCGACCGAGACACACACGGTGGCAACCGTGCTCAAGCGAGTGCCCGAGGCAACGGTCTGCCTCCTCACGGCTCTTCAGATGCACGGGCTGACCACGCAGCTGCCCCACCAGGTCTGGATCGCGCTCGACGAGAAGGCGCGGCGCCCGCGTCTGACCGACCTGCCGGTTCGGATCGTCCGTTTCTCAGGAGCGGCGCTCACGGCGGGAGTCGAATACCGCAAAGTCGAGGGCACCACGATCCGGGTCTACGGGCCAGCGAAGACCGTCGCCGACTGTTTCAAGTACCGGAACAAGATCGGACTCGACATCGCGATCGAGGCGCTCCGCGACTATCGCCGTCGATACCCGAAGCGAGGCGAGGAACTTCGAGAGTATGCACGGGTGTGCCGGGTCCTGAGCGTGATGAAGCCCTATCTCGAGGCGGTCACTTGAGCCAGCCCAGAGGAGGGACTCGCGCGGCGGAGCTGCGAAAGCAGCTGCTTCGGCTCGGACGGACTCGGCAGGAGGACTTCCAAGTGACGCTCAGCCGCTACGGCGTCGAGCGGCTGCTGTACCGCCTGTCGACGAGTCGGTTCGCCGACTCGTTCATTCTCAAGGGCGCGATCCTCGTGGGGACTTGGGCCGCAGTCCCGCACCGCGCCACACGAGACGTCGACTTCCTCGGACTGGGAGAGCCCTCGCCGGAGCGGCTGGTCGCCGTGTTCCGCGCACTTGCGGGCTCGGACGGCGGCGAGGATGCCATCGTGTTCGATCCGGAGTCCGTTCGAGCGGAGGAGATCCGCGGTGAGGACCGCTACGGGGGAGTGCGCGTGCGAATGACCGCTGACTTCGGCGGGGCACGAGTGCCGGTTCAGATCGACATCGGTTTCGGCGACGCGGTCGAGCCGGCGGCGGAGTGGATCGATTTCCCCACGTTGATCGATCTGCCGGCGCCACGAATCCGAGCCTACACGCGCTACAGCGTCGTCTCGGAGAAGCTCGAGGCCATCGTCGCGCTCGGCCTCTTGAACAGCCGAATGAAGGACTTCTACGACGTCTGGTTGCTGTCTCGGGAGTTCGAGTTCGACGGCGCGAAGCTGGCGGCCGCGTTTCGGGCGACCTTCGAGCGACGGAGGACCGATCTGCCGGTGGAACTGCCACGCGCCTTGGGAGACGAGTTCGTCGAGGACCCCGACAAACAGGGTCAGTGGAGGGCGTTCGCGTCGAGGGGGCAGTTGCGGCGTGGCGAAGTGGGTCTCGAAGAGGCTGTTCGAGGAATCCGCGGTTTCGTCTGGCCGCTGCTTGCAGCCTTGGCCACCGGTGAGGCGCACCCTCGAAGCTGGCCGCCGGGCGGGCCTTGGGGCTGAGGTCGGAACGCGCGCCCACCCAAGCTGGTGTGAGCACGTGCACGATCGACCACGCCTACCGACCAACCCCTCAGGCCGCCTTGTCCTGCTGCAGGCTGAACTGCGGCTTGTCGCCGGGCGCTCCATTCGCCGCCTCCATCTTGATCCGCAGTCGCAGGTTGTTGGCGCTGTCCGCCTGGCGGAGCGCCTCGTCGTGGGTGATCTCGCCACGGCGGTGCAGTTCGTAGAGTGCCTGGTCGAAACTCTGCGAGCCGTCCATCGAGTTGGCCTCGATCGCGGCCTTCATCGCGGCGATCTCGCCCTTGGCCATCAGGTCGGCGATGCGCGGCGAGTTGAGCATCACCTCGATGGCGGCGACGCGGCCCTCGCCCGAGGCTCGCGGCACGATGCGCTGCGACACGATGCCGCGCACGTTGAGCGCGAGCTGGTTGTAGACCTGAGCGTGCGACTCGGCGGCGAAGAAGTTCATGAACCGCTCGACGGCCTGATTCGCGTTGTTGGCGTGCAGCGTGCCCAGCACGAGATGACCCGTCTCCGAGAAGTGCAGCGCGGCCTCCACGGTCTCCAGATCGCGCATCTCGCCGATCAGGATCACATCGGGGGCCTGCCGCAGCGCGCTCTTCAAGCCGGCGCCGAACGACTCCGTGTCCACGCCGACTTCGCGCTGCGTGATGACGCAGCCTTTGTGCGGGTGCACGAACTCGATGGGGTCCTCGACCGTCAGGATGTGGCCGCGCGAGTGCAGATTGCGATGGTCGATCAGCGCCGCGAGCGTGGTCGACTTGCCCGAGCCGGTGGCGCCGGTCACCAAGATCAGGCCGCGCTTCTGCATGATCAGCTCGGTGAGCGAGGCGGGCAGCCCGAGTTGCGTGGCATCGGGGAACTCGATCGGGATGATGCGGGCGACGAGCCCCGTCGCGCCGCGCTGCTGGAACACGTTCAGGCGGAACCGCCCGACGCCTGCGATCATGCGCGCGGTGTTCAGCTCGTGCGTGCGATCGAAATCGCGCAACTCGGTCTCGCTGAGTGCGGCGCGGATCATCGCATTCACCTGCTGCGCATCGAGCGGCTGCTCGGTCGCGGCGATGGTCGAACCATCGACGCGGTAGAGCGCCTGCGAGTCGGCGGTCAGATACAGATCGGAGCCGCCGCTCTGGCGCAGGCCTTGGAGCAGATCCTCGAGTTGCATGAGCAGGCCTCTCAGCGGCCGAACAGACCGCGCTTGGGTTCCTCGACGGGACGTGCGGCGGCCGGGCGTTGGGCTGCGCCGGGCGGCGCGCCCGAGGCGGGACGGGGGGCGGCGGTATCGCCACCGGCGGACTCGAGCAGGCGCGGATTGGACGACTTGGACATGGCGACCTCGCGCGAGATCCGGCCCTGCATCACCAGGTCCCGAAGCGACTGGTCCAGGCTCACCATGCCGTGCTGCGCGCCGGTCTGGATCACTGACAGGATCTGAGCGGTCTTGTCCTCGCGGATCAGGTTGCGCAGCGCCGGCACGCCGACCAGCACCTCCAGCGCCGCGACACGACCCTTGCCGTCCTTGGAGGGCAGTAGTGTCTGTGCGACGACGCCCTCGAGCGACTCGGAGAGCATGGTGCGGATCTGCGCCTGCTGGCCCGAGGGGAAGATGTCGATGACGCGATCGATCGTCTTGGAGGCCGAGTTGGTGTGCAGCGTTCCGAACACCAGGTGCCCGGTCTCGGCGGCCGAGATCGCCAGCTGCGTCGTCTCCAGATCGCGCAACTCACCGACCAGGATCACGTCCGGGTCCTCGCGCAGCGCGGCGCGAAGTGCGCTCGTGAAGGTCTGCGTGTGCGGCCCGACTTCTCGCTGCGTCACCAGGCACTTCTTGGACGGGTGCACGAACTCGATCGGATCCTCGACCGTCAGGATGTGGCCGCGCTTGGTCTCGTTGATGTAGTCCACCATCGCCGCGAGCGTGGTCGACTTGCCCGAGCCGGTCGGACCGGTCACGACGACCAGCCCCTTCTCTTTCTGGGCGAGCATCTTCAGGACCGGCGGCATGTTGAGTTCCTCGAGCGACTTCACGGTCGTCGGGACCAGCCGGAACACGGCCTGCTCGCCGCGCCGGCCCATCAGCACGTTGGCGCGGAACCGGCAGACGCCGGGGATCTCGAGCGCGAAATCGAGATCGCGCGTCTCCTCGAAGATGCGCTTCTGCTGATCGTTCATCACGTCGTAGATGGCGGCGTGCGTGTCCTCGGGGGTCAGTGAGCGCATCTCGAGGCGCACGGTCTCGCCGCGGATGCGCAGGATGGGCGGCAGGTCGGGCGCGATGTGGAGGTCGGAGGCGCCTTCATCTTTGGCGAACGTCAGGATCGCAGTCAGGTCGATGGCCATGGTCAGATCGCCAGTGCGCGCGACGCCGTCGCGGCGTCGAGTCGTCCGGTGCGAACCTCGGCTTCGAGCCGAGTGGCGAGATCCTGGAAGCCCTCGGCGCGGGCCAGCTGCCGCATGCCATCGGCCTTGGCGCCGGCCCGCAGCGTGGCACGCATCACATCGCTGATCACCAGCACCTCCAGTCGGACACGCGTCGTCTGTTCGGCATCGACGGCGAAGGGGGGGAGCAAGCGCTGCTGGATGACGAGCAACAACCGGCTCGCCGCCGCCGAGCGGCCATGCGGGCGCGACGTGAGCTGTTCGAGCAGTGCGAAGCTGTCGCCCCAATCGGTCCGCGCGAGCACCAGTCGGCCCATGCCGGCCGACGACGTGAGCGCGGCCAGATCCTCGCCTGAGGTCACGTCGTCGAGCACGACGACGTCGGGGGAGTGCTCGGTGACGATCGACTCCCACGAGTCGCGCGCCGCCTGTCCCGGCAGCGAGAACACGACGCGATCGCGAATCGAGGTCAGCGGCAGCGAGCCGAACACCATGGCGCTGCGCTCCTGGCGCAGCGCCTCGCTCAACAGACAGGCCAGCGAATGCGAGCAGCCCGAGCCTGCGGGCCCGCTCACCAGCACGAGGCCGGCGGGCTGATGCAGCACGTCGCGGACGCAGGCGAGATCGACCGGGTCGAGGCCCATGGCCTCGATCGAGGCCGGGAGCGCGTCGGCAGCGGGGAGCCGCAGCGTGACGTGCGCGGCGCCGTCGTGCATCAGCAGTGCGACGCCGAGCCGGATCGTCTGCGTCGGCAACTCGACGTCGATCTGGGCGGAGCGATGCAGATCGAGCCCGCGCTCGCCGATCGGCGCGCCGAGGATCTCGAGTTGGGTGAGCAGCGCCTCGTAGGATTCGGCGGGTTCCGAGGCGACTGGAACGATCCCGGCGGCGCGCCGCTGATAGACGCGCACCGTGCCGGGCTCGGGGATGAAGTGGATCGCCGTCGCGCCCGACAGCTGGGCGCTGTGCAGATGGAAGTGCAGGAAGTCGATGCCCGAGCGCTCCCAGATCACGGCCGTCGTACCGACGGGTCCGTTGGCGGCACGAGCGGGCGCCGAGGCCCCATGCGCGCCCAGCAGCGGCGCGAGCACGCGGCGCACGGCCGATGGCGTGGTGACGCTGGCGAAGATGGGGCAACCGGCGATCGATTCGAGGTGCAGGTTCGCCTGCGCATCGGTCGGGTCCGAGAACGCGATGGTCATCCCGTCCTCGGTCCGCAGCAGCGGCACCGCGTGCAATCGATAGAGCAGCCCGGCGGGGAACGAGCGGATCAGCTCGGGGTCGAGCGTGTCGGCCTGCACATCGACGAACGGCAGGCCGAGCTGACGCGACAGCGCCCAGCCGATGTCCTCTTCGGTGGCGGCGCCGATCTCGACCAACGTCTCGCCGATGCGTTGACCGGTCTCTCGGTGACGCTCGAGGCCCTGGTCGACCTGCTCGGCGGTGACCACGCCGGCATCGAGGAGGATGGACGCGAGGCCGTGATAGGCGCGTGCGGGCTCGGGCATGGAGGATCCTGGGCGGGAGGACTCGAGTCGGAACGGAATGGGCTGCCAGTCGAGAAGTCTCGGTCGATTGGCCGCGGAGTTGAGTTCGTGTGGAAACGGCCCGAATGGCCGTGTTGGAGCGTGGCGTGAGCTGCGCGCCCCGGCGCGCTAGAGTCGGCGGCCACGGGCGCGGATCGCCCGCCCCCTGAGTCCCTGATCCCGGAGGCCTCACCTGTCCGCTTCGCGCTCGCTCGTGTTCTCGTGCCGGCTCGCCTCGACGCTCTCACTCGCCCTGTCGATCGGCTGTGCGCCGCCTCCTGGCCCCAAGCTGCCGCAGTGGGACGATGCGACATGGGCCGGGATCGCCGAGGACGTGCAAGCTCACCTGGGCGAATCCGCGGGTGCGACCCTCTCGATCGCCGTGCAGCGTGGGGACTCGTTGCTGGTGGCCCGTGTCTATGGCGGATCCGGCTCCAGCTCGGCACGAGCGGACACGAGCACGCGATTCGAGATCGGCGAGATCGAGCGGCAGTTCACGTCGGTCCTGGCCCTCACGCTTTCCGAGTCGGGCGTGGTCGATCTCGACGCACCCTTGAGGGCCGAGTCCGTGGGCGCGCCGGCCGATGCGCTCGCCCCGACCATTCGCGAGCTGTTGCGGCAGGTGTCGGGCTTGGTGGCCGCTGATTCGGGCGGTGGCGTGCGCCTCGCGGGTCGCCCGAACACTCGGTGGACCGAGAGCCGTGTGCACTACGACCACGCACGCCGCGTGCTCGCGAACCGCACCGGCACGCCCTATGAGGAGATGCTCGCGGACCTCGCGAGACGAGCGGGACTCGTCTCATTCGATCCTCGTTCGGCTGACTCCGTGTGGTCGACGCCAAGCGATCTCGTGCGCTGGAGCCGCGCGATCGATCGAGGCGGCGTGCTGCACCAGAAGGCGCATCAGCAGCTGACGCTCATGAAGCCGATGCGCGACGAACGCACGTGGGCCTATGGCCTTGGGCTCGAGTTGCAGACGTTCGAGGACCGCGCCAAGTTCATGCATGCGGGGACCAGCGCACGCTCGACTGCCGTGCTCGCGCGCTATCCCGCCGACGATCTGTCGATCGCGGTCATGATCGATCGGCCGGATGATTGGAGGTTGCCGGCGCTCGAGCGCCGCATCGCCCGGCGGTTGTTCGGACTTCCGCTGCGACTCCCGGCCGAGCAGCCGCTCGAGCCGAGCGACATCGAGCGAGTGGCCGGCGAGTACGAGTGCGGTGCGCTGTTGGTCGATGTGCAGCCGCAAGGGGAAGCGCTGCAACTCGTCGTTTCGACGAGGGAACGGGGAGCGTCTCCCGTCGTGCTGGCCCGTCACTCACTGCGCCACCTGGGCACGGCGCGTTTCGTCAGCGGCGAGGATCCCGATGCGGTGCACCTGTGGTTCCGGCGAGGCGCCGGTCAGGTGCCCGAGATCGTGGTGGGCTGGTTCGGCCTCCCGATCCAGGCGGTGAGGCGCGCCAATCTCCACGGCTCCAACTGAGGCGGACTCGCTTCAGCGCCCCGCATCGATGCGGATGAGGCGCCGCCTGAGCTGCGAGCGATCGCTCTCGAGAATCGCAACGTAGAGCCCCGGACGCACCAGCCGACCCGAGTGGTCGAGGCCATCCCAGACGACCTCGGCATCCCCGGCGGGCCGCTCGCCATCAGCGAGCACGCGCACGAGCCGCCCGCCCAGGTCGAGCACGATGATGCGCACGTGCGAGGCAGACGGTAGCGTGAACCGCAACCTCGTCGGCCCGCCGCTCGGGTTGGGTGCGGGCGGCGCGAACGACAGCGCGGTGGCAGGAGGCAGCGGGGCGCCCTCGATCGCGAACGTATCCGAGACGCGCGACCCGACATACCCGCTCGAATCACGCGACGACACGCGCACTCGCGCTCGCTCGCTCGCGCCATCGGCGAGCCCGCTCCACTCGCCGGTGTTCGGCAACGACGGCGCGATCACGCGCCACGAGGCGCCGTCATCGAGCGATAGCTCGAGACTCACCTCGGCCACGCGCGCACTGGCCCTCGGTTGCCATTCGACGACGAGCGGCTCGCCTTGCGGCACGCGCGCTCCCCCAGCAGGCGAGATCACGAGCTGCGCGGGCGTCACCCAGATGTCCACGAGCAGATCGCCTGGCGTTGCCGAGGCGCGCAGATTCTCGATCGCCACGCCGCTCAGCGCCGTTTCGGGCGACTTGAAGTCGTCCAGTTCGTGCAGCCGCGACGATGGGTTGCTCTCCGGACCGAGCACCATCGCCCGGCCGGGCTGGAAGAAATCGGCCTCGGAGCCCAGCGCGAGCGGATCGGATTCCAAAGCGTCTCGACCTCCGACGGGATCGGGCTGGCCATTGCTCAATCGGCCGGCGGCGCTCTCCAGATCCCAGCGCCGATCGATTCCCGAGGCATCGCGCAGCACGTGCCACACGAGCAGGCCCGTGCCGCCGTAGCGCTCGTCGTAGGGCGTCGAGCCTGCATGCAAGGCGAGCGCGAAGCTCTGCTGTGCGCTGCGCGTCCGCACTTCGATCAGCTCACCGCGCGGCCCCATCACGTCCGAGAGCGGCACGCCGATCGCATCGCGATCGATCACCCGCCTCGGCAGCCAGCCCCAGCGCGCCAGATGCAGCGGGCTGTAGGGGAGAAGGCCCTCTTCTCTCGAGGGTGCGCCATTGACGCCCGAGCGCAGCACATCGTAGCGACCGAAGTTCACCCAGTCGGCGCCGCCCTCATCCGAGCCCGGCGCATGCGGTGCGCGCAGGATCCGATGGCCGAACTCGTGCACGGCGAACGACGACTGGATCGCGTGGTCGCGCGTTTCGTTTGCCCTCGAGTAACGGCGTTGCGTCGTGCCGCCGCCTCGCAGCCCCGGCACCTCGAGTTCGGTCGCGCCGAGTGTGGCGATGCCGCCGAACGGGCAAGTGTCCTCGCAGGTATCCCGCGTGCGGTTGTCGGAACAAGGGAACGTGCACTGGTCATGCAGCACCCACACCTGATCGACACCGTCCCAGATGCCGGGCTGCTCCGCTGCGATCGCGGCCAGCACCTCCCGGTTCGCCTCCCAGTAGCGCCGACCCGTCAGCCCCGCGTACTCCGCGGCGGGCCTCGGCGCTCGCCACGCCGAGTCGGGGGCGTCTGTGCGCCGGACGAACCGGATGTCGGTGCGCCAGCGGCCACGCGACTGCGTCGCCAGATAGTGCGCCAGCTCGGAGGGCAGCTGACCGGCGTAAGAGGGCAGCAGCCCCGTGCGCGAATCGGGGAACGTGATGAACACGACGCGACCGACGAGCAGGGTGTCGAGCGGATCGATGGTGATCTGGAGTGCCGCCTCGGCCGCGAGCGGGGAGCAGCGGTGCGCATCGGTGGCCAGGGCCCTCGCGGGAATCGGCGAGACCAGCGTGCTCCCGAGCAGGATCGGAAGGAGCAAGGTTCGGTGGTGCGAACGCATCATCAGATGCGCAGGTTAGCCTGCCGGGCGCGGCCCTGGAAGGCTCCAGACCGCCGAATCCCGGAAAACCCCGAGATTCCCGTTGTCGGACCCCCCTGCCAACGTTCATGCTCAGGGTGACCTGTGCTGGTCACCCCCAGCCGTGGAGCCACGACGTCCCAGCAGCCGACCCGATCGGCCTCATCTCACAAAGGACTCCCCATGCGCCCTCGCTACGCACTCATTCTCGCCTTCTGCCTCACGAGCGTTCTCGCCGCCAGCTCTGCGCTGGCCGGTCCCAAGCCGTTCGGTGAGATGGAGCCCATTCAACCCGAGTCGATCCAGCGCCTCAACGTGCTCGGCGCCGAGAGCGTCCAGGCCGCCTGCACGATCGGCGTGACCGGTGCGCCGGCGTTCCTGTTCAACTACCTGCTGCCCCCGAACGATGCGTACTACACGCGCATCAGCAGCTCCGATTGCACCGCGTGCACGGGTCCGGGAGGCATCGAGGTGCTCTCAGCCAACATCCTCCTCAACTATCGCGCCGTGTGCGCATTCCCGGTCCGCATTGCGATCGTGGCGGCGACTGGACCTCCCGGCTGCCGGGTGCCGGATCCCACGACGCTCCTGAGCGCGCCGCTCATCTACAACCTCACCCCCGCGGCCATCGGCAATTGGAACTTCTCGATGCCGCTGCCGGTCGGAACCTGTGTCGCGGGCGACGCGTTCATCGAGATCACGTTCTTGGCCAACGCCACCGGTTGCGCCACCAGCGCCACCATCCCGCGCCTGATCACCACCGCGAGCTGCAACCCGTGCCAGCAGTACAACATCTACCCGGGTGGCAACGACGAGTGGTGCAGCGTGGCGCCTCCCGGCAACTTCATCGTCACCGCGGACGTCAATTGCTGCTCGGTCGTGCCGACGCTGCCGAAGAGCTGGGGTCAGCTGCGCATCATGTACGGCAGCTGATCCAAGTCACATCGATTCATCGAGCCGGGACCCCTTCACGGGGGTCCCGGCTCGCTTGATGAGCGGCATCTGCTAGGTTGACGGACATGGCATTCCATCTGCGAGTCGCTCGTCTCGATGATGCGGCGGCCATCGCGGCCATCTACGCCCCGTACGTGGCGGAGACCGCGATCTCCTTCGAGGAGGTCCCGCCGACTCCCGCGGTCATGTACGAACGCATGAACTCGGGAATCCATCTGCACCCTTGGCTCGCTCTCGAGGGCGCGGGCGGCGTCGAGGCCTACGCTTGCGCGACCACGCATCGCGCGCGTGCCGCGTACCGATGGGCAGCGGATGTCGCGGTGTATTCCTCGCGATCGGCGTCGCCTCGGGCGGGGCGAGGACGTGCGCTCTACGACGCGCTCCTCCAACTGCTCACGGCTCAGGGCTACACGCGCGCCTATGGCGGCGTGTCGCTGCCCAATGAGGCGAGCGAAGGGCTGCATCTCGCCATGGGGTTCCGCGTCGTCGGCACCTACGCGCACATCGGATACAAATTCGGTCGATGGCATGACGTGCGCTGGTACGAGCGGGCGCTCTCCTCCGGCGACGAGCAGCCCTGCGACATGCCCATCGATTGGCGCGACTTCGCGTCCAGCGATCGGGCACGCTCGATCATCTCGGAGCCGGGTGGCGGCGCCGTGAGGCTGCCATGAGCGCGCCCGACAAAGTCTCGCTGCGAGAGGCGTTCGCCCGTTTCACCGACCACTGGAACCCGCGCATCGCGGGCGAACTCAATGGTCAGCAGATCCGACTCGCCAAGTTCCAGGGCGAGTTCGTCTGGCACCAGCACGCCGATGAGGATGAACTGTTCCTCGTCGTGAACGGCCGTTTCCGCATGGAGTTCCGCGATCGCACGGTCGAGCTGGGAGAGGGCGAGTTCCTGATCGTGCCGCGAGGGGTCGAGCATCGCCCCGTGGCCGACGAGGAAGTGCACGTCCTGCTGTTCGAGCCCGCGAGTACGCTCAACACCGGGGATGCGAGCGACTCGCGGACGCGCCGCGACCTCGACCGACTCTAGATGGGGCCTTGGCTCGAGCCGGGGATCACTGACCGCCGAGGATGAGTGGCAGTCCGTCCTTGCCGGCCCCGACCACGACCACCTTGGCGTTCGGCGACTTGGCCAGCTCTGCGGTCGCCTCGATGCCCTTCCAGCGCAGCAGCGATTCGGTGAGCCCCGAGCTGACGATGCGCTGGTAGTCGGCGACGCCCTGCGCCTCGATGCGCTTGCGCTCGGCCTCGCGGAGTTCCTTCTTCAGCACGAACTCCATCTGCTGCGCCTGCTGATCCGCTGCCAGCTTGGCCTGCACCGCGTTGGCGACCTGGTCGGGCAGCGAGAGTCCGCGCAGCAGCACCGCCTCCACTTCGATGCCTCTTGCATCCATGCGTTTGCGCAGCTCGCCCGACATCTTGGTGGTCACCTCGTTGCGCCGCTCGGAGTAGAGGTCGGCGGCGGTGAAGCCGGCCGTCACGTCGCGGATGGTGGAGCGGAACTCGGGGATCAGCACGTTCCCGACCACCCCGCTGACGCCGCCGTAGCGTGAGAAGACCTCCTTGGCGAATTCGGCCTTCACATGGAAGACGATACTCACATCGAGGCCGATCACGAGTCCCTCGCCGGTCGGCGTCTCGGTCTTCTCCTCGATCGACTGGGTGCGGCAGTTGATGCGATGGACTCCCTGCCACGGCATCCACGCGTGCAGGCCGGGAGCCCACGTGTCCTTCTGCACAGCGCCGAACACCTCGACCACGCCGACATGCTGGGTGGGGACGGCGGCGCATCCGGCGGCCGTCAGGGCGAAGCAGAGCAGCGCGAGCAGTCGTCGCATGATGGACCTCCGGATGGGCGCGCCCGGATCACAGGCGCTGGGGTGACGCATGCGGCCAGTCTGGGTCGAGTGGGCGGTCACGGCAAGCGAAGTGGCGTCGTCAGCCCGAGAGCGCGGCCGCCAGCTTCTCGCCGCCCGCCCGAACCATGAAGCCCTCGGCCCGCGTCACGATGAGCGTGCACCGGAAGCATGCCTGTGCGCGGCACCCACGCCGAGCGCTAGACTGGCCGCATGCCGATCACGCTCGATCATGTCGTCCTCGTCGTGCCCTCACTGGCCGAGGGCATCGAACGATTCGAGGCGGATGGATTCACCGTGTCGCCGGGAGGTCGGCATCAGGAGTTGAGCACCGAGAACGCCCTGGTGGCATTCGCCGACGGCACCTACCTCGAGTTGCTGACGACGCGCGATCCCGAGGCGCGTCCTCACCTCCGCCAGCTCGCGGCAGGTGACGAGTGGAGTGCCCGGCTTCAGGAGGCCACCGCCCTCGGGCGACGCTTCCTGCCGCTGCTCGCGCTGCCCGATGGTGTCTGCGATCTCGCGCTGCATGGGGCTCCGCTCGCGCGACTGGCCCGCGAGGCACGCCGCCGGGGCCACGTCCTGACCGGTCCGACTCCGATGCAGCGCACGCGCCGAGACGGCGTGTCGCTGGCCTGGCAGATGCTGATCCCGGAAGCCCCTTCGCTGCCGTTCATGATCGAGGACGACACGCCGCGCCCACTTCGAGTGCCCTCGGATGAGTCCGCCGTCGCCCACGCCAATGGCGCCACGGGGATCGCAGGTGCGGTGATGGCGGTGGCGAGCGTGCCGCTTGCGGCGATGGCGTGGGCCGATCTGTTCGGCGTCACCCCTCGCGTGGATGGCGCGGGCGACACGGTGCTGGCGCTCGGATCCTTCACCGCCGTGTTGCGTGAAGGAGAGCGGTGCGGCGCGACGGAGGTGATGATCGGCGGTATCGAGCGCACGAGTGATGCGTTGGCGCACTGGGGGGTCCACTCGGCCGGAGGTTGAGCGGCGAGCCATCGACCCACTGCGTCGCTCGGTGTGCTGCGTCATTGCATGAGGGTTCGCCTCCGCCTACGCTCGCGCCCGCCGCGCAATCCCACTTCGATGGAGGATCGCATGTCCGAGCCGAGATCTCCCCGATCGATCGATCGCCGTGTCTTCCTTCGGCAGGTCGCGGGAGCCGCTGCAGCCGCAGCGCTCGCGCCCGCCGCCTCCTTCGCACAGACGCCGACACCCGCACCGTCCGCCACACCGGCGCCCGCGGCAGCCACGACGCCCGCCCCGCCCTCCGAGGATGCGTGGGCGCTCACCGCGATCCTGCAACGGCGACTCGAGGGTCGGTTGACGCCCGAACAGTGGGAGGCGGTGGCGCGCGACTTCGAGGGTGATCTCGGTGTCGGGCGACGACTGCGCGCGTTCGCGATGAAGAATTCCGACGAACCCGACTCCACCTTCCGGGTCTGAGGGGGACATGGACGATCGCGATCTGATGTTCACGCCGGTCTCGCAACTCGCCGAGGACGTGCGCACCAAGAAGCTCTCGCCTATCACTCTCGTCGAGGCGAGTCTCGCGCGCCTCGGCACGCTGGGTTCCCGCTACAACGCGGTCGTGACCGTGATGGGGGACTCGGCGCGCGCCGAGGCCCGCACGGCCGATGCCGAGATCCGCGCCGGTCGCTACCGCGGCCCGCTGCACGGCATCCCCTACGGCGCCAAGGATCTGATGGCGACCAAGGGTGTGCCCACCACCTGGGGCGCCGAGCCCTACCGAGACCAGGTGTTCGACTTCGATGCGACCGCGGTCACGCGCATGCGCGAGGCGGGCGCGATCCTCGTCGCCAAGCTCGCCATGGTCGAACTGGCGGGAGGGATGGGCTACAACCACGCCGATGCCTCGTTCAGCGGACCGGGACTGTGCCCGTGGGACACGCGCTACTGGAGCGGCGGATCCTCGAGCGGGCCGGGCGCCGCCGTGGCGGCCGGGCTCGTGCCGTTCGCGATCGGATCGGAGACCTCGGGGTCGATCGTGACGCCCGCGGCATTCTGTGGCGTGACCGGGCTGCGCCCGACCTATGGCCTCGTCTCACGCCACGGCGCGATGGCGCTGTCGTGGACGCTCGACAAGTTGGGACCCATGGGCCGCTCGGCGGATGACTGCGGCCTCATGCTGGCGGCGCTCGCGGGCCCGGATCCGGCCGATGACTCCTGCGTCGGGAGGGCGTTTCGGTACAAGGGCCCGGCAGGACTCAAGGCACCGCTTCGAGTCGGGATCCCCGCGGGCTGCCTCGAGAAGGTGCAGTCGGCGGTTCGCGACAACTTCGAGCAGTCGATCGTCGCCCTCGGTGCGGACATCCGGGTGACGCGGGACGTGCCATGGCCCGATCTGCCGTGGGGTCCGTCGGTCGGCACCATCGTCGGCTGTGAGGGCGCTGCCGCGTTCCTCGATCTGCTCGAGTCGGGCAAGGCCTCGCAGTTGAAGTGCCCGGCCGATCGCACCGGCGGCTACTCGGCGTTGCTCACGCCGGCCGTCGATTATCTGCAGGCGATGCGCGCGCGTCGTCCGATGCGGGCTGCGATGAAGGAGCTGTTCGCCAAATTCGATGTGATCGCGACGCCGACGCGCGCCACCGTCGCGTATCCGGTAGACGTCGAGTTCCAGAAGGCCTATCCCGGTATCTCGGGCGGGCCAGCCGTGATCCCGGCGGGTAATCTCACGGGGCTGCCCGCGCTGGCGCTGCCGAACGGCTTCGGTGAGAACAACCTCCCGACGTCGATCAGCTTCCTCGCACCTGCCTTCGAAGAGCGCCGCCTGGTCGAACTGGGCGCCCTCTATCAGAGTCGTACCGACCACCACACACGCCGACCCCCAGGCGTCTGAACCTCACGGATGGAGAATCCCATGCGACTCGTCGCTCGGCTCTCGCTCATCGCCGTCGTCTCGCTGCTCACCACCGGTTGCCTCGGCGATGTGGCGCAGCAGGTCGTGAAGGATCCGCAGGTCGCGGGCCGCATCATGGATGTCATTGCGGGGAAGCGCGAGATGGCACTCGGCATGGTCGACCGGCTCGTGTCCTCGGACTCGCTGCGCACGGCGGTCGTCGATCGCATGCTCGAGAACGATGCCGTCTCGCAGCAGGTGCTCGAGCGGATCGCCACCAATTCCAACGCGCTCGACTACGTGGTGCAAGTCGCGGTGCAGGATCCCGCGATGCGTGACCACCTCGTGAGTCTGGTCAAGGGCATCGAAATGGCGAGCGCGGCTCCGGCCAAGTAGCCCGCCTCACCGCGGTCGCTCAGGCGGCGGGCCGCTTGAGCTGCCGCGTCAGTTCCTCGGCAAGGGCCCGCATCGGGTCGCTCGCGGCTGCTGCCCGCGGCGGCTCGAGAGGCGTAACGGGGGCCGTGGGAACTGCCGCACGTCCGCGTCGCCGCGAGGCCGAGGCCTCCTCGGCTGCGGGTGACTCGGGCGCTGCGGCTGAGTCGGTGACAATCTCGGGGGCCGCGTCCTCGAATCGCAGGAAACTCGCGATCACCGATGTGCCGGAGGGAGCCACGCGGCTCGCCGTCGTGTGCACGACACCGAGCGGCGCACTGGCCAGCAGGGCCTCGATCCCATCGCCGAGCCTCCTGCCATGGCTTGCGAGCCAACGCGTCAACACGGAGGCCGCATCCGCGGCGATCACGGCGCACAGCACGAGCGGCGCCGAGGACAACGCGGTGAGACTCGCGTCGGCGCTCGCGCACTCGAGCGCGACGCGCTCGGGCGGAGCGAGGCGGAGCATCTCGCCAGCGCTCGATGCGGGAGTCTGCAGCAGCGCGCCCGCCCCATCGGCGTGTCGGAACCGCGGCGCCTCGGCGATCAACAGGGTCTGACCGCCGCGCTCGGCGAGTTGGCGCGCCAGCAGACCATGCAGCAGCGCGTCGGCCGCGGTGGCAGTGGGCGCTCCGACCAGCACGAGTCCCGAGCCCGCCTGGATCAACGCCGGCAGCGCGTCCAAGTGACCGCTCCAACGTTCGACATCGGGCGGAGCGAGACCGGCTGCACGAACCCAGAGCGTCTCGGGCGGGCCGGGCAGCCGGGTGACGACGAGCGCGTGTCCATCGACCTGCACGCTGCGCATCTGCGGCCGCTCGCCGCGCGGGTCGACCGGAGGCCACGCCGGATCGAGCAGTCGCGAGCGCAATTGCTCGAAGCTCCCCGAGTCGAGCGGTTGCGCTGCAAGGGCTCGCCACTGACCCGCGGTGCGGGCGCGAGGCGGCTCACCGGCACGATAGAGCAGCACGTCGCCGCTCTCTCTCAGGATCGAGAACGGCGTGCCGTCGTCGCCGAGCGCAGAGGCGTCCTGCGCCTCGGTCATGACGGAGTGGAACACCTGGCGCAGACTCTCGAATCGTCCGAGTTGGTTCGTCAGTCGTTCGGTGACGCCGACCCCCGGCTCACTGAGTCCGGACTCATCGATCAGGCGCGCGGCCTCGAGCATGATGCTCTCGGTCGTCTCATTGATGCTGCGAGAGGCGGCCACCACCTCATGGCGGAACTCGAAGTGGCCCTCGCGCCACGCGAAGATGCGATAGGCGGCGCCTTCACCTTCTCGGTGGTCCTCATCGACTGCGTTCGAGAGTTGGCCCCGGTCGAAGTAGAGATAGGCACGGCGCTGCCCGTGGCTCAGGCTGAGCACGCCGGAGGCGCCGTTCAGGATGAGCAACTGGCTCAAGTCGAACAGCCCGATCGGGCCGAGCTCGCCGCTCAGTGCGATGGGCTGCGCCATCAAGCCGCCTGGGAGGGATTGCCGGGCGGCGCCATGCGCTCGAGCGCGGGCAGCAGTTCCTTGCTCGAGAGATGCGGCGCGGCGTCATGCGGTGTGACGCGGCCCTCACGGACCAGCTGCATCAGCGCGTCATCCATGCTCTGCATGCCTTCCTTCTTACCGGTCTGGATGACCGACTGGAGCTGGAAGGTCTTCTTCTCGCGGATCAGCGCCGAGACTGCGGGAGTCGCGACCATCACCTCGAGCGCCAACTCGCGGCCCTTGCCGTCGGAGCGGCGCAGCAGGCGCTGCGCCAGCACGCCCTTCAAAGACTCGGAGAGCATGAGCCGGGCCTGTGCCTGACGTTCGCCCTCGAACGAGTCGAGGATGCGGTCCACGGTCTGCGTCGCGCTCATCGTGTGCAGCGTCCCCAACACGAGCTGGCCCGTCGCGGCGGCGGTCATGGCGAGCGCCATGGTCTCGGTGTCGCGCATCTCGCCGACCAGGATCACGTCCGGGTCCTCTCGCAGCGCGCCGTGCAGTGCCTTGGCGAAGCTCGGTGTGTTGCGGCCCACCTCGCGCTGCGTGATGAGGCACTGCTGGTTCTGATGCCGGTACTCGATCGGATCCTCGATGGTGAGAATGTGCTTCTTCTGGGTGCGGTTCAGGTGATCGATCAGCGCCGCCATCGTGCTCGATTTGCCGCTACCGGGCGGGCCGGTCACCACGATCAGGCCGCGAGGCGACTCGGTCAGTCGCGCCAGGTTCGGCGGCACGCCGAGCTGGTCGAGCGTCAGGATCTGGCTCGGCAGCACACGGAATGCGCCGGCGGGTCCCTTGTACTGCTCGTAGATGTTGCAGCGCACACGTACCACGCCCGCGACCTCGTACGAGAAGTCGACGTCCTTCTGCGCGTCGAACTTGGCACGCGTCGGCGCGTCCATGATCTCGAACAGCAGCATCTCGCTCATCTCCCTCGTGAGTGGCTCGTAGGGGATGGGCGTGATGTCACCCTGGATCCGCACCATGGGCGGGGAGCCCGTGGTCATGTGCAAGTCCGAGGCGCCGAGATCCTTGACCTGCTTCAAGATGGCGTCGATGCGAGCCATGGGAGGTCGGCTCCGGTGCCGGGTCGAGTCGGGAGGGCGTCGCAACGCCCTGGCGGTCCCCAGTGTCATCGGCCCGATCGATTGCGTGCTGGACCCGGTTCTGAGGGCTTCTCGTTGCACTCAATCCCGGTGAAGGGAGCGCCGATGACCCACGCATGCCCCCCGGCGGAAAGGAGACCATGCCCGGCTTCGTCGAGAAGCTCCGGGTGCCGGTCCGGATGTGTGTCGCCGGACAGGCGCCGTATCCCGTGCACATGTCCCTGTTCCCGCTCGCCGAGGCGCATGCGGGTCCCGAGACGCTGCTCGAGCGACTGAATGCGCGGACGCGTGTCGTCCCCGTGGTGAGCGCCGAGGACGACGTCGTCGTGCTCGCGACGCGTGAGCAGATCGACTGGATCGAGGCGGGCCCCGAAGTGGAGTCGCACTTGATCCGGCCACGCGCCTACCAGACGACGCGCGAGGAGCAGGTCGAACTGCGCTTGGCGTCCGGGGAATCCGTCGGCGGCATCCTCGCGATGGAGTTGCCGGACTCCCACAATCGCGCCAGCGATTTCCTCAACGGGGACGAGGACTTCTTCGCGTTCACCACGCCGACCGGAACGCGGCTGGTCAACAAGGCCCGCGTGCTGGAAGTGCGCATCCTGAGCACCCGGTCCGCGGTTCGCACGCTGGGAGAGCGGGCCGCCTGAGCGCCTCGGGCGCCCGGTTGCGCATCGCGCGGCCGTCGCGGCATCATCACCCGCGAACCGTTCAGCCCCTTGTACCCCTTCGCTCGCGCGAGGAGCCCCCTTCATGCACACCCTGCAGCCGGCGCGTCTCAAGCCCGGCGTCACCGTGGACTCGCTGCCCGGGCCGCGCCCGAGCGATGCGCCCGCCGCCTCCGGCAGTGATGGCCGCATCCTCAGCGGCACCGCCCTGATCTTCTGGGACCCCAAGGTGCCGGGCAAGAAGCTCGACGCCATCGACACCGACCAGATCACGCCGGCGACCGATTGCGTCTCCGAGAGTCTCGAGACGCTGGACGAGCGCTGGAAAGCCGGGAGCTTCCGCTACCTGATGCCCGATTTCCGGGCGCGCGTGCATGCGGGACAGACGTTCGTCGTGGCGGGGGATCGATTCGCCATCGGCTCGTCGCGCGAGATGAGCCCCGCGGGTCTCAAGGGAGTGGCGGAGGAAGTCGGCCTCGAGATGGTGATCGTGTGCGCCAACAACATGGGCGACATCTTCCGTCGCAACAGTTTCAACCTCGGGCTTCAGGTGGCGCAGAGCGCCGATGCCGTGATGGATGCGCAGGACGGCGACGAGTTCGAGTTCGACACCGACACGCGGCGCCTCACCAACCTGACGAAGAAGCGCAGCTACGATGCCGTGCCGCTGACGCCGAAGGAGGACGAGATCCGGCAGTCGGGCGGCATCTTCGCCATCGGTCGCCGCGAGTTCCGCGACTCCGTCCAGCGTCCGCCCGTCATCACGTGGCCCGACGCCGCGACGGCGCGCACGCTCACCACCACCGAACAGATCCTGTGGGCGCATCGCGTCGACAAGGACGCATCGGTGAGCGCCGGCTCGACGCTGCGCGTGTACGCCGATCTGTTGCCCGCTTCCGACGGCACCGCACCGTTCTCGATCCACACGTTCAACCAGATCACCGGTGGCGCGGCGATCTGGCCGCGCCAGATCGCGATCGCCAACGACCACTTCGTGTTCACGGGGATCGAGGCGGACGAGAAACAGACCTCGATCGGCCGGCAGTTCGCAGCGATCCACCGCATCGAGAAGCCCTACTACGCCACGCCCGGCGACGGCATCTTCCACTTCTACTTCCCCGAGCAGGGGCTGGTGCACCCGGGCATGATGATCCCGGGCGCCGACTCGCACTCGCGCGCCTACGGCGCCTATGGCGCCATCGGAATCGGCGTCGGCTCGACCACGCTCGGCTTCGGCTGGAGCACGGGCCACATCTACACCACCGTCGCCAAGCCGCGGCGCGTGGTGTTCCAGGGCGCGCTGCAGCCGTGGGTCACCGGCAAGGACCTCGTGCTCGAACTGCTGCGGCGCTGGGGTTCGGCGCAGTCGCAGGGCATGAGCGTCGAGTTCGTGGATGCCGACCAGCAGTTGCCGGTCGCCTATCGCAACACGATCTGCAACATGATGGCCGAGGCCGAGAGCTACAACGGCATCTTCGCGCCGGACGACATCACCTACGAGTGGTTCGCCGCCAAGGGCATGAAGGACCTGCCGTATCCGCGCATCGCGCCCGGCGCCGATGTCGCGTGGGAGATCGACGAGACGTTCGTCTTGTCCGACGTCCGCCCGATGATCGCCAAGCCATTCAGCCCCGGTAATGCATTCCCGGCTGAGGATGTGGCCAAGGAGCGCATCGAGTTCGACAAGGCGATGATCGGCTCGTGCACGAACGGCGGCTACGATGACCTGCTGTCCGCAGCGCTCGTGCTGCGCGCGGCTCGCGCGCTCGGTAGGGCCAAGGCGGCTCGCGAGTTCGTGATCTTCCCGGGATCGGGCGGCGTCAAGGAGCGGATCGAACATCCTGACGCGAGGCTCGATGGCGAGAGCATCGCCCAGGTGTTCCGATCGGTGGGCGGTGAGATCCGGCAGAGCTGGTGCGGGCCGTGCTTCGGTCAGGGCCCCGACGCCCTGAGCAAGGGCCAGCGTGCGATCACGAGCTTCAATCGCAACTGGACGAATCGCATGGGCCTGGGCGGCGAGGGTTATCTCGCCTCGCCCTGCGTCGTCGCCTCGAGCGCGATGCTGGGCTACATGGCGCCCCCCTCGGAACTCGGACTCGCGTGGAAGGCGGAGGCGTTCGCGGTGTAGCGGCGCGGCTGCTAGCGTGGGGGGCTCGCAGAATCTCCTTCTGACTCCCGCGCAGGAGACGCCTCATGAGCACGCCCCCGGCCCACGGCCTCCAGAGTCCCAAGCTCGACGAGCGTTCCCTCTCGACCCTCGCGCAGGGCATGGTCGGCTCCGAAGTGCTTCGCATCGCAGGCCAGGTGCGCGCCGCGATCGCGGCCGGTCGCGACATCCTGAACCTGACGGTCGGCGACTTCGATTCGCGCGAGTTCCCGGTGCCCGCGCCGCTGATCGCCGGCATCCAGCGCGCCCTCGCCGATGGCCATACCAACTACCCGCCCTCCAACGGCATCCCCGAGCTTCGCAAGGCTGTCGCCGAGTTCTACGGACGCGAGTTGGGGCTGCAGGTGCCGATCGAGTCCGTGCTCATCGCGGGCGGCGCCCGCCCGCTGATCTACGGCACCTATCGCACGCTGGTCGAGCCGGGCGAGTCCGTGGTGTTCCCGGTGCCGTCGTGGAACAACAACCACTATGCCTACCTGTGCGGCGCGCGAGCGGTGCCGCTCGCGGTGAAGCGGGCCAATGGATTCCACCCGACGGTCGCGCAGATCGCCGAGGTGCTTCCGAGCGCGCGCCTGATCGCGCTGTGCTCACCGCTCAACCCGACCGGCACCGACATCGAGCCGTCCGTGCTGGCCGGGATCTGCGAGTCGATCGTCGCCGAGAACGCACGCCGCGAGTCGACCGGCGAGCGGCCCGTGTTCCTGATGTTCGATCAGGTCTACTGGGCCACGACGTTCGGCGATGCCAGGCCCGTGACGCCCGCGATGCTGGTGCCCGAGGTGGCGCCCTACACGATCCTCATCGACGCCATCTCCAAGTCGCTGGCGGCGACGGGGCTTCGAGTCGGTTGGGCGGTGGCCCACCCGGTCGTCGCGCAGCGCATGTCGGACTTCCTCGGCCACGTCGGCGCGTGGGCCCCCAAGCCCGAGCAGGTGGCGACGGCGGCCTTCCTCTCGGACGCGAAGGCCTTCCGGGACGCGAGAGCCGACATGGAGCGGCGGCTGCGTGAGCGCCTCGATCGGCTCTATCAGGGCATCATGAGGCTGCGTGACGAGGGCCACCCGATCGACGCCGTCGAACCGCGCGGGACGCTCTACCTCTCGGCTCGCATCGAGCTGCCCACGCGCATCGCGGGGCGAGATCTTGCCACCAACGAGGAGGTGCGTCGCCTGTTGCTCGATGAGGCCGGCCTCGCGGTGGTGCCGTTCCAGGCGTTCGCGCTGCCGGACGAGGACGGCTGGTTCCGCCTCTCGGTGGGCGCGGTCTCGGTCGATGCGATCGAGCGCGGCCTCGAACGGCTGGGCGAATTGCTCGCCCGCTGATTTTGCTTGCACGCTCGGGGGGAGCGGGAGCAGACTTCTCGCAGCTCACTCGCGTGCCCAAGCACGCGCGGTCCTGCCGGTCGGGCTGCCGGTTGGATCGGGGGGGATGGGTCCCTCTGCGCAGTGGGAGCCCCGAGAAGGAGGTGATCCATTGGACAGTTCACGTAGTCGTTCGGTGGAGGTGGCGTCCTCGTAGGGGACTCCGGCTGCCGCCAGGCGCCGATTCGCCCCGCGACGGGGCGACCCAGCGCCATCGACACCGAAAGTTCCAGGGCCCCGGTCCCGCAAGGGACCGGGGCCTCTGTGTTGAGTTCGAGCGAGCCCAGCGCCTCAGCCGAACATCAGGCGCATGAAGGCGAGCACCATCGCAGTCGCGCCCAGCGCGCCGCTCGCCTGCGCCAGCACTCCGGCCCGGCCACCCCCGAGCCGCGTGCTGATCGGCAGCAGCGAGCCGAGGATCAGCCCCGCTGCGAGCCCCGCGGCGTGCGCCGCATTGTCCGTCGTGGGCCGCTCGAATCCGCTCGCGAACCCAGGGAGAGCCAGGAAGAGCACGGATGCGGCGAGCGCGCGCGCGCGCGTCGGCGCGAGCCGGTCGCGGAGCCGGAAGGCAGCGGGCAGGAGGGCGCCGCCCATCGCGAACACGATGCCGGAGCCTCCGACGCTCAGGCTGACGCCATCGAAGTCGCGGCTGAGTCGCCAGGCGAGGCTCGCGACCGACGCTGCGGCGCCGCCCCATGCGGCCACGATCCAGAAGCCCCACCTCGAGAACACACGCTCGACGGCCTGGCCCAGCACGAGGAGCGTGACGGCATTGAAGAACAAGTGCGAGACGCCGCTGTGCAGGAACGTCGAGGCGAGCGCGCGCCATAGAGCCTCGACGCCCGTCGCGGTGGTGATGCTCGCGCCGTGTGCGATCAATGCGCTCGCCGCGGGGGGCCCGCCCGCGTTCCCCACGCGGATCGCGCTCAACGCCCAACTCAGAAGCAGCAAAACGGTGCTCCACGGCGTCACGTCGCCGACCGCTCGCCACAGCTCGACGGGCGCGGGCTCGTTCGGGTCGGCCGGGATGTAGCCCTCGGGTTGCGCGAGGGGTGGCTCCTCGTCGTCCGGGCCCAACGTCGGATCGCTCACGCGGATTCGAGTAGCTCTTGTATGGCCCGCGACACAGGTGCGGAACCCGGTGAGACGTTCGGCTCGAAGCGCGCCGCGGTGCGTCCGTGTCGGTCGATCAGGAACTTGGTGAAGTTCCAGCGCACCGCGCCCGCGTGATCGGAAGCCTTCGTGAGATGCGTGTAGAGCGGGTGCATCTTCGGGCCTTTCACGTGCAGCTTGGAGAAGACGGGGAAGTGGAGGTCGAAGCGGCGCTGGCAGAACTCGAGGATCTCCTCGTCCGTGCCGGGTTCCTGACGCAGGAAATCATCGCACGGGAACGCGAGCACCTCGAAGCCGCGATCACGATGCCGGTTCGCCATCGATTCGAGCGCCTCGTATTGCGGCGTGAACCCGCAGCGCGAGGCGGTGTTCACGATCAAGAGCACGCGCCCCGCATAGTCCGAGAGCGGCACGTCGCCACCCGACATCGTGCGCACGCTGATCGTGTGCACCGACGCGGGTGGCGTCGCCTCGTCCGAAGCGTGGCTCACTCGCCTCGCTGCTTCTTCTCGAGCCGCGCGATGAAGCTCTCGATGTTCTTGCGATTGGGCTCATCCGGCGCGGTCGGCAACGCTTTCTTCGCCGCCGCGATCGCCTTGGCCGTCTCGCCGACGCCGTCGTAGCCGCGCGCCAGGCCCAGCGCGGTCGGCCATTGGCCCGGGAAGCGCTTGAAGTTCGCCTCGAACACGCGCAGTGCGTCTCTCGGCCGCTCGAGCCCCTGGAGCTGCCGGGCGAACTGGTGCATCGCGAACGGCGTCACACCGCCCGAGGCCAGCGCGCGGTCGATCGTCTTCGTGGCATCCGCATTCTGTCCTGCCTCCATCTGCACCTGCGCCAGCGTCGTGACCGTCTGGAAGTTCTCACTGCCCACGCCCGGCTGACTCACGGCCTTCTGCGCCCAGACCGCTGCTTCCTTCGGGTCGAGCTTGTTCTGCAGCCAGAACTGGGCCGCCGCCTCGAGATTCACCCACTGGAACGCCTTCTCGCCCTTCATCTCGTCGCGGATCTGCTGCGCGTAGATCGCGGTGGGGTTCGCCACCTGGATCGTCATCGGCACCTGCAACTTCTCCCAGCGCAGCGCCACGGTGGCCTTCGTCGGCTGGCGGTCGGTGAACTCGAAGGTGAGCCACTCGTGGAACTCGCACGCGCTCGGCTTGACCGTCACACGCAGCGCGTCCTCGCTCGGATCGTAGAAGTAGCTGCCCCAGCTGTCGGAGCGCTTGCTGAAGAGGATCGTCCACTCATCCTTGCCCGCCAGCATGTGCAGTCCATAGCGGCCAGCGGCGAGTGGCTTGCCCTCGATCGAGACGTCATGCGAGGCGGTGAACACGGTGTTCGCGTTGGCGCCCGCCCGCCAAGGGCAGCTCTTGCAGTCGTTGAATCCCAGGTCGTGGAGCCCGTAGGGCACCAACTCGCCCCAGATGCGACCGGTCCGGTCCTCGCCCGTTGGGGAGTGCACGTCGGGGCTGCTGTAGTCGATCGTGACCTGGACGGGCCCGATCCACTGCGAGACGGAGGCCTTCTGGTTGTCCCCGCTCGGCGGACCGGCGATGGTCTGCGCGGACGTCGGGGTCGCGAATGAGGCGAACAGCATGCCGATGGCGAGGCCGCTTCGGATGAGTGAGCGCATGGGAGATCCCTCGAAGTGGGAGTCGTGGGTCCTGAACGAGGTGGACGACGGCCAGCTTAGCCTCGGAGCGGGCACGAACGATGCCCACCGACTGACGAGAGCCGCTCCCGGCCCGACGAGCGATGCCCGCGCGACGCGATCAGGGGACCGAGGCGGTGGCCGAACTCCCCGCGAGGAATTGCAGCATCGCCGGTGTGCGCAGCGCCCACGAGGCCTCGTTGTGGCCGTGCCCCGTCGCCTCGACGTGCAGCAGGTCGAGGTTGAGGGTGAACCCCATCGAGATCAACCGAGCGCGCATGTCGCGCAGATCCTGGATGCCGCTCTCGGCGGTGCCCATGTCCTGGTAGACGCGATTCAGGTCCTCCCGCGGCCGGCCGATCGACCACGCGAGCATCGTGCGATTACTCCACCACAGAGAGGGCGAGACGGCGGCGATGCGCGTCCACGTCGAGGAATACGCGAGTCCCGCGTACATCGAGACGAGGCCACCCAAGGACGATCCGGCCATCCACCGGAAGTTCGGTCCCGCGAGGGTGCGGTAGCGCCGGTCGACTTCGGGGATCAGGTGGTCGCGGATCGTTCCGAGATAGGCGTCGGCCCCGCCGCCGCCGTAGGTCGGATCGGGCCACGGCGTGTACTCCTGGATCCGGCTCGCCCCACCGTTCTCGATGCCGACGACGATGAGCGGAGGCAACTCGTCGCTGCCGATCAGCGACTCGCACGCCTCATCGACACGCGACTCGCCCGAGAAGCTGGTGCGGACATCGAACAGGTTCTGGCCGTCGTGCATGTAAAGCACCGGATAGCGCTCGGTGCTGGCCTGATAGCCGGGCGGCAGATACACCCACAGCCTCCGCCCGCCGAGGAAGGCGGCATGCGTGAAGCTCTCGACGTGACCGCTGATCGTGCCCTGATCGGCCCAGCGCGCCACCTTGAAGACGTAGGTCAGCCCGGCCTGCGGCGTCAGCGCGCGGTCGGCGATCTCCTCGGCATTGGGGCCCTTCTCGACGCGAGCCCAGCTACCACGCGTGAACTTGAATCGGATCGGCACGCCCGGCGGGAGGTCGAGCGTGACGGTCCATCGTCCGTCGGGCTGGCGCGTCAGCGCATGCGCGAGGCTACCCGGGTTCCACGACTGGAAGTCGCCCGCGATGAACACGGTGTCGGGTGCCGGCGTCGAGCTGGGCACGCTGACGCGCATCGTGAACGCGGCGGCCATCGTGCCCGAGACGCCGGGGACGCCTGAATTCGCCGGAGCCGAAGGATGCGGCGCGCTGCATCCGGCGAGGAGCACGAGCGAGAGAAGAGGTGCCAGCGAGGAGCGGATCATGCCATGAGGATAAACCCACGATGCACGTCGCGGCGAGTGGATCCGGCTCAGCCGAGGTTCAATCGCATCTCGTGCTGCGAGGCCTCACGAGCGCCCTGTGCGAGCTTGGCGGCCGAAGCCAGCCGTCCGCCCGCCTCCGTGTTGAGCACGCGGAGCAACTTGGCGCCACGAGCGAGCATGGCCTGGGCGATCGCACCCGCCCACCAGGCACAGTTCCCGCCGCCACGCGCATCGAGCAGCGACAAGGTGTCGCCGTTCGTTCGGAGCGTCAGGCTGCCGGCCATCCCCTCACCGCGCACGCAAAGCTGAGAGATCCCCGGCGGCCGCAGCGCGAGATGGGCGCGGGTCGCCTGAGCTCTCTGCCAAGGATCGCGTTCGCCGGGAGGGCCGTCGAGCTGCTCGCCCTCCGTCACCGTCCAACCGGGCGTCGGCCCACCGCTCGGAGCGGAGAACGTCCAGACTTCCACCATGCGCACCTGCTCGAACCCGAGCGATGCATAGAGTGAGTGCGCGGCGGTGTTCTGCTCGAGCACTTCAAGCCACAGCTCGCGAAGGCCCATGCCCTTCGCGCTGGCGATCAGCGAGTTCATCACCTTGCGCCCGAGGCCCTGCCGGCGGTGCGAAGTCACGACGCCCATGCCTCCCACCCAGCCCATCGGAGGCCGGACGCCCAGCAGGGCGAGCGCGATGGGCTCACCTGCCTCTCGCAGTACGACCGAGGCCGAGAGGTCCTCGTCGTAGATCTCGACCATCATGCGAAGCAGGGTCTCGTCTACATGCAGCGGCACCGAGTAGCCCTCGTACACCCGCTCGAAGAGAATCGCGAGGGCAGCGGGCCCGAGGCGCTCGGCGGGATGGGACTCGATCGCTGACATGACCGACATCATCGCAGGCCCCCCGCCACGGTGCCATGCCACCGCGGTCGGTCGGTGGGGGATGGACACCCCAGGGGTGGTCACGAGTTCAGTGCTCCCGAACCCGGCCGCCCTCCACCCTGCGAAATGGGAATCCGCCCTTGAACCCGTGCCGGTCGAGTCCCCACACTGGGTGCAGAAGTGCGAGCCGGAAGTGCTGCGCCGGCCGCACGGCCCGCTCCGTACCGGCAGCCTGAAGTCCCCCATCTCGAAGGAGTGACCATGCGTCTTCGCGACACGTTCCTCGCCCTGGCAGCCACTGCGCTGCTCGCCGGCGCCGCTCAGGCGGCCACCGGCTTCTCGGCCAACCTCACGGGCAGCCAGGAAGTTCCTCCAGTCGTCACCGCGGCCAGCGGTTCGGCCACCTGCGTCCTCAATGACGCCGGCACTCAGCTGAGCGTCAGCGTGCAGTTCCAGAATCTCACAGGCACCTACACGGGCTCGCACATCCACGGCTACGCGGCCCCTGGTTCCAACGCGGGCGTGCGCTTCGGATTCGCTCCGACGCTCTCGAATGGCAACAAGGATGGCGTGTTCAATGGTGTGTGGAATCTCACGGCGACGGACGCCACCAACCTGATCGCCGGCCTGTGCTACGTGAACATCCACTCCACGACGTCGCCGGGCGGTGAAGTGCGCGGCCAGCTCGTCGTGAATGCCGCGGTCTCCGCCGCCAAGTCCACGTGGGGAAGGGTCAAGAAGCTCTACCGCTGAACCCCCTCGTCCAGCGGGAAACGACCGAGGCCCGGAGCGCGAGCTCCGGGCCTCGGTCATTTCAACAGCGGGCGTGAAGTGCTACTTGGCCTTGTCGGCCTCGACCTCGATGGAGATCGTGACGTCCTCGCCGAGCATCACGCCGCCCTGGTCGAACGTGCGGTTCCAGACCATTCCGTAGTCCTTGCGCTGGATGACCGCGCTCGCGGAGAAGCCCGCCTTCGTCATCGAGCGGTCCGCGGAACCGAACGTGCCCGCGCCCATGAACTCGCCGTCGAACGTGACGACCTTGGTGACGCCGCGCATCGTGAAGTCGCCCGTGATCTTGAACTTGTTCTTGCCCACGGCCTCGGCCTTGGTGCTCTTGAACGTGATGGTCGGGAACTTCTCGACGTCGAAGAAGTCGGCGCTGCGCAGGTGGCCGTCGCGGCGCTCGTGATCCGTGAACACTGTGGAGCAGCGGACGCTCGCCACGACCGACAGCGCCGCCGGGTTCTTCTCGTCGAACACGATCGTGCCTTCGAAGTCATTGAACTGGCCCGTGACCGTGGTCAGGAAATGCCGCACTTTGAAGTGCACGCTCGAATGGCTGTTGTCCACATTCCACGTGACCGGCTGAGCGGATGCCGTGAGGGTCGAGAACGTCAGTGCGACCGCGGCGAGAGCAAGAGTGGCGAAGCGCTTCATGGAGTCTCCTTGGGCAGAGGATCAGCACCCGATCGGGTGCGTGGGGATCATTCGGGTCGCGAGAGGACTGGAGCCTAGTGATTCCGCGAGTGGGCGGGTAGCATTTCCGGCTCGCGTCAACTCTTCAGACGCTCCGGTAGTCCCTTGGGACTCAAGACTTTGCGCGGTCCTGACCGGAGTTTCCCGTCATCGAACCGGCGCAGCCGATCCGTGGGCAGCTCACATGCGGAATCGCGCTCGCTCCGATTCGAACTCGGCGACCCCCGAACGGCCCATGAGCGCCAGGTTCGCCGCGACGCGTCCGCTGAGGGGCGCGAACTTGAACCCGTGCCCCGAACATGCCGAGAGCACGGTCAAGTGCGGATCCTCCGAGATCACATCGATCACGAAGTCCTCGTCATCGGTGCTGGTGTAGAGGCAGGTCTCCGCGTGGGCGCGCGGTGCGAGTGGGAGCGTCAACTGTTCTCGCAGGAACTCCTCGACCTCGGCCAGAGTGTCCGCACGGGCGATCTCGATTGCCTCCGGATCATCGGCAGCACCGGCCGTCTCATGGAACGCCGCCTTGAGCCCCGGCGATTGATAGGTGGGCAGGCCGTAGGCCAAGCCATTCGAGCCGGGCCCGAAGTAGGCCCACACCGGGAAGCTCCCGAGGTTCGCACGCGCCTGATCTCCCCGAAGCGGCCAGTAGCCGACGCTCTGACGCTTGACCGTGAGCCGGCGCGCCAACTGCGGCAGGAGCGTGGTCGTCCATGCGCCCGATGCGAACACGACGCGGTCGGCGGTCATCGCGCCGCGCGAGGTGTCGATCCGAGTCCGGTTGCCGACGGGGCTCCATCCGAGCACCTGTGTGTGCTCATGGATGAACACGCCCTCGATCAGACAGACGCGCACGAGCGCGGCGATCGACGCCGCAGCATCGATCAAGCCACCGGTGCGGTCGTGCAGCACCTGATCGGCGTTCACGAAGGTGAAGGCCGGGAACCGGCGCCTCGCCTCGGCCGGATCGATCGCCTCCACTGCGGCGCCGGCCTCGGCGACGGCCGCCGCGTACGAGCGGATCGGGCCGTCCGACGGGCCGAAGAAGACGCCATCGCAGCGGTGGATCAGCGTGGCCCCCGAGTCGCGCTCGAGCCTCGGCCACTCCTCCTCGTGCGCGATCCGCATCAGCCGGACGTGCGTCGCGTCGCCATAGCTGCTGCGCGTGATGCGAGCGGCGCCGTGCGAACTGCCCCGATTGTGTGCCAGGGCGAAGCGTTCGATCAACGCCACGCGCCCGGCTCTCTGGCGAGCCAGATGCCATGCGGTCGCAAGGCCGTTCGCGCCACCGCCGATCACGGCTGCATCGAAGTGGGGGACGGACATCGCCCCGCTCAGGCGTCCTCGGCCAGGACCGGATGCGGCTCGCCGCGCGAGACGACCACGGCAGCCGCGAGATCGCCCGTCACGTTCAGCGTGGTGCGGCACATGTCGAGGAAGCGATCGACACCCAGGATCAGCCCGATGCCCTCGACCGGCACTCCCACCATCCCGAGGATCATCGCGACCACGGGGATGGAGCCTGCAGGTACGCCAGCCGTTCCGATGCCGCCCAGGATCGAGATGAAAACCACCGTGACCTGCTGGGCGAGCGTCAGCTCGATACCGTAGAACTGGGCGAGGAACAGCACCGTCACGCCCTCGAAGAGCGCGGTGCCGTTCTGGTTCGCGGTCGAGCCGATGGTGAGGACGAAGCGCGAGACATGCGGTGGCAGTTTGAGTTCGCGCTCGGCGACGGCGAGCGCGGTGGGCAGCGTCGCATTGCTCGAGGCGGTCGAGAACGCGGTCAGCATCGCCTCTCGGATGCCGTAGAAGAACCGGGCCGGGGACATGCCCCCGAGCCAGCTCACGCTGATCGAGTAGACGACGAACTGCTGGATGGAGAGCGCCAGCAGCACGACGCCGACGTAGGCACCCAATTGGAACAGGACCTCATAGCCCAATCGCGCCGTGAGCGTGAACGTGAGGCATGCGACGCCGATTGGTGCGACCTGGAGCACGAGTCCGAGCAGCTTCATGGTCACGTCGTACAGACCCTGGAGCGCATCTTCGAATGCCCTCGCCGGCTGCGTCCGCGTGATCGCGAGGCCGATGCCGAGGAGCAGCGAGAACACCATCACCGCGAGCATGTCGCCCTCGACCATGGCCTTGAGGGCGTTGCTGGGAACGAGCCCGACCAGGAAGTCGACACCGGAGGCGCCACTCGCGGTGGCCGCCGCCGGCAGGGCGCTCGATTGCTCGAGCAGGCGGGCCTTGAGCTCGGGCGAGAGGCCGTCGCCCGGTCGGAGCACCTGGACCAGTGTGACGCCGAGGATCACGGCGATGCTCGAGACCACGATCGTGTAAGCGAGCGTCTTGAGCCCGATGCGTCCGAGCGCCTTGAGATCCCCGAGACCCGAGACGCCGAGCGCGAGCGCCGAGACGATGAGCGGGATCACGAGCATGAACAGCAGCCGCAGGAAGACCTTGCCGCCGGGCTCGGTCACCAGCCGGACGAACTGCTTGAGCCACTCGGCATCGCCCGCCACCCGATGGGCGATCACGCCGAGCACGACGCCGATCACGAGACCAGCGAGCATCCGATAGGAGAGGGAGGCGGACATGGCGCGGCAGTATCCGTGCTCGGGGGAGCCGGGCGCAATGGCCGGTTTCATCGGGCGCGTGCAGTCGGCCTCCGAGGACGCTAGAGTGGGCGCCATGCGCCGAACCCCTCTCGCCGCCTTACTTGGCGTTCTCCTTGCAGTCGTGTTCGCCGCGCCCGTCGTCCGTGCGCAGACGCTGCCGACTGGATTCGTCGACGAGCAGTTGGTTCCGGGGCTCAACTTCCCGACGTCGTTCGAGTTCCTGCCGGATGGGCGGGTGCTGTTCGTGGAACAGACGAGCTTCCGCGTCCGGATGATCCAGGGCGGGGCTCTCTCGATCGTCGATCCGGTGCTGACCGTTCCAGAGGTGCGCCCGGGGCCGGAGCGAGGGCTGCTCGGCATCGCCGTCGACCCGCGCTGGCCGGCCGAGCCCTACCTCTATGTGCACTCGACCTCCACGACCGGCCGCATCCGGATCTCGCGCTTCCGCGTCTCGGGCGATCTCGACGGCACGGCGGGGACGGGCCTGAGCGCCGATCCCGCGTCGCGCATGGATCTGATCGACGACATCCCGGACGCGCAGTTCAATCACAATGGCGGCACGGTGCGATTCGGACCCGATCAGTTGATGTACGTGACACTGGGCGAGGACGCGGTCCCGTGTGCTGCGCAGGACACCGTGAGCCTTCGCGGAGTCGTGCTGCGGATCGAGGTGCGACTCATCCCCGATGGGCCCGGCCGTGCGACGCGGGCCCAGATCACCCCGGCGAGCAATCCCTACGCGTTGCATCCCGACACCAATGCGCGGTTGGTCGCGGTGAGCGGGCTGCGGAATCCGTTCCGCCTGCAGATCGATCCGGTCCGTCGCTGGCTTCTGATCGGCGACGTCGGGCAGGTCACGCACGAGGAACTCGACGTCGTCCGACTTCCGGGCTCCACTGGCACGCTCGGCGGGACGCTCGGGGCCGATTTCGGATGGCCGTGGTTCGAGGGGCCCGCACCGTTCTCGACGTGCACGGGATCGAGCGCCGGCCGGATCGCGCCGTCCTACAGCTACGATCGAAGTGGCGCGGGTTCGGCCTCGATCATGGTCGCGGGAGCGTATCGGCCGCAGGCCGCGGCGGCGGATTGGCCCGCCGAGTACCACGGCGATGTGTTCATGAGTGACTACTACAGTGGCGTGCTGCGCCGGCTTCGCGTCTCCGGTAACGCCTTCGCGGTGGCGCCCGCGGTGGCAGGGCAGCCCAGCGCGACGAATTGGGCCATCGGATTCGCGGCCGCATCGGACTATCGCGTCGGAAGCGATGGGTCGTTCTGGTACCTGCGGCAGGCCGTCAACTTCCAGCCCAACAGCGGCAGCCTGCGGCGTATCGTGTTCGTGGGGGACACGCTGCCACCGCCACCACCACCGCCGCCGCCTGCCCCGGGAGAGTTCGCACTCCAGCTTCTCGTCGCCCCGCAGCCTGCGATCGGCACCGCGACCATCTCGATCACACCCACCTCGCGGGCGCGGATCAGCGTTCGGATCCATGACCTCACGGGCCGTGTGGTGCGGACGCTGCTGGAGGGCTCGGATCGTGCGGCGGGTCGCCACGACCTGTTCTGGGACGGGCTCGAGGACAGTGGGCGAGAAGCCCCAGCTGGCATCTATGTCGTTCGTGCCGACACCGAGCAGCTGAGCCGGAGCCACCGCCTCGTTCTCATTCGCTGAGAGCATCCGCCCTCTCGGTGCTGCGGCCGGATCGTTCCCGTCTTGTCGCGGGGCCCACTCCTGCGAGACGATTCCACATCCCGCTTCGGAGGTGAGCCCCGCATGACCCGTTTCCGACCCCTCGCACGACTTCTCGCGCTGTTCTTCCTGTCGATGATGGCCGTATCCGATGTGCGCGCTCAGGCCACCGTCCCGACCGACTTCGTCGACGTCGGTATCGAGGCCGGGCTGTCGCTTCCGACGTCGATCGTATTCATCCCGGATGCCGCTCCCGATCGCGGGCGTCGCCTCCTGTTCGTCGAGCAGACGACCGGCAGGCTGCGGATGCTCGTGGATGAGAACCTCGCGGCGATCGATCCCGTGGGCACGGTGGCGAACATCAACTTCTCGGGTAGTGAGCGCGGTCTGCTGGGTGTCGCGGTCGATCCGAGGTGGCCTGCCTCGCCCTACGTCTACATGACGTACAACTCGAACGCCGCCGGCAACTTCCTGCGCGTCTCGCGATTCGCCCTGACCGGCGATGTCGACCTCACCGGCGACGGTGCGCTCACGCTGGATCTGGCTTCACGCTTCGATCTGCTGGTCGACCTCCCGGACAACAACTTCAACCACAATGGCGGCACGCTCCGTTTCGGGCCCGACAGCATGTTGTACGCGAGCTTCGGCGATGATGCCGTCAGTTGTTCGGCCCTCGACTCCACGAGTCTTCGCGGCGTGATCCTGCGACTCGAAGTGCGTACGCTCCCCGACGGCCCGGGCCTGGCGGACAAGAACGCCCTGGTGGCGGCCGGCAATCCATTCGCGAATCGGCCCAACATCAACACACGCCTCGTCGTGGCGCTCGGGTTCCGCAATCCCTTCCGGATCCACGTCGATCCCGTCACGCTCGAGCTCGTGGTCGGCGATGTCGGCCAGAGCACGTGGGAGGAGATCTCGCTGCTGCGCTTCGGTCAGAGCGGCGGATGGCCGTTTTTCGAGGGCTTCGCCGCCTTCACGACCTGCTCGGGCCGTTCGGCCAGTGGCCACGCCCAGCCCATCACCGTCTATGACCACAGCGTCGGACTCTCTGTCATCGGCATGGACGTCTATCGTGCTCCGCCGGGGGCTGCCTATGCCTTTCCGGCCGAGTACGACGGCGACATCCTGTTCTCCGACTACTACACCGGCTTCATCCGCCGACTGTCGTGGAACGGCAGCCGACTCCTCGAGGGCGTGACCAGCTCACCGGTGATGACCGAGTGGGGTGGTGGTGTGCGGCAGATCTCCGACGCGATCGTCGGCCCTGACGGCGCGATCTGGTACTGCCGTCAGTCGAACAACTTCGCCGCCAACACCGGTCAGATCCGAGCCATCCGCTACATCGCCCCGCCGGTCAGCGTCCCAGGTTCAGGAGCGCTCACGCTGCGCCTGGCAGCCCCGGTGCCCAATCCCTCGAGCCACGCGGCCCGTTTCCAGTTCAGCCTGCCGACCGCGGCGGACGTGAAGCTCGAACTGCTCGATCTTCAGGGCCGGTCGATCCGCACGCTGGCCTCGGGGCCTCACGCGGCGGGTTCGCACGCCGCGGTGTGGGACGGCACCGACGCGTCCGGGCGAAGAGTGGCCGCGGGGCTCTATCTCGCTCGCCTGGAAGCGGATTCCGAGACACGCGTGGTGCGACTGACGCTGACTCGTTGAGTCGGGGCGGCGGCAGGCTGAACCTTCGGCTATCCTGACGGTATCCGAACTTCATGGGCGGTGATGCCGCCCTCGCTCGTGCCGTGAGGAGGAGTCATGAACCCCGTCGCCACCGGCCTCATCGCCCCGGTCACCCTCGAGTCGCTGCCGCCCTACTCGCCGACCACGTACTTCGACTTCCAGCAGAGTGAGCCGCGGGCTGCCTTCGAGAAGGCGCTCGCCGAGGTCCGCTCCCAGCTTGGTCAAGAGCGCCCGCTTGTCATCGGCGGTGAGCGTCACAAGGGCGCGGGCACGTTCGCCTCGACCAATCCGTCACGTCCCTCGGAGGTCGTCGCCACGTTCCAGTCGGCCACTGCCGAGCAGGCCGCGCGCGCCGTCGAGGTCGCCTACGAAACGTTCCGCACCTGGTCGCGCGTTCCGGCGGGCGTTCGCGCCGCCTATCTGGTCGAGGCGGCACGCCGCATGCGCGAGCGCCGCCATGTCTTCTCGGCGATCATGGTCACCGAGGTCGGCAAGAGCTGGAACGAGGCCGATGGTGACACCGCCGAGGCCATCGATTTCCTCGAGTTCTACGCGCGCGAGATGCTCCGCTATGCGGAGCCGCAGCAGGTGCACCAGATGCCGGGCGAGCGCGACGAGTTGGTCTATCTGCCGCTCGGCGTTGGCGCGGTCATCCCGCCGTGGAACTTCCCGCTCGCGATCTGCGTCGGCATGACGATGGTGGCCGTGGTCACCGGCAACACGGTCGTGATGAAGCCGGCGAGCGATACGCCGGCCATCGCGTGGGCATTCTTCGAGCTGCTCGAAGAAATCGG